>MFRS01000009.1:10863-11991 GCA_001784635.1 Candidatus Micrarchaeota archaeon RBG_16_49_10
ACCGATAAAGGAGACGATGAAGGCGATGGATTATTTGGTCAAGCAAGGGCTGGTGAGACTAATCGGCGTGAGCAACTTCTCTGTCGCGGAGTTGAAAGAAGCGCAAAGCAGTGCAAAGAACAGTATAGTCGCAAACCAGGTCGAGTACAACCTGCTCGTCAGAGACCAGGGCAAATATATGGGGAGCATGGAATCGGAGATTCTCCCATACTGCCAGAATAATGGCATCGTTTTCATCGCATGGAGGCCCCTCGCAAAAGGGCATTTGGCAAAACCAGGAATCAAGCTTTTGGACGAGATTTCGGAAAAGTGCGGAAGGACGCAGGCTCAGGTTGCATTGAACTGGCTGGTTTCAAAGAAAGGTGTCGTCACCATCACGAAGGCTTCGGACATCAGCCACATAAAAGAGGACTTGGGCGCATTAGGCTGGAAGCTTGCGAAGGACGATGTAAATAGGTTGAACAAGGAATTTCCGATGGTCAAAAGCCAGAAGGAATACAAGAAATGGTTTTAGGTTAGCCACTCAAAATTTAACCTTGAAAACTCTAATTATCTTGGATGAGACCTAAAACAACACTGCTCATTTTATTCTCACTCCTGTTCATTATTCAAACAACCATTTCTGAAATCCAAGAAGACAAGATTGATAGGAAGTTGGAGGCGATGGCAAATCCTTTCACAAAATCCCGCGTCATAATATTCCTCAAGGAAGGCTCCCAGATTGATTTGTCTGAGGAGGAAATAATTCACCGCTTCGACAGTTCGCCAATAGTAGTTGCTGAGCTGAACAGGTGGCAGATAGAGAGGCTTGAGAAAAATCCTAGTGTCGAAAGGATAATGGCCGACAGGAAAGCCAGTAGCGCGAGGGAGAGTGCTTTGCCCGTCGTCAAGTTCACGCCTTCAGTAGCTTCGCAGTACAACGGCACCGGCATAAACATCTCGGTGGTGGACACGGGAGTTTACAACCACTCGGAATTTATAGGGCCCAACAGGCTTTCGCCTTTTCAAAAGTGCTTCTGCTTCGACTTATCCGGTGGCTGCTGCCCTGGCGGCGGTGAGGAGAGCGGCAACGCAACTGACGACAATGGTCATGGCACCAATGTGGCTGGTATAGCTGCTGGGGAGTTT
>MFRS01000009.1:12034-14785 GCA_001784635.1 Candidatus Micrarchaeota archaeon RBG_16_49_10
GGTTATGACATCGACGTCGCCAAGGGAATCGAGTGGGCCTTCCTGAACGGGGCGAACGTCATTTCCGTGAGCATGGGAGGTTGCATAAACTCGAGCAATCCGGACGACTGCTATGACACATGCTACGACTCGGTGAGCTCCAGGATGGTGGAGAATGCAGTAAGGAATGGCACTATAGTGACTGTGGCCGTTGGCAACTGCGGGCCAAACCCAACCTCGAGCTGCCAGGAGAGCGGGAACGAAAGCATATCATGGCCTTCCTGCGCAAGGGGTGCCATATCGGTGGGGAACACCAACGACAATGACGTAATCTCATCATCATCCTCCCGGGGTCCGACAGACGGCGACAGCCGAACAAAACCCGATTTGACTGCCACGGGGGTTTCGGTGAACTCGACTAGCGACGGGCTCGATTCCTACCAGACCGCGAGTGGCACATCACAGTCCACGCCGTTCGTGGTCGGCGCTTCCGCTCTGATAGCCCAGAAATACAATGAAACTTTCGGTTACTTCCCTTCCCCTGCCAGGGTTAAATCTATATTGCTGTCCTCCGCAAACACCACGGGAATGAGAGGCGCAGGGTATTCGCAAAGGAATGATGTCTACGGTTCGGGTAGGCTAGATATAGAGGAGAGCCTGAGGGTAATAAACTACACCAGGAACGGCACCGTCTCCACAGGCGAAAGCAGGGTGTACAGGATAAACGTGAGCGGTGAAACTAGAGTGACCCTCGTTTGGGACGAAGGCATAACTGACAGCAACGACCTCAATTTGGTGGTCGGCAACTTGAGCACGAACTTCACAAACCCTTCGAGTGGGAGCGATAATGTGGAAGGGGTTATAGTTTCAAATCCTGCATCAGGCTACTGGACGGTCTATGTCCTTGCCGCCAATTCCACAAACCAGCCCTTCGAGCTCGCGAGCAATATGGAAATATTCGACGACTTGACGCCGCCCTCCTTGGTTATGGAATCCCCGCAGAACAGGACTTACAGATACAACGTCAGCATACACATCAACTTCTCCACGGACGGGACAAACCAGACCATATGGTACGACTTCAACGGCACTCCAGAAACCATAACTGGCAACGGGACCTTCAACATTTCCTCCGAGGGCACCTACACCTTCACTCTTTCCACAAACGACTCGTACGACAACGTCAACTCCTCATCCGTGACCCTAACCTACATCGCCAGGCCAGGGATTTCCGAACAATCCGTAGACAGGCCTGTGATTCTACCGAACGAAACCGTGAACGTCACCGCGATAATAGATGATGAGAACCTCAACGAGACTTTGGTATCAATAACCTTCCCCAACTCGAGCGAAGTCACCGCGCAGATGGTGAACGGCTCGAGATACTACTTCGAGTTCAACCAGACCGGACAATATGGGAGATACAACGTGACGATATTGGCCAATGACACTGAAGGAAACGAGGCCAATGCATCCCTGCAGTTCGACGTCAAGCTTCCCGCCAACTTCAGCATGAGCGCCAGCGAGAACATATCCTTCTTCTTGCTCTACGAGGGGACAGAGAACCAAAGGGATTCAGCCACTAACAGCACATTCTATTTCATAGTTCCGGAAAGCCTGTGGGATATGGAAGCCAACACATCTGAATTGACCCTGCACTTTTACAGCGCGAACATCTCCGGCTCCACGGACTCAACCCTTTCGATAAGCAACGTCTCAGGGCAGGTGGCCAGCCAGACAACTTTGGTAAAAGGCTTCGCAGTCAACCTTACAGGGCTGGATTTCTCGCTGTCGAACATGACCTTCGCATTCAACCAGTCGCTGGTAAACAACGCGAGCAACCTTCTTATGTACAAGTGCTCGGACTGGAACGGGACATGTCAGGGTTCCTGGACCAACGACACGGCGGACTCGGCCTTCAATGCAACCATTGGTGACGGGAATGTCTCCATAGTGACAGAAGGGTATTCGGCTTTTGCGCTGGTGGAAACCATCCAGGCGGCGACAACGACCACCATATCGACGACCACAGCACCCTCTTCAGGCGATTCGGGGGCCACGTCATCTTCCAACACCACCACATCCACATCGACCGTACCCCAGACCACCTCCACGTCCAGCACTACCATACCTGAAACCACAACCGTAGCTGGGGCTTATTGCGGAGACCAGGCATGCCAGCCAAACGAGAACTGCACCAGTTGCTATGCGGACTGCAGGTGCGATGACAAGAGAGCGACGATTTTCGAAACTGCCAGCCCCGTGAAGCGAAAGATTTTTTTCGCATTACTCATCTTAGCAGTCATTTCAATCTTCCTAATATTGTTCCGTCTGGGAGTCAGGGATAGGATAGGCAGACTAACCCAAAAAACGAAGCCAAAATTCAAGTACGACCCTTAATGACGAATTTTACTGCTTCGGCCCTCTGCTTGAACCAGAACCCACCGAAGTGCACAAACTTTAGCTTTGGTTTCCCGCCCTCGTAGACCTTCTCCAGTTCAGGCATGCCGATGAACTTCAGCCTCGCTACCTCCGCCTTGTTGAGCCTCAAATCAGGAACCCCGCCTTCATATACCATAAAGAAATCCTGCATGATTACATTCTTCTCGTCGCTCCTCCACTTCCCCAACTTTACCAAGTTCACACCCTTCAACCCAAGCTCCTCTTCCAGTTCCCTCCTTGCAGCTTCGTCATAGGTTTCCTTGTGTCTGACATGGCCGCCGAAAGTTATGTCCCAGAAGCTTGGATACTCCTTCTTGGTCTTTGCCCTCT
>MFRS01000009.1:14876-15085 GCA_001784635.1 Candidatus Micrarchaeota archaeon RBG_16_49_10
TCTTTTTCCCTAGGACTTGGTCGTTCTTGTCCACCGCATCTATGAGTTCCACAATCTATAAAGAGCCTTCAAAAGTTAAATTGATTTTTTGAAGTTTACTCCTCAGTCGGATTTAAATACCTCACTTCCGAAATCTTTTCAGTGAGCGAAATGGGTGGAGGCCGGGTACCGCAATAGAATCCCTTTCCTTAGTCACACTTTTAATCTCC
>MFRS01000010.1 GCA_001784635.1 Candidatus Micrarchaeota archaeon RBG_16_49_10
ACCCCCGCCGAGTTGCGCGAACAGGGCAGACAGGCTGGCTCCGAAACCGAACCCGATTATCATCTTCGGGTCATAGCCATAGAAATGGAACAGCAAAGACACTCCGAGCAGGCTCATCCCCACGTTGAAGAGGCCCATGACCATGCCTCCCTTGAACGCGATTTGTACAGACTCGTTGATTCCCTTCAGGCCGGCGTAGGCTGTCCTTGCATTGGCCTTTGTGGCGACATCCATCCCGACGTACCCGGCGACCAGCCAGCAGGCCGCGCCGAGGATGAAGGCCAGAGAAGTGTACGGGAACTTGCTCCCGGTGAAGTCGAAGGCGAAATAGAGCAGAATGGCGAGGAACACGGAAATGTAGGTGATGGTCCTGTACTGCCTTTTCAGGTAGGCCTTGGACCCTTCCCTTATCGCATCATAGATCTCATGCATCTTCTTGGTGCCGATCTCATACCTGTTTATCTTTCTCCTCAGGTAGAACGCGTACGCCAAGGCCACAAGGGCCGAAAATAAAGTGATTACCAAACCCCCTATCAACATCTTCACCCCATGCTCAATCGGTTTTTACCCCTTAAAAATATTACTTTTATACTTTTATCTTTTAGTTTTTTTATAAGTTTCCTGTCGTTCGTCGCCACTATCGTTTCCCCGTCTGCGGCCTCCAGGATAGCATCATCCACATAGCTTTCTTTCGAGGGCAGAACCTTCACTCCTCTGGTCTCCAGCATCCTCAGCGCGATCTTGGCCGCCTTGGCGTCCTCCTTTTGGCTCCCGGCCAGCCTCTCCAGCTCCGCAACCGTGCCCTCCATTATATATAATTGGTAGCCGCCCTCCAGCAGCATCCCGATCTCGCCGAATATATCCACCTTGAACTGGGCGGGCAGCGTCAGGAAGTTCGTGTCAAGGATGACCCTCATAAGCAGATTATGTGGTTTCCAACGCTTATAAGGGTTTTCCATAGGGGGTTATGGTAGACTGGCCGGAGCGTCCCGGGATCTGAGGAACCATTTTAAATAGGGAACCCAAATATATTCCAGGTATGTTAGACGCATTCTTCTCGACGACAGAGGGCATGTTCGCGCTAGATCTGGCCCTGAGCATGATGGCCGGGTTCCTGATAGGGGCCGAGAGGGAGTCGAGGTCCAAGGACGCCGGGATAAGCACTCACATACTGGTCATATGCGGCTCGATGCTCTTCACCTTCCTTTCGCGCATAGTCGACCCCCTTTCCACATCCAGGATAGCGGCCCAGATAGTGACGGGGATAGGCTTCCTCGTGGCGGGCCTGATAATGAAGGAGGGTGGCAGCGTGAAGAACCTGACGACCGCGGCGAGCATATGGTTCTCCAGCGCGATAGGGATGGCCTTCGGGTTCGGCTACCACGCCGTCGGCATAATCGCGGCCTTCATGTGCGTCCTGATACCGAGGATACCGCACATAACCAAGTCAGGGAACGAGTGGAAGTACAGGGTTTAGATTTTGTCGGTCGAATCATCCTAAAACGCATCGGGTTTTAGCCCTAAATAGTTTACAGAATTTGACTCTTGAATTGGACCCGGGTCTTTAGGGCTGAGTTTGTATATATTAATTGTTTTCTTAGTTGTATTATCCGGTATTTTTATCAGGTATCCTCCATCCACCAGCAGATTTGCACAACTTTCTGCAAGGTACCCCACCAATTCTTTTCGTTGTTCAGCAAATTCTAGTAATTGTATTAGCGTAAAGCCTTCTCTTGGGTTGTCGAGAAAAAATTGGTACCAACGGCCCATAGGAGAGTCAGGAATTATATTGATTTTTACCATAAAAATGATTCGAAAAATACATATAAATCCTCTTGCCTTCCTACTAAAGATAAATTGAAATCAATTCCCATAATTGTAAGAGTAATGTCTAAAACAATGCACGCTTGGTAAAAGAGCATGGGTTTTCTGTAAATTAAAAACCGATTACATTGATTGACTTGACTTTTTTAAAATCCCTGTCAAAGGTCGCGATGTTGCCCATACCCATTTTTTTCATGACTTCAAGGGTGGTGCAGTCAGTGAAGCTGAACGCAGTTTCCTTTTGCCTTTTAAAAAGAATCCAAGACTCCTCAAAGATTTCCTTACCGACACTGAATATTTCCATGGATTTCTTGATTAGCTCACCTATTTTTATGGTCTCTGGGAGGCTCTTTAACCTGATCAACATGACAGTCATGCACTCGTCAAAGACATAATCGGTTATGCGCAGGTCGCCATACTCCCCATTTACAAGGGTCTTCATCAACTCTGCAGCCCTTTCGTGGTTCTCGTCCCGGGTGTTGTAATAGGCCACTATAAAGCTTGTGTCTAGGATTATCATTTCTTATTACCGTAAAGAATTTTATCCACTTCTTCGCTGGTCCTTTCCGTACCGCTCCCCCAATCGAAAGGCTTTGCGTTCAGCAAATTTTTGGGGTTTAGCTCTTCCTTTTTGCTTCCCCCCTTTACCCAGTCCTTCATCGCCAAATTCAGGGCCTCCCCCACAGTCATCCCCTCCGTTATGGCTTTCTCCTTAAATTTCATGTAGATCTCCTCGTCCAGACCCCTTATAGCATGCAGGTCTTTTTTCATATGTATAACATGTATAACATCGTATTTAACCTTTGCCTTAGACAATGACGCAACCCCAGATTCTTGAGCATGTGACATAGTTACCAACGGGAATATATCTTGCTTAGCCAACTGAGCTGAGTTTGAAAAAGTTTGTCCATGAACCCATATTTTTAGGAGCTACATTAGCCAAAATCGGAAACCAAGGAAGGGGTGGCTTAAGCCGATAGAAGCCAATGGGATGTTACTGGCAGCCCAAAATTTCAAATTTATAAAATCATAGAGGCAAATATAATCTAGATTCTGCATGAAGGAAGAAGTAAAAAGATGGTGGAACAAGGCAAAGGATGACTTGGAAAAGGCTAAAATCCTTTTCGACAACAAGAAGTACGATGGCACAGTTTTCTTTTGCCAGCAAAGTGTAGAAAAAGCCCTGAAGGCATTACTGTTAAAAAGGAAGGGCTCAATAAGGAAGGTCCATGATCTGGTAGAGCTGGGAAAGGATAACAGCTTGCCCCGCAATTTGCTGGATTACTGTAAGGAAATAACGCAATCTTACACATATTCCAGATACCCGGATATAGACGAGCCTGAAGACATAAGGGAAATATCCAAGAAATTCCTGAAATATACGGAGGAGATCCTAAAATGGACGGAAAAAAAGTTATAATCGCAAAGCTGAGGGATTTCAAGAAGTCGGTCAGCAAAGACTTTCCAATAACTAGAATGTATCTTTTCGGCTCAATGGCAACCGGAAAAATGCACAAATACAGCGACATAGACTTAGTAATAGTGAGCCCAAAGTTCAGGGAGATGAACTTCTTCAAAAGGGGGGCAAAGATGTACGATTATTGGAAGATTAGGAAGCCCGTTGATTTCCTTTGCTACACTCCCGAGGAGTTTGAAAGGCTGAACAAGCAGATTACTATAGTCCGTGAGGCAACAACAAACGGGACTGAAATTTAATACGTTCTAGAGATTATTATTTTGGCAACCTAGGAGAAGCCCATGGGATGTTGCTGAGAGCTGGAATTTTTGGGCTATGTTAACCATTTAATAGGGTCTATGTCTGTTGCCTGATATCTTATTTGAGGTGTTCCAGTCAAAATTAACGACCTGTTATGAAGCATGATTTCTGCCAATTCACCAAAATATACATAAGGACGTTTTGGGTAATTTCCTACCTGAGCTTTGTATACTTCTTCAGCAGCTCTCCTGCCTTTAGAAAAAAGAATCCCATCTGAACTTTTTTTTGCAACGTAATAAATGGCTAATATAGCTGCTCTGTCGGCTCCGCTTAATTCCATAAAAATAAAAGACATGTCTAAAATTTATTCTTATCTCCCAAGCGAACGTGGAAACTTTTTCCTGCCAAACAGGAAGCCCTGGATGGGACTTGAACCCACCACCTATTGCTCTCCCGGACTTACGAGGCAATTGCTCTACCAGATGAGCTACCAGGGCCTAACTTTATTATTATGTAGCACTATATATATGTAAGATTTTTGATGAGGGCTGCTCTTCTGTGGATCACCGAATCGGGTAAGATACGATGCAATGTCTGCGCGAGGATGTGTCTGATAGGCCTGGACGAGGCCGGGTACTGCAAGGTTAGAGTCAACAAGAAGAACGCGCTCATAACCAAGAACTTCGGCAAGATAACGGGCATAGGATACAGCAAGATAGAGGAGCACAACTTCTTCCACTTCTACCCCGGGTCCAAGACCATACACGTAAGCTCGTTCGGCGAGAGCATTTACGACCCCTTCATCGAGAAGCCGGACAAGTCCGAGAAGGAGAAGATGACTCCCGAGGACCTGATAAAACTCGCCAACCAGAAGGGGGTAAAACTCATAACCTTCACGGGCTCGGAGCCCACGATATTCTTCGAGTTCGCCTACCGCGTCGCAAGGCTGGCGAAGAGGTACAACATCAAGACCACCTTCGTCACCAACGGCTACATAACATCAGAGGCGGTGAAGAAGATAGGGAAGTACCTTGATGCGGTCAACGTCCATGTCACGGCCTCCGCCGATCCCGAGTTCTACAAGAAGCACTTCGACGGCGCCGACGTGGAGCAGATATTCATCGCGCTGAAGGCTTTCAAAAAGCACAGGGTCTTCACCGAGGTGTCGAACACGATAATACCCGAGGTCGGTGAGGATTTCGTGATGAACCAGAAGCTGGTGGAGTGGATTGTCAACAAGCTGGGGTCCAGCATACCTTACCACCTTCTCCCAGCCCACCCCGTGCCGAAGTTCGACTATTCGGAGACTTCAGTCGAGACGCTGGACGAGTTCGCCTCGAGGTCGGCAAAGATGGGGATGAGGTATGTCTATGTCTCGGGCGCCTTCGGCAGCGACTACGAGAACACATCCTGCTACAACTGCGGGAACGAGATAATCACGAGGGTGGGGTCGGTCTTCACCAACATCAACATCAACGGGGACAGGTGCCCCAACTGCGGCTTCAAGATCTCCGTGATGAAGTGACCGCCTAATTTATATCACCTTCCCCAAATAATTATCATGGAACGTTTCGCCGTCTTCCTCGCTTTCCTTCTTTTGCTTAATCCGGTATCGGCCCAGGTCATGAAGGATATTGACTACGATATAGACCTCAGGGATGACGGGACATCTGTCGTCAAGCTGCACCTTCTGTTCACCGAGGACCTCAAGGAGGTAAACGTCCCGCTGGACTTTGAGATATACGACATCAAGGTCGAGGGGGGTACTTGCGACATAAAGGTTGCGAACTTGCTCTTCTGCAGGCCGCCTTCCGAGCACATGGTCGGCCTGGTCGCCATGAACATAACCTTCAACACAGAGCAGATAACCGAGGTGAACCAGAACATAAGCTCCTTCTACTTGGACATACCTATACTCTGGGAAACGGAGAACGTGGACATATACCTGATGTTGCCCTTCAGGACTGCCCTGCCTGACGACAATGTCCGCCCGATCTCCCCGCCTGGCGGCGTGATAGGGAGCGACGGCAGGAGGGTGACCGTCACATGGAACGTCAAGGACAAGGCCGTGGGCGACGTGATACCATTACGGGTCAGGTACGAGTTCATAACACCAATCGAGAACATAGTGAACATGATAGCCGGGTATTGGATAGTCGCGATTTCCATAGCCGTCTTGATCCTGGGCTTCTTCATCTACAGGAAGGTCGGAGGCACTGGGGAGGCTGTCTACTCTGTCCTCACCGAGCCCGAGAGGATGGTGATAGAGCTGATTTCCAAGGAGCCCAACGGCGAGATGGACCAGAGGAAGCTTGTCAAGGTCTCCGGGTTCTCGAAGGCGAAGGTTAGCAGGACGGTGAACAGCCTGGTGAGCAGGGGAATAGTGCACTCAATAAGGCTGGGGAGGAAGAACAAGGTGGTCCTGAAGAAGGGCCTTCTGGGCATGAAGTATAGAGGGGCCAAAAACCTATCTCAAGTTTAAAGCCTTTTTTAAGGAAAATCTCAAGTTTAAAGCCTTTTGGAACAATTATATATTTTTTTGAGACTCATAACGGCAAAATAACTGTCATTATAATATATGGTTTGGTGGCGTGAAACGGTTTCACGAAAAGCTTATATACCCCCCTAAGCGAATCTTAGTCTATAAAACAGACCTGCGAGGGTCTGTCTTTCCGCGTAAGCGGAATACACTAGGTGAAAACTAAATGAGAAAATTAGTTGCAGCAATTTTGACTGCTTTAATGGCTTTAAGTCCATTAGCATTAGCAGCAGACTTAGGTGACTATCCAGGATTTCTAGCAGACAATGGCGTTCTAGATACATATGTTGTTGTCGGTGCAGACGCTGACCCGGCAGATGTCGTTGGTGCGGTTGACTTGGCATCCAGATTGGCTGCCGAATCATACACTGACGTTAATACTGGCGGAACAGTGTCTGTGAGTGGTGGTAAGACAGAAGACATTCTGTTGGACACCGCTTTGAATGCCTCTACCGCTTTCGGTAGCACATTGGACGACGATGACATACCAGGCTTGTTTGATGGTAAAGTGTCAATCAACAACCTGATATCTAGCACAACATACAAAGACAGCTACGACGCTCACGATGAGCTAACATTGACAACAGGAGCAGCACTAGAGACTGGTTTGACAGCTTCAAGTACAGACGAGGATTTCAAATCCGAATCTTTCATCGAAATAGATAGGAGCTCAGTTGGCTACTACTATGTGTTTGACGATACCTTAAACAATGGTAACTACATAGCGAACTCTTCGGACGATTACCCAATCGAGATAGAGTTCTTGGGCAAGACATTGACAATATCAGGTGCGTCAGACGCTGACACCATGACGGTGCAGAGTGGTACTGAGTACTCCTTGGCGGTCGGTGAAAATGTAGTTGTTGATGGCGTGACCATCACATTGGACAACGTCGGAAGCAGCGGTTCAATTGTCGTTACAGTTGACGGCGTTTCCGGTACAGTATCCAGTGGCGGCCAGAAGGTCATCAACGGCGTGACAGTCAAGAACAAGGAGTCCTTCTATTCTACTGAAAAGGAGGATAGATCAGCGGTTCTTCTTGTTGGAGAGGATGTCAGCGACACGGTAAATGACGGCGACGCATATTGCCTTGGTTCAGCTGACAAGAACGCCTGCGAGGACGACGAGATCTGGCTATGGGATTTGGCGGGACTTACCGGCGGATCACCAACAATCGGTGTTCTATACAACGGAAGGTTGGACGAATACGATGAGGTAATCAACGTAGGTGAGGAATTCGCACTCCCACACGACTACATGAAGATAAGGCTTGACAGCTATGTCGAAACA
>MFRS01000011.1:0-7494 GCA_001784635.1 Candidatus Micrarchaeota archaeon RBG_16_49_10
AGAGATTGGATGTGGGGGACTACATCGTCTCGGACAGGGTCTGCATCGAGAGGAAGACTAGCGACGACTTCGTCAACTCCATAATCGACGGCCGGCTCTTCAAGCAGGCGGAGGAGCTCATCGACAACTTCGCCTCGCCCGTGCTTGTGATAGAGGGCAACCACTTCAGGGAGAGCATGAACGGGAATGCGATAAAGGCCGCGATAGCATCCTTGATAGTCAAGTACAGGATAGCCGTGCTCATGACCGAGGACGAGGAGGGCACTGCGAAGATGGTCTACTGGCTCGCGAAGAAGGACCAGGTGGAGAACAACAGGTGCGTGGGTATAAGGGGGAAGAAGAAGCCCAAGGGGGATAACGAGTTGCTGGAGTGCATAGTCTCAGGTTTTCCAGGGATTTCCGGGGTCCTTTCGAAGAGGATTCTGGAGAGGTTTGGCACGGTGGAAAGGTTCATGAACGCGACAGAGGAGGAGCTGCTGGAGGTCGAGGGGATAGGGAAGTCCTTAGCTGGCAAAATAGTGGAACTCAAACAGAAAAATTACGGCAAACGAAAACAGTAAATTGTTTTTCAGCGTATTATTTTCAGGTTTCTGAATGAAGAGAACAGTCATCGTAGGTTATGACCCCGGCATAACGTCGGGGCTGGCGGTTTTGGACACTAAGAAGAATATCCTTGCTGTGGACAGCAGGAGGGACTTCACCAAGAAGGAGATGGTGGAGATAGTCACAAACCTCGGGAAGCCGGTGATAATATCCAGCGACAAGTTCCCCACCCCCAAGAACGTAGAGAAGTTCGCGAGCTCCATGGGGTCCAAGACCTTCCGCGTCAGCGAGTCGCTCTCTGTGATAGAGAAGTACAGGCTGGTGAACCCGTACGCGGAGAGGGTGAACAACAACCACGAGAGGGATGCTCTGGCCGCCGCGCTGAAGGCTTACGATTACTTCGAGAAGTTCTTCAAGAAGGCCGACAGGGCCCTTTCCTACCTAGGGTTCGGCGAGTTCTACGACAGGGTCGTCGAGATGATAATCAAGGGCGAGGCCGAGAACATCACGGAGGCGCTGAACAGGATAGTCATCGACCTCAAGGAACAGCAGGACAGGGTGTTGAAGGAGAAGATAAAGGTCAAGGTGGAGGACAAGACCCTGGAGGAGCTGAGGAAGACCATCAGGACCCAGCAGAACGACCTGAACATACTCAAAAAATACAACGAGAACCTCAACAAGAAGATCGAGAAGCTGGAGAAGGACATGGATGAGGAGAGGAAGAAGCACGTCATAAAGGGCATGGACGACATGAACACGGAGATAAAGAAGGTCAGGAACATGGTCGAGGGGAAGAGGAAGGTCATAGGCCTGCTGAAGAGGTACAGGGAGATGGAGGTTGACGGGAAGGTGCCGTTGATTGAGGTTGGAAAGGTTTCCAGCTTCAGGCTTGCCGACTTCGACAAGGACGTCGGACTCTACAAGAGGGCCGTGCTCCTGGAGGACTTCGAGAACATCCTTGCGCTCAACGACTATAACATCCTCTGCGCCGTGGTGGACGGCGAGATACCGGATGACGTCATGGGGAAGGTCAGCTTCCCGCTGGTCAGGTCATCGATGGTCCAGATAAGCGAGGAGAACAGGATAAGATATTTAGACAAAAAACCATTAGATAATCTGATTGGCGAAGCTAAAAAGCAGGGTCTTAAGAAATGGATAGAAAAATACAAAGAAAGGAGATGATAAGAGAGGCCTTCCTATTTCTGCTAAAGTTCAATCTCCTGCTGATCCCGTTCTACGCGATAATCCATTTCGATGTGGACTTCTACCCTTTTCAGACCTTCTTCGCGAAGTCGATAGTCTTCGTCCTGAACGGCCTCGGCTTAAGGGCCCACAACATAGACTTTTTCGTCTACGCCGGCAATAACAATTTCCCCATCGACATATCAAGGGACTGCATAGGATGGAAGAGCGTCTATTCGCTTTTCGCTATGGTCATAGCTTCCCCAGGAAAATTCAAAGATAAGGGGAGGTTTCTCCTGATTTGGCTACCGATAATGCTCCTGATAAACATCTTTAGGGTATTCTCTACGATATTCGTGGGTTTTTTGTTCGGCTTCCACTTGATGGAGTTCGTGCACACCGTCATCTGGCAGAGCCTGGTTGTGCTTATAATAATTGGGGTCTGGTGTCTTTACATCAGGAAGAGTTATTTCAAAGTCAAAAGATAATTTGTGCCTGGATTTGAAGGTCAGCCCTGCAGTATATTATGCACTAGGAAGATTTTAAATAAGTAATCCTATATTTTAACCATATGAAAAAGCCTAACAATAATCTTTTGATTTTATTGATAATGATCTGCTTTTTATCTATTGTAGGATTGTTTTATGTTGTTTCTCAGAAACAAAAAAATAGTGAAGAATTAGTATCTCAAATTAATAATTTACAAACTGAAAATGAAAACCTAAGAAGTCAAATTGAAAACTTGAATACAAGAATAAATGAACTAGAAAATAAAGAACAAGAAAACATCCAAAAATGTGTTTCATATTTAGATACTCATAATGTAGGTTTTATAAAAGGAAAGATAGAGGTAGGTTTTAATTCTATAATTGATACAGATCAGATTATTGAAGACATAGGACTAGAGAAAGGAGCAGGGAACTTAAAATGGGCTGTATTGAAAGTGCCTATTGGTTCTGAAATTGAATGGGTATGTAAACTAAAGAGTAATCCTTATTTAGAATATTCTAAACTTTACACGATTGTTAGTGGTTAAATGACACCTGAAGATTAACTTTTTCACTTATTACAACATAAAGCAGACTATTTAAATTTCAAATCTGTAAGTGGTATTTATGAAAACCGTAACTATAGGGTTAATTCTTCTCATAGTTTTACTGGCTGGCATATACGTTTACAAAAGCCGCTCAGTTGGTGCCCAGGGTGGACCTCTCACCGAAACGACAACTGTCACTACAACAACGACTGTGTCAGAGGATGCCAAGGGAGGCCCTGTAAAGTACGGTGAGTGTGGGGATGGTGTATGCGACTATGGGGAAAACACTCCTTCATACCCATACTATTGCCCTGGAGACTGTTGAAAATTATTGTTTTTGAAGGTAGTTTGGTATAAGACTTCTTTTTACTTCCCCAAACACGCCTTGCATCTCTTATAACCTGCGTCCCTCGCCTGATACTCATGCTTGAAGTAGACCCTGTTCCCGGGTTTTATTATCTTCACCCACCTGCACGTCTGGATGTGGTACTTGTCCAGCTCCTTGCTGGCAACGAAGTATTCGCTGATGTTTTCCTCTGCCAGTTCATGCAGTTCCTGGATTTTTTCTTGGGGCTGCGGAGGGATTTTTCTTTCTATGAAGATTGGCTGTTCAGCTACCGGTGTTTGTTGATGAGTTTCAAGTAAGGGGATTTCATCTTTTTTCTCGATGACCTTAGGCTCCTTCCTTGGGTGCCTCATCTTGCCGTAAAGAAGCATCGCCAGAATCCAGAAGAAGCCTGAGACGGCGAAGAGAATGAAGGAGAGGAAAACCATGGAGGACGCGCTATAACCGCTGTATGACCCCAAATCGCCGAGGATGAAGCTAGCAATCATGAAAAGCACGGCTCCTACAGTGAAAAATATGTAGAAACGGGCCTTCCTGTCCTCAAGCGGGTCTCCCATAATAATTGAACGCCTTTCCACGATAAATAATTTTATTCAGTAAAACAATAATGGTTTATGCAAAGGCTGAAGGTGGGGATATTCTCCTTCACAGGCGACGAGGGGTGCGTTATCACTTTCCTCGAGATACTCAACTACAAGTTCTTCGAGTGGAGGGATCTGGTCGATATAAGGTACTGCAAAACGCTGAAGTCGAAGAACAGGATGGAAGGGCTGGACGTGGCCTTCGTCGAGGGTGCGATTTCGAGCGAGAAGGAGGCCAAAAGGGTCAAGGAGATAAGGAGGAACTGCAGGAAGCTGATATCCATAGGGTCCTGCGCGATAGACGGCAGCCCGTCCAACCACAGGAACTTCTTCGACAAGGCGAGGATGAAGGAGATAAGGCCTGTCATGAAGAAATTCAGGCACTTGAAGAAGGTCGTGCCGCTCAAGGACATAGTGAAGGTTGACGGCGAGGTGCCGGGGTGCCCGATGCTCGAGGACGCGTTCGTCAAATGCCTTGAGGCCGAGCTTAAGGAGTTTGGGGTGGTTTGAATTCACAAGGACTTCGACATAGCGATAGAGAACCTGAGCAAGATAGAGGGCCATACCGACCTGGACGTCAAGGTTAGGGACGGGAAAGTCCAGGACGTGAAGCTGAAGATAAGCGAGAACAAGCGCTTCTACACCCAGGCGATAAGGGGGAAGGAGTTCGGCACACTGCCCTATGTGGTCTCGAGGATATGCGGCACATGCTCCGTCGCGCATCTGACGTGCTGCACCGAGGCCGTGGAGAAGGCCATGGGCGTGGAGATATCCGAGCAGACCAGGCTGTTGAGGAAGCTGGCGCTATACGGACTGATGATAAGGGACCATGCGATGCACCTTTACCTGTTCGTCATGCCGGACATCATGGGGAAGGACTCAGTGCTGGACTTCGACGAGTCGCAGCACAAGTTGGTTCATGATGCTTTCAAGGTAAAAAGCGTGGGGAATGACCTCTCCAAGCTAATCGTGGGCAGGGCTGTGCATGGGATCTATTCGCAAGTGGGCGGCTACACGAAGGTTCCGACAAAGGATGACGCGAGGAAGATGGTGAAGCAGCTCAAGGGAATAAGGGGGGAGGTAATCGACCTGATAGAGATTATGAACGATTGCGACTTCAAGTTCGAGAGGGCGAGGAACTTCGTCGGGCTCGCTCCAAAGGACTTCTCTTTCCTTGAAGGGAGCATAAAGAGCAGTTCGGGGGTCGAGATACCGGAGGAGAACTACTCTGACTACCTAAAGAGGATGATAATACCTTATTCGCAGGCGACAGGGTTCGAGTTCCAGAGGAACGAGTTCATGGTCGGTGCGTTGGCTAGGATGAACCTCAACAAGCAGAGCCTTCACAGGGACACCAAGAAGGATGTGAGGAAATTCCTCAAGGCGTTCCCCTCGAGCAACGTGTACCATAACAACCTCGCCCAAGCAATAGAAGTACTACACAGCGTGGACCATTCGATAGAGATTCTTCAAAGCAGGGCGTTCAAACAGGAGAATAAGGTTGAGGTTAAGCCGAAGGAGTGTGAGGGGGTCGGTGTGATAGAGGCCCCAAGGGGAACGCTCTACTACTGGCTGATATTCGACAAGAGCGGTAACGCGAAGTACGGGAATCTCGTCATACCCACCGCGCAGAACCAGGTGATAATGGCAAGCGACATCAAGGCGCTAGTGCAGGGCCTGATAGGCGAGGACAAGGAAAGGATAAGGATGGAGATAGAGAAGCTGATAAGGGCTTACGATCCCTGCATGAGCTGCGCCACTCACTTCCTGAAGGTCAACTGGGTTTGAAGCATTCTTTTGGTTTTTGCATATCCCGAACATTATGAAAAGTTTTATTAAAAGTAAAGTGCAAGGATAATTTATGCAAATAATATCTACTTTATGCTCAACAGGACCTTCAAAAATAAGACCCTGTCTAGCTATTTTTGGCGTTGAATATCGAGTTTATTTGTTCTCGCTTTTGATTTCTCTACTGATTGGTTTTTCATTATATTTCGTTTATTCGAAAATAAAAAAAGAAAAAACACAAACGAAAGATTACTTAATAAGAAGTTTAATAATCTCTACAATTATTTTCATAATAATATCTTTATACAACATCTATTTGCAAACTAAAATTGTTTACTAGCTTTTCACTCCTTAAAGGTTTTGTTTTCTCGAGTCTAAAGTTTCTGTCCTACAGTTTCGAAGTATTCTACACTTTTCCTAACATTTCCTTGAAGCGGTGATGGTCTTTGTGATGTTTTGGTAAGAAATGTTCATTTGCGATACAAAACTCTTCAAAAAATAGGGTTTAAGATGATACAAAATCCCTATTTAAGTTTAACTGGCAATTATCTAAAATAAAATGTGATCTATATGACATTGATAATTTCCAGTTCGAAAAGTCTACCCAAATTTTCCTCCTTTAGTGAAAAATCCGTTCAATGACATTGACCAAGTCCGTAAAAACCTCTTCCCCGTCCTTTGAAGCCGGGACAGCTATTATTTTCACAGAATCTATGGTGCCGATTTTCTTCAGCAGCTTCAGATTATAACCCAAGTCGAAATCATGCAGAGAATATGCCTTGCCGAGAATTATTGAGCCTATGTCTTCTATCACCTGGGCTTTCTTGATTCCCTTGACGGTGTCCAAAATTACCAAGTCCCTTCCTTCTTTGTGTAAGTCTTCGGAAGAGTCGAACTCCCTGAACTCTATTTTTGTGAATTTTTTTCTCAATCTTGGGAGCAGCCTCAAAGGGAGGGAATCCTCTTCCACCAGCGGGTTCCCGAAGACGAGTATCTTCATGAAGTCTATTAGACTTCCAGGATTAAATGGTCGCTCTTCACCTTTGTGGTCATGTAGGCGCCGTACAGGATCAGGGCTGAGCCGACGAGCTGGAGAAGCGGCGTGGGCTCGCCGAAAATCAGAATTCCACCTATCATCGAAATCACCGGCGCAATCAAAAGCATGGTGGAGGCCTTGGAGACGTTTATCATCTTCACAGCGGAGTACCAGAAGAACACGTAGGAGAATAGCACGAGGGTGGATATGAGTATGTTCATCACTTGCCCTGCGTTGAGCGCAAGCAAGGTGGGAAGCCTTCCGGTCAGTAGGACGAAGCCGAACAGTATCAGACCGCCCAGAAACATCCTGGAGAAGGAGACGAGGAAATTGCTGTTCCCCCCCTCCATCACCCTCTTCGCCATCACGTTCTCGACCGCCCAGAGGAAGGTTGCGCATATCACTAACAGGTCGCCCAAAGACGGGTTAAGCCAGAAAGGCCCCGGCTGTATGGCGTCGAAGTATACGAATATGGTCCCGAGGAACATGAGCGACAGGGCGATGAGTTGCTTCTTCCCTATCTTCTCCTTCAGGAAGAGGAAAGCCAACAGGGTGACGTACAAAGGAAGTGTCTTGTGGAGGAATGCCCCTCTACCTGCGGTGGTCATCCGCAGGCCTGTGAAGAACATGAGGAACGCGAGCGCCCCGCCAATAACGGCAATCAATAGGAGGCCGACAAGGTCGGGCTTCTTCGCCTTCTTGAACTCGGCCCTCTTGTAAGAGAGCATGAGAAACACCAGTCCTATCAGGATGGATCTTATCGCGGTGAAAACTATAGGGTCTATGTCCACGACGAAAAGCTTGTTCATGGGAATCGCTATACCGCTCACGAAGGCCGCCATAAGAGCGAAAACGGTCCCTTTCTTTTCCTCACTCGCCATCAAAACTATATTTGCTTTCTGCTCTTAAAATAATTCTCTTTGCCCGCCTGCAGCTTTCCCAGCAGACTCTCTGATATCTTCTTGACGATGAAGTCCCTGTG
>MFRS01000011.1:7510-13505 GCA_001784635.1 Candidatus Micrarchaeota archaeon RBG_16_49_10
TCGCCACCCTTTATCTTAGGGGTGAAGTCAGTGCGGTATCTCGCCTTCCCTGTGATGGTTTCCACGAACGCGCTACCCTCATCTGCAGAAAGGACTCTGCCGCCGTATATCCTGCACTTCTCCGCATCGAAGTCCCCCATCTGCTCGAACCTTTCATCGACAGCATCGTCGTGCTTCCCGAGGTAGTACTCCTCCATCACCGCCATGTCAATCTCGCCCTTCCCGTGGTGCTTGGCTATGACCGTGCAGTGGGCCTTAGCGACCTTGAACAGGTCTATGTCCTCATCGGATACGCCCTTGCCGGAAGTGGCCTTTTTTATCAAGTCATCCAGCCTTTCCCTGGTAATCTGTCCCCTTTGCAAGAGTGTGTCAGCGCATGGCACGGCATACTTCATGAAAAGCTTCTTGTCCCTGACGTTCATCCAATCATCCGCTCGGCCTCGCAAGCCTCCACCTTCTCTATTGCAAGGTCGAGGGAGCAAAGTACATAGTCGCCCTTCTTGACATCAACAAGCTCAATGTTCACCTTTTTCCTCTTCCCCTTGACATCGACCACCGATTCCTTTCCATCGACTTCTACTACCCTGCCCAGCGAAGCCTGACACATGGTATACTTATGTGCTTTTGGGGATTAATTGTTTCCCCCTTTCAGAAAAAAATTCGTTCTGGTTTTTCACCGATTTGAGAAAACGTGAGAATTACGCGGTAAACCTTTTATAGCTTTCGGATTTTTTTGGAATTTTTCCCTTCAAAGATAAAGTATAAATACGTTTTCACATCATATAGCTTACTGGTAAAAATGGGAGACGATGACTACGAATACGATTTAGATGAGGATGACGACTGGGACACTGAATCGGATGACGAGGAGTGGTGATCCCGTTAACAAGTTATTTTTAATTTATTTTTGGTGTTTTCTGTGAAGCAAAAGGAGATCGTGCCCGCCGCTTTGGCTGTGGTGAAGGATAAAGGCAAATTTCTGCTGACTAAGAGGAGCAGCAAGTCCAGGTTCGAGCCAGGCAAGTGGGGGTTCATAGGGGAAGCGATGAAGTACGGGGAGCAGCCCGAGGAGACTTTGGCGAGGGGCCTGAAGGAGGAGGCTGACCTCACGCTCAAGAAGTTTGAGCTTATTGGGGCGGAATCCTTCATCTTCGACTCCAAGGACAAGGAGAGGCATGCGGTGATTTTGATATACCTCTGTGAGGTTGAAGGGAAGGTGAAGCTGAATCACGAATCGGAAGACTTCGGCTGGTTCTCACTGGCAGAAATGGAAGACATGGAACTGATAAAGGGAAATGAAAAACTAGTCAGCATGCTAAAGGCTAGAATTTGAACTCCTTCATTATCTCCTTGCTGACAGCTTCAGGCGACTTTTCACCGTCTATTATGGCCCATTCGCCAATGAACCCTTCCTTGACCTCCCTGAGGTAGAACCTCCTGACCTTCGCGAGGTATTCCCTGTCCTTCTCATGGATGTCCAAGCTTTTCTTCTCCTTTTTCTTCCTCCTGAAGCTGGTCTCCGGGCTGATGTCGATGTATATGATTTTGTCAATCTTAGGGAAGCCGAGTAGCCCGACCATGTCGACGGCCTTCTTGAAGGGCAGACCTCTCCCGCACTGGTATGCGACTGTTGATGTGATGTACCTGTCGAGGAGGATGACTTTGGATTTCTTCTTGGCCTCGGAAAACTCCCTGGCCATCATCAGCACGTCTGCCGCGTAGAGGGCGAAAGCCTCCTCGGGCTCCAATCTCAATTCCCCATCTAGATATTTCCTTATCGCCTTACCCACTGGCGTCGAGTAGTCCGGCGTCTTGAGAACTAAGAAAGGGGTCTTACTTCTCTTTAGATGCTTCATTATCAAGTCTATCTGCGTTTTCTTCCCCGCGCCGTCTATCCCCTCCAAGGCTATTATCATGTTCCCAATAGAATTATAGAAAAATAGAAATATAACCCCCTCCATTTAGTATAGTGATGAGAGTCATAATCGCCGGGCTCAAAGGCTCCGGTAAATCGACGGTGATCGGGAAGGTCCTCGAGAAGAGGCCGGACATAAAGATCCTAACGGTGGGCGACTACTTCGCCAAGGTCTTCGAGAAGAAAGGCCTGAAGAGGGATGAGGGTGACACCCAGATAAAGAGTGAGGATTACATAAAGCTCGACATGGAGGTCTTCAAGCAGATAGGGAAGGACGTCAGGAAGATGAAGGACGTCATAGTGGACACGCACCTGTTGCTGAACAAGCCGAACGGGTTCTACCCAGGCCTACCGGAGTTCAAAATCAAGGAGATAATGCCCGACACGCTGGTCGTGCTGGAGTACAGCCCTGAAGCGATACTTAAGAGGAGGCTGAAGGACTTAGATAAGTTGGGTAGGCAGAGGAGCGGCGCTTATGACGCTGAAGGTATTGAAGAGGAACAGAAGGCGCAGAGGCACTATGCTTTCGCCTGCTCGGCGGCTACGGGATGCACCGTGAAAATCATAAGCAGGTTCGACCCTGAGAAGTACGACTTCGAACACGCGGAGATGAACGCGGAAGAGATACTGAAGCTTTTCGAATAGTGTCTAAGATTATCCGATAAAACCCGTTGAATATAAACTTTCTTTATTTACAGCCACACCAGAGCATTCTCTGACTTCTATGTTGCTGGAGTTGATGTCAAAACTTCCCAAAACGCTAATAACTTCTTGACGGGCTAGGGGGAAATTTCTGTATAAATGAAAATTCAATCTGTTTTCAATTGCTTCACGATAAGTGTCTGGTAGGTTAGAATTTGCCCCATAGAATACATAAGTGTCATGACTCTTCGCAAGCCAAATTCGAAAAACCATTTAACCACCTAATAATATTTATGGGGAAAAGGATTAAAAGTCATCCCATGCACCTATTCTCACACACGAACGTTCTTTCAGGTTCTCCGAAAAATTGGCTGTTGCATCCTTCAATACAGCTTTTACACTCATCAAAGCCGTTTCTTTTCACTAGCTGACATTTGCCGCTCGTGATCTCGCAACTCGCATAGTCCCTGCACTTGTCCCCAAGTTGATATGAAGCGTCACAAACCTCAGCGACGTCCGAACCGCATTTTATATCTAAACCATGGCAGTTCTCAATCCCGCAGGCAGGAGGACTTTGTGCTCTCAGAAGGTAGACTATGCCTGCTATGCACAACAGTATGACAACCGCCAAAAGGTATGTCACGTATCTACCTTCCATATGGTATATTCGCCTTCCGATTTCTTATCCCTAACGGTATCACCTACTGCGTCATTCCGAGTAAAGGAAAGCTATTTAAGATTTGGGTCTGTATAACGGGTATGCTACAAATGATTCCAATATCAAAAATATATGCCACATCTTGTAGCGCAACCGAACAGGATTTCGTTACTGAAGGGCGAGTCGGCGAATGGTACAGAATGTTGTTGAACTCAGAAGGTAAAGCCCTAGAAAAAGACCCTGTAAACGTATATTCTCATGGCAATGTGTATCACCTTTGTGGAGATGGGCATGCCAGGACGATTGCAGCTATCATCTTTGGGCTTGAAGAAGTCCCTGCATATATAAGGGGCCCTCCGCCATCGGATTATAGGACGAAAAGGCCTATATCTGAAGTTGAAATCCTCTTGACCAGCAGGGGAAAAGACGACAAAGACACCTACGTGACCATAGATAGGTATAAAAGACTGCTGAGGAAGGGGAAAATAAAGCTGCCCCCGATAGCCGATTGAAGGCAAAGAAAAACTTAAATCCTATCCCCCGAAAAGATAATGAGTGCCTGAGTAGTTCAGTGGTTAGAACGCTGCGCTCATAAACATTCGTTGAATGAGCTATGATTTGATGATTAGGTGAACCGCAGAGGCCGCGAGTTCAATTCTCGCCTCAGGCAATTTGCAATCCTCGAAGGTATGTTCTACAGCACTTCGTGCTATTGGGTAACTATGAAAAGGAATTTAATGTTATTTTTGTTATTATTTGATATGGCAACTGGAGTAGAAATTGCATCATCTGATGGGCTTGTCTCGTCCCTACCATTAAGAAGAACGTACATTTTGTTAAAGAGTTTTTAGCATGATGACTCCCATGGAACTCGTCAAAGTCTGTCCGAAGTGCTTCAGCACAAATGTAGGCCTCGACATCTCATTGAAATCTTACGCCCAGGGCTCCTTCTTCAACCTTCACAAATGCGGCGACTGCGGTTATGTGGGATTGGTTTTCCCGGAAGTTGACAAAGAGGGGCTGAAGAAATTGAGAGGGAGAAAGAAGTGAAACATTAGGGCAAAGTATAAATCCTTCATTTCTGGTTAAGAATAATGAGTGTTATACAAATGCAGCCTCAAGCCGGAAAAGAATGCTTGGAAGAATGGGCCAACAAAACCATTCCTTGACTGATGATTTAGGCTTAATGAAAAGGGCTACTGGGCTAGTGCCTTATCTGCATGCTGAAGGAGAAAACCTTGGCAGCATGAGCCGCTACAATATTTTCGAAGGGGGCAATTTTATTGGTTGTCTTGACATAAATGGGGATACTTACATCACAAGCTTAAGCAGGCAACTTCCAAGGGCTACTACAGCTAAATCTCCACAATCTCCCCCGTTGAATGGGGGTTTGTGACAAATAGAAAAACTTTAAATATTAATCATACCAATTAGAATATGTTGATTAGTATGAATAGTATGAAAGAAAAGATAAGATCTGTAAACATAAACGAGAGGGGGCAGATTGTAATACCTGAAGACATAAGAAATGATATAGGGGTTAAAGGTGGGGAGACCCTCATTCTTATACAAAAAATGGGCGAAGTAATCATCAAAAAAGAATCGGATGTCCTTGACACTCTGGAAAGCGAAGAAAGTTTCTGGAAGATTCTGTCAGCGGAATCGATGAAAGGCGCTTGGGACAAAGAGGACGAAGTCTGGGATAACATCGCTAAAGGGGGTTGAATGAACCAGCAGGAGTTAATATGGGTGAGGTTGCCCTATAGTTCCCTGACAAAGGCCAAAATAAGGCCGGCCGTCATAATTTCAAACAACGTCTATAACAAGTCCCACCAGGACGTCGTTGTCTGTGCGATAACGCCAAATGTCAAGCAGACCACTTACAGCGTTCTAATAGACCAAAAGAGCCTTTCAAACGGTAATTTGCCTATTAAAAGCAGGATAAAGGCCGATAAAGTGATGCAGATTGAAAAGAGCCTCATACTAAAGCCTTTCGCGAAGCTGAAAGACGAAGTGTTTGACGGCTTGATTTCAGAAATAGACAAGCTGATTGAAAGGAAAAGTTGACCTAAATCTCCACGATCTCCCCGTTGAATGGGGCCTTGGCGAAAATGCCCTTCTCGTTAAGAAACTTGGCGAATTCCTCGGTGCTGTCCCCGTGGATGCAGTAGACATCCTTGGGCTGCGTCTTTTTGATTAGGTCGATGATGTCCGAGTTGTCCGCATGGGCGCTGAAGTCGAACTTCTCCACCCTCATCCTCACGCTCAGCTTCAGGTCGTCGTGGATGTACTTCCCGGTGTCGAGTAGGATGAAGCCCTCAGAGTCCTCAGCCTGGTATCCCGTCAGCAGCAGCGAGCAGTCGTCCCTGTCGTGCAGCTGCTCTATGTAGTAGGCCACCGGCCCGCCGGAAAGCATCCCGCTGGGCGTCACTATCACGCAAGGCTCCTGGATTATCTTCTCCCTCCTGTTGCTCTTCACCAGCTTCACATCCCTGCTCACCATCGCGTTCTGCAGCGAGTTGAACTCCCTCTGCAGGCTGGGGTACCTGTTGAATATCTGCGTCACGTCCTTGGCCATCCCGTCTATATAGATGGGGGCATCGATGCCGTACTCGTCGAGGATAAGCACAATCTCCTGCGACCTGGACACGGCGAAAGCCGATATGAGGGCCACACCGCCGCCCTCCAAGGTCTCCTTCACGTTCCTCACCAGCCTCTGCTCCTCCACCTTCCTCGACGGGTGCTCCTGCTTGAAGTACGTGCTCTCGGTGACCAGGATG
>MFRS01000011.1:13523-17622 GCA_001784635.1 Candidatus Micrarchaeota archaeon RBG_16_49_10
CCTTTTATCAGCTTCGTGTCCGAGCCGTTGAAATCCCCCGTGTAGAACACCCTCTTCCCCTCCGCCTTCACCATGAACATGGCCGACCCTGGGATGTGGCCGGCGTCGAAGGCCGTGACCTCGGACTTGCCCACTTTTACGGGCTTCCTGTAGCTCACGGGGTGGTAGTTCCTCAGCGCCGCTTTTATGTCAGCGCTGTCAAAGGAGGCGGGCTGGTTCTCGTATTTGGCTATCTTGAGCGTATCCTCCCAGAGGAGCTTGGACAGGTGCCTGTTTATCTTCAGGGCGTGTATCTTTGGCATTTTCCCCTGCGCGAACAGGGCCGGGATGTTCCCAACGTGGTCCAGGTGGGAGTGCGAGGAGAGGAGGGCATTGACCCTACCTGAAACCCTTTCGGGATAGTCGAGATCGTTGACCTTCAGCTTGACGCCGTAGTCCATCAGGATGTTCTCGCTTCCGGTCCTCAAGAGGATTGCGGAACGCCCGACTTCCCTCCCAGCGCCCAAAAATTCCAATTGCATCAATACACCGATGAATATTATTTATTTATGGAAGTACAACCTTTTAAAGGGTTTTCTATGGCTTCTGGACTCATGAAAGGGGCTGATACGGCCGTCAGGGACTGCATGAATGTCAAAAAAGGTGAGAGCGTCCTGATTCTGACGGATTACGAGATGGACCCGGAGATTCCTTTGGCGTTGATGGAGGCGGTCAAGAAGGTCACGAAGGACGTGGAAATAGTCTCGATGAGACCGCTCTCGAGGAACGGGGAGGAGCCTGATGAGGATATCGCAAAGCTCATGAAATCCCCTGACGTCCTGCTCGTTCCTACGACCAAGTCTCTCACGCACACGAAAGCCAGGAGGGACGCGAAGAAGGCTTGCGTGAGGGTGGCTACCATGCCCGGGATAGTGCGCTTCTCGCTCGAGGAGGGCGGGCTCACGGCGGATTACGGGAAAGTGCGGAAGCTGTGCCTGCGCATGAGGAATGCCATCTACAGGGGCGAGGAATTCAGGATTACAACTAAGAAGGGGACTGACCTCAGGATGGCCTTCGGAGACCATATCTGGGATATTGACGACGGCATATACCACAATCCCGGGGACTTCGGGAACCTGCCTGCGGGGGAAGTGGATACGGCCCCTAACGAGGGTACAGCTGACGGAATCATCGTTTTCGACACCATGGACTGCTACGAGAAGGGTATAAGGATGACTGTTGAGGATGGCTTTGCGGTCGAGATAGAAGGCTCGAAAAGGCTTGAGGAGGAAGTTGAAAGGCTTGGCAAAAAGGTCAGGAACATTGCTGAATTGGGCATCGGGACCAACCCTCAGGCGAAGATAATAGGCAACGTCCTGGAGGACGAGAAGGTGTACGAGACCGTGCACGTGGCCATAGGGAACAATGTGTCCTTCGGGGGGAAGTGCGATGTCCCATTCCACATAGACGGCATAATCCTGAAGCCCACCCTGGAAGTTGATGGGAAAGCGATCATTAAGGGCGGAAAGTGGTTGGTTTGAACGAGAGATTGAAGAGGGTCATTGCGAAGCTCGAGAGGCTGGGGGTGGAGTACAAGATTCTTGAGCTTAAAGAGCGGGCCTACACCTCCGAGGATGTGGTCAGGCTGTATGGGTGCCCGATGGAGGAGATATGCAAGACAGTCGTCCTGAAGCCGGACAGGGGTGTGATTTTCGCCGCCACTCTGGGAGGGGATAAGAAGCTGGACGTCAAGAAGATGAGGAAGATTGTGGGCTGTCGGAAGATGCGGTTCCTGAACGGGGAGGAGCTGGAGAAGGCTACTGGCTTCGAGCCTGGGACTGTCTGCCCTGTCACCCTCTCTGATATGCTGCCGCTCTACCTGGACAAATCCTGCTTCAGGACTGAAAAAGTGAATTTCGGGTCTGGGGACCTGCTCTACGGGGTTGAGATCAGGTCGGAAGACATCAGGGAGGCCATAAAGGCCGAGGTTGTGGATATAATAGAATAAATTTTGGTAATACTCTAGATTCAATTGAATGATGCCTATTAAAGTGTTAAAGGTGAATAATACCAGTGGTTGAAATGGAAAAGGATAAACAACCCCCTTATGCCGCTAATATCGGCAATCTCGATCGCTATGGAAGGACAGACCTAAACTCAAGTTATGCCAGGTTGCCACCAGCTTTAACCTATTCATCCAGGTTAAGCAGAACTTATTCATGTTGTTAGTCTAAAAACTGAAAAAAAATACAATTATCGCTGTCAAAGAAATTTAACCTTAAAATTCAAAAGATTCTTTCTGTTAAAATGTGTCTACGTGCTGGCCAACAAAATGTTCCTCTTAGAAATTCTATAGAAGTGAAAGGGCTACAAGGGCAAATCACAATTCCAGATGATATATATGTTGGCATACGAATACGAACAGTCAGGCTTGAAGGGGGAATTCCAAGTTATTCCAACCCCTTTACAGTGATTGAAATTAATGAAAGGGTTTTCTACGGGGAAAGAGGTCCGCACAAATCGATAGATTATACATGTAAAGATTGTTGTACTGGGCAGGAAGAAACGGTAAACTCGCTATCTTTTGGTCTTACGCCGTACCCTTGCGGGAGATATGTTGAACATTTTGCCATGGTGTGGGTTTAAAGTATTACTTAATAATTTTTATGCTCTCGATGACCACATCTTCAACGGGCACATCGTCATAGAACCCGACAGAATGCGTCTCCACCTTGCTTATCTTGTCGACTCTGTCAGACCCCTCCAGGACCTTCCCGAAGACCGCATAGCCGTATGCGTCATTTCCGCCGGGGTTGAGGAACGTGTTGTTCGCCGTGTTTATGAAGAACTGGGATGTGGCTGAGTTGGGGTCCATGGTCCTCGCCATCGCCAGCGTGTACCTCTCATTCTTGAGCCCGCTCTTGCTGGCCTCGTTCACCACCGGCGGGTATTCGCCTGTCTTCTGCCTCATCCCTGAGTAGAATCCCCCGCCCTGGATCATGAAGCCGTCGATGACGCGGTGGAATATCAGGCCGTCATAATAGCCGTCCTTCACGTACTTGAGGAAGTTCTCCACAGTCTGCGGCGCCTGGACGTCGAATAGGGCTACAGTGATCGTGCCCTGGCTCGTCCTTATCTCGACCTTTGTCCCCATTGAATCAGAATTTGGGGAGAGGCGGTTAAATAGGTTGGACTTCACCGATAGGAAAGCCAACAGCGAGATACCCAAAACCAGCAGCACAATGATTGCCGTCATTCTTGGGACTGTGATTTCCATGTCATAAATTCTGGTATTTATTATACTTAAAACAAAATGTTAAATTACCTCTTTCCGAATGAAATAATGAGTGAAATCATGAAAAACGGTATAACTATTCTAAGTAAAGACGAGATAGTGGAAACTAACAGATTTTTCGATTCAGGTAGAACAATCAATGATTCGCTAGACTTTTTGGAGGCTAAAATAAGGGCAAAAAAGCTGGCAGGGGACCTGAAGAAAAACTTGGCGGCGATTGCAGCTATATACTGGTATGACATAATAACCAATCACCCGTTCGTTGATGGCAACAAAAGGACGGCTGTGGAAGTGATGCTAAACTTCTTATATACTAATAATTTTAGAATAAATTGCGGGTTGAATGCGTTGGTTTACGCTTCCCTTAAAATAGCCAACAAAGACGTAGCTTATGAAAAAATGGTGGAGTGGCTATTCAATAAGTTAGAGGTGAGGTTATGAAGGAGTACTACACAAGATACATAAAATACTTGGATGGTAGAATAGAAGAGGTAAAGGTCCCGAAAGATGAGGTTATAAAACAGATTAGGGAGTCTGTGGAAAGGGATAAGGAGCTGTTGGATATACTGGAAAAATTGTGATTTTTATGGACATCGAAAAAAGAATGGATCTTATAAGGAAGCCTCCCACGGAGGAGATAATCACGGAGGAGGACTTGAGAGAGCTTTTGCAGACAAAGGACAGGCCAGTGGCTTACGACGGCTTCGAGACTTCGGGAATTTTACACCTAGGCTCGGGAATATTGCGTGCAATCAAGATCCAGGACATGCTGGACGCCGGCTGCGACTTCATACTCTGGATAGCGGACTGGTTCGCGTACATCAA
>MFRS01000011.1:17647-19872 GCA_001784635.1 Candidatus Micrarchaeota archaeon RBG_16_49_10
GATCAAGATGACCGGCGAGTACTACATCGAGGCGTGGAAGGCGTGCGGGGTAGACATGGACAAGGTCAAAGTCCTGTGGACCAGCGACGCCGTGAAGGACCCTGAATACTGGAAGGGCGTGATAGACGTCGCAAAAAGCACGACAATCCAGAGGACGACCAGGGCAGGGACGATAATGGGAAGGAAGGAGGCTGATATGAAGTACACTGCGCAGCTCATTTACCCGATGATGCAGGCCTGGGACCCATTCTACTTCAAGGCCGACATACTGCAGCTCGGAATGGACCAAAGGCATGCGACAATCCTGTCGAGGGAGCTTGCCGAAAAAATGGGCCAGACAAAGAGGGTTTGCGTCCATCACCATCTACTTGCCGGACTGAAGGGCGGGGGCAAGGGCAGGATGGGGCAGGAGACGGCGACAATCCAGATAGAGGATAAGATGAGCAAGTCGAAGCCTGACACTGCCATTTTCATTCACGACACTACGAGCGAAATCGAGCAAAAGATAGGCAATGCATTCTGCCCCGAGAAGACGGCCGAGGGAAACCCGATATTGGAGATTTGGAAGTACCTGATTTTCAGGAAGTTCGGCTCCAGAACGATAGAGCGCTCGGCCAAGTTCGGCGGGAATCTGGAGCTGCACGAATATGGGGAGCTGGAAAAACTTTTCAGGGCTGGGAAACTGCACCCTCTTGACTTAAAGAAGGGGACCGTGCTGGCGCTCGATGAAATGCTGGCTCCGGTCAGGGAACACTTCCAAAATAATGCTAAGGCCAGGGAGCTGTACGAGATTGTGAAGCAGCAGAAGATAACCAGATGACTATTGCCTCGGCCCTACCCCAAGAATTCTGCTGGCCAAAATTGGGTCTGCGCCGTAGACTTCCAGACAGCGATTGATTCCATACATAGTGGCCCTCATTTCTCCGAGGTCAGTTATTTGAGGGTGGAAAATGTATATCTCTGTGCCTCCAATCATAGTGAGCACACGTTGCAAACATGTACCAGGCTCCCCAGAACCTTTGGTATAGCTTGCTGGCGAAACAGCTATGATGGGGTCCCTGTATACAACCGCAGAATTGATGCCGGCCACAGTCTGGAAATACTCAAACAAAAGCCGTCTATCGACGCCTTCCGGCACAAATATCCTGAAGTATCCCATATACCCTCTTGGGAATAGTTCAATAATGAATTTAAATCCTTGTGGTTGTACAGGAAACCACAACCTTCATGCCCTATACAGAAATTGAATTCTACAGTATCTCTCCGTTGTGCTCGTCGAGCCAGTTCTTGATCGCGGCCTTGATGTCCACCACCATGACCTCCCCGTCGGGCATGGTCCTCTTCACCGTCATCGGCACCTTGATCTCCTTGAACTCCCTCTCGGCCAGCATGATGGGGTCGAACTCCCCCTTCTCAGCCTTGACCAGCAGCGGCGCCCCTAGGGATATCTGCAAGGACCTTGCGCCTATTATCCTTGCGACCTCGAACCTCGTCAACCTGTCTTTCGGCCATACGAACATGATTTCACCCTAAACCTGGAACTTGGCCACCTTCTTTATCAGGTCCACATGACCCAAGAAAAGTGCCCTGCAGCAATACCTCTTCAGACCCATATCGTTCATAACCTTCCCCGAGTCCTCCCCGGCCTCAACCCTCCTCTTGTATTCCTCGTAGAGGTGGCCCAAGACCTTGCCGCACGAAAAACACCTTACTGGTATAATCATGAAAATTACCTCTTTGACCTCTGTTTGTGCCTTCTCGCCCCTTTTCTGGACCTTGAAGGTTTGTGGGGTTCGGTTCTCCTGGGGTCAAATGCAAGGAGGCTCCTGTCGAACTCTATGTAAGCATTCTTTAGCTTTTCATCGTTATAAAACTCGAGCATGGCCTTCGCTATCGCCTGCCTAACAGCATCGGACTGCCCGGCCTTCCCGCCGCCGTCCACGCTCACCTTTATGTCCACCTTCCCTGCCATGTCCCCAGCTATTATCAAAGGCTCCCTTATCCTCAGCCTCGTGTACTCTGGACTCCAAAGCTCCAGCGGGAAGCCGTTTATCGTGACCTTGCCGCTGCCCTTCTTTATCGAAGCCCTAGCGACAGCCAGCTTCCTCTTTCCCGTCGTCAAAATAACCTTTTCAGCCTTTTCAGCCATCTCACCATCTCTTATTCGTGCCCAGCCAGAGAGCCAGCTCCTCGACAGTCATATGTTTGCACTTTAACTTATTTAC
>MFRS01000011.1:19912-39646 GCA_001784635.1 Candidatus Micrarchaeota archaeon RBG_16_49_10
TCCTTCGGCACCCCGACCCAGACCCGGAGCCTCTTGAACGCGGCCTTCCCCTGGTCCTTCTTGTAGGGCAGCATGCCCCTGACTGTCCTTCTCACTATCCCCTGCGGGGTCCTTGGGAAAAACGGCCCTCCGTGGGGGTCACCCCTCTGCCTTCTGTGAAGGTAGGTCTTCTTAGTGAATTCCGGGCTTCCTGAGAGGCAGGCCTTCTCGCAGTTCACGATGTGCACAGCCTCCCCTTCCAGGAGCTCCTTGGCTATCACGGTCGAAATCCTTCCCATCACCTGGCCTGTAGCGTCGTAGACTTTCATAATCAACACATTATCCTGACTTTTGTACCCTTGGGGTTCTTCTCCAGCAGCTCCTCGATCGGCATGGCCTTCCCCTTGGACGAGGCTATCTTCTCCTCCGCGTTGTTGGAGAACTTCCAGGCGTAGATGCTCAGAGGCTTGGAGATGTTGCCGTAGCCAAGGACTATGCCAGGGACCACGACGGTCTCCCCCTTCTCGGTGTTCCTGTCTATATGGACTAGGTTGACCTCAACCCTCTTGCGCCTGGGCTTGTTCAGCTTCTCGGCCAAATCTTTCAAGAAATCGGAATTAGTCTCAAAAGCCTTCTTCCTTATCTGCTGGATCAGTGACATCAACAATGGATTCGTGGGTCCGGTGCGCTTTACCAATCGCTACACCTCCGTAAACTCTAATGATATTGGGGCGGTAGATTTATAAAGCTATTTTTGAGGTTTGGCGGTTGCTCGTTGGCTAAAACATAAAAAGCTTAATATCTAATGAATATTATGATTGACGTCCAGATGCCATCGCTTGATTTGTATGCAAGAGCCTTAGGAGTGCCTGAAAATGATTTGTTGCAAGTCGATGCTCCGGGTATTCCTTCAATGTTAGCCCGACCGGCATATGTTTCAAGAACGTTTTATGAAAAATTGATTGCTGAAGCATATTTGGACGTTGTTGATGCGGCTATGATAAGTAGGGGTGAAGGGCCGGTTAGACTCAGAAAACTTTTGTTAACTTTAGTTTGATTGTTTTATTTTTGCGCCAGTAAAGGGCTACTTCATTCTGGTTAAAGCTCTAGGAGTTTGGCGGAGTTACATTTTTCCGATGACTCTATACTTGTAGCTCCCTCTTTCGCCTGCCCTTTCAATAAGATTTTTATTCATAGCTGTGTATAAAACCTGGCTTGTCCTGTTAGATGTCCAGTTCAGCAAACTTGATAAATACGGCAAATCGACCCATTCCCCATTTATCATGAATGACAATAAGAAATCCAGAGCTTCTCCCTGCCTCAACTCAGGGCTGTTTGGGAACTTTTTCAGCAATCGCAACAGTTCTTCGTACCAAGACAGATCAAAATACGAAGATAATGCCATGCAATTTTTAAACCCGGTCGTCTCCAAAACATGGCCATCCGATGGGTCATATATGCTGTAGGTTATGTCAGTTTTCTTTTTGAGATATCTAGCTAATCTGGTTATGTTTGGTCTGGAGACTGATTTGGCTCTCCATTTTGGATGGCCATTGTTTGCCATGCTGTACCTATTGTGATTTTCCATGTACCATCGGAGATAATAGTCCAAATCTGGTGATTTTTTATAGTCTCCAAAACATCTAACTAAGGATCCGGATGTTGGTATTCCGTATTTGACAAAAAACCTTCTAGTATGCTCTAGGCTGTAGTTTATTCTCTTTCCAATTTCATCTAAAGTCAACCCTTCTTCCCAATGCATTCTCTTTAGGACATCTTCGTTGAACATAAAATCCTGATAAACAAATAAGAGACCACGTATATAGGTTTTTGCCTGTTATGTGTAGTCTTAAATAGAAAACAATTTCAGACGCCAGGGAAAGGGCTTATACACGGAAGCCTGTCTCTTAATGTTTTATCAATTTGTTTCTAGGTTAGTTCCGCCACCCTGAAAAGTGGCGTCTCCCATGATCCCTAGAGAATCTTGAGTCTCTGTCCCTGCCGAACCTGTTGAACCTGTCGCCCCTCTGCTCGTTCCTCTTGAACGGGAGCATCTTCAAGTCCTCGACCTCTAGCTTCTCGACGTCATACGAGTAGATGTCCGACATCCTCCTGAAAGGCTGGTGGTCGTCGCTGCACAGGAGCGTTATCGCCTTCCCGGACTTCCCAGCCCTAGCCGTCCTGCCTATCCTGTTGGCGTAGTCCTCCGGGTCCTTCGGCACGCTGTAGTTGAAGACGTGCGTGACGTCCTTGATGTCCAGACCCCTCGAGGCGACATCCGTCGCTATCAGCACCTTTATCTGACCGGCATGGAAACTCTCCATGACCCTCTCTCTCTTGTTCTGGACCATCCCGCCATGCAAAGCAGCTGCATTTATCCCGTTCTCCTTCAGGTTCTCTGCAACCACATCGACATCCCTCTTCGAGTTGCAGAAGACGATTGACAAGTTGGGGTTCTCCTTCTTTATTAGGTGCACCAAAAGCGAGAACTTCATCTGCGGCTTGACGTCGCAATAGTACTGCTTCAGTACAGCCTCGTCCACCTTCATCTTAGTCTTTATCTTCCTCGCGTCCTTCGTGAACCTCTCCCTCATCCTCATCATGCTTTCAGGCATCGTCGCGCTGAAAAGCAGCGTCTGCCTCTGCTTCGGAATGTTCCTCTCAATCATTTCTATGTCCTCGATGAAGCCCATGTCTATCATCTTGTCCGCCTCGTCCAGGACAAACACCTTGACGTTGTCCGTCCTTAAAGTCCCTCGCTCCATGTGGTCCAGGATCCTCCCCGGAGTCCCGACGACAATCTCAGCGTCCCTCAGCCCGCTTATCTGCGGGTTTATCGGCACGCCGCCATAGATGGGCTCCACTCTGAGCCTCTTAAAGTAGGAAAACTTCCTCAGGTCCTCGGTAATCTGCAGCGCAAGCTCCCTAGTGGGCGCGAGCACCAGTGCCTGGACCTTCGATCCCTTCATGACCTTCTCGACCAACGGTATCCCGAAGGCCGCGGTCTTCCCCGAGCCTGTCTCCGACTGGCCGATGACGTCATAACCCTGCTTTATCTGGGGTATCGTCTCGAACTGTATCATGGTCGGGCTTTCGAACCCAATCCTGTCTAAAGAGCCCAAAACGCTCTTCTCAATATTCATATCCTCAAATTTCATACTATAACCTCGTTTTTCTTATTTTTTTCCGAAGGTCACAAAAGCAATAGAATTAGTGTAATCGACTAACGCTATTTGTCACAACTTTGTACTTCGCTCAATTATCATATATTATCTAGTATTTAAATGTTGCGGTTTTGGGTTTTTGTAGAAAAAATAGGGGATGCAACCTCATGTGATGAATTTGTTTATGGTTATTCAGAGCATCTGGAATTACAGACTTTTCGTTCTGAAGACCCCAAAGTTAGCCGGTTTTCCGTGGGAGTTCGTCATGAAGATAGAAGCCCAGCCCAGTGATAGCCCAGTGATAGCCCAGTGATAGAATTGTGGGCCGATGAGGCTGTATTTATAATTAAATAATGCTTTCATAATAACATGGATTTGGAAGAAAAAAAAGCAATTTTAGTTGCGTGTGACTTCAGCGAATGGAGAGGTTGGGAAAGAGCTAGAAGGCAGGGTACAAGTCTATCAGAAGTGCATGGTTTTGGGGAAATTTTATTTGGTATAGGTGGGGCAGTATCATATCTTGCTGACGGATACGAATCTGAAAGGAGTGTAGAATCTCTTACGCTTGGATATAAAAGTCTATCAAATTATTATGCGACAATTCCATTTGACCAGTTAGACCCTTCAGATGAAGATTTCAGGTTTCTTTTCGATTATAAAAAAAGACTAGACGAGTTTGGTAGAACGGTTGATACATTTGTAGAACGAGTTAGGGTAAATGGGATGAAAGCGTCAAGGGATTGGCCTGAATATAGAGAAGTGCGAGCTATGATACATGAACTAATGGCTACAAATTACAGAGAAACAATTCTGAAAAAATATGATATAAGATTTTCCTGAGCCAAAGACGAAGAAGTTTTAGGGTGAGACGAACAAAGCTTTCAAAAATAGGTATTTACCAACAGTAAGTTAACAGAACCCAGTTTCGGATTTTTCCGATAATTGGCACTGTTTTATTGGCCTATTTTGGCGAATCATCCAAACCCTACCCTCTAGTTAGTGGGATATAGTCCCTACAGCAATTTTTTGTTATGAACGTCATCGAGAAGGTCAAAATCCTTGGTGCGGCCGGCAAGTTCGATGTCTGTGCCAGCACGGCCTCCTGCAGGAAGACGCCTTCCCTCGACAGGGTGGGGAGCGCTGTCTCATCCGGAATCTGCCACTCCTTCACCCCGGACGGCAGGTGCGTCTCGCTGTTCAAGGTGCTCTACACGAACTCATGCTCCTTCGACTGCAAATATTGCCCCAACACATGCTCGGGCAGGAAAGCCTCCTTTGAGCCCGAAGAGCTGGGGAACCTCTTCATCAGCCTCTATCTCGGCAACTATGTGGAAGGCCTATTCCTGAGCTCCGGCATCGCGGGGGACCCTGACAGGGTCAGCGAGAAGATGATCGAGACGGTCAATTTCATCAGGGAGAGGCACAAGTTCCGCGGCTACGTGCACAGCAAAGTCCTCCCTGGGACGGACTACTCCCTCGTGAAGGCCCTCTCAGAGGTGTCGGACAGGATGAGCGTCAATGTCGAGACGCCCTCCAAGGCGAGGATGGGGATGGTGTCCAGCAACAAGGAGTTCAAGAGCGACATCCTCAGGAGGCAGGCCTGGATAAAGAGGCTGGCTTCCAGGAAAAACCTCCCGGCGGGGCAGACGACCCAGTTCATCGTCGGCGCATCGGGGGAGAGCGACCTGGAGATACTCAGGCTGATGGACTGGGAGTACAGGCAGATGAAAGTGAAGAGATGCTACTTCTCGGCGTTCAGCCCGGTGAAGGAGACCGCCCTGGAGGGGAAGGAGAGGACCCCTATATGGAGGGAGAACAGGCTCTACCAGTGCGACTGGCTTTTGAGGAAGTATGGGTTCCCGCTGGGGGATCTGAAGAATGTGATGGATGGGGAGTTCCTTGCGAACGAGGCCCCGAAGCTCCTGATGGCGAGGCAGACCCTGGATTCCCCGGTGGACGTCAACGAATGCTCCTTCGAGGACTTGATCAAGGTGCCGGGGATAGGCTTGGTCACAGCAAAGAGGATTCTGGGCTACAGGAAAAAAGATAAGGTGAAAGGCTATGAGGAGCTGAGGAACATGGGGGTCGTGCTGAAGAGGGCTAGGCCGTTCATAGAGGTCGCCGGAAAGCATCAAAGGAGGTTGGGTGATTTCCTATGAGGAAAAACGATATGCTGTTCTTTTTGGAGAGGAATGCGGACTGCGCGAAGGACCTAGTTGAATACGTCAAGGGCGAGGATGATGCGGCCTTGGAATCGCTGGCTACAGCCTTGGCCAGGAAGGCTTACAGGCTTGCGAGGGAGGTGGCCGGCGAGATCCACAGGGGAAAATCATTCACCAGGCTGAAGGTCTCCAGAAACAAAATTCTTTACGGCAGCCTGAAGGTAAGGCACAAGGTCGAGGACCTGGTCGTCAGATTCTTCGCCCACAGGTTCCCCGGATTCATCATCATACTCGAGTCCTGGAGGGGCTGCTACATCTATGGAGGGCAGTTCAAGGCGCTCGTATTCACGGAGGAAGGCTTGAAGAATGCCCTGGAGGGGTTGGTGGGCGATTCAGCTAAAGATGAGGACAGCAATCCCGAAAAGGTATGGGAGGAGTTCTACAGCTCGCAGTACATACCGGAGAGGGAAAACCTGAGGCTGTTCGCAAAGAACATGCCGAAAAAGTTTGGGACATGGGAGACTAAAAACCTGCAGCGGACGCTGGGATGCAAAAGGCTTGATGAGATTTTGGATAAGGAAAGAAAGCCAGATTAGGTTTGTGCGCTCACCAGAGGAAGATGACCAGGGCTATCACGCCAAGAATGCCCAGTATTATCATGAATAGGCTCGAGCCTCCAAGGCCTGCGAACAATGATCCTCCCGTTCCAGTCCCTCCAGCAGGTCCACCGCCTGTCCCTGTGCCTCCCCCAGTCCCACCTCCGCCAGAGCCTGAAGTACAGGAGCACTTGCTCCATCCCTGATAGGCTGAACAGAAGTTGTGGTTGCAGATGTCGTCGTTCCCGTCAGCCTGCGAAGGGCAGCACGGCTTCGGATTGGATTCCGATCCTACGACCGTCCCCCACCTCCCTGAGCTGTCGCACACAACCTTGCTGTTGCAACTGTAATACTTGCAGCTCCCGGGTGTGCACGCCGCCAAGACGAAAGGTGAAATGAAAAGTAAGGGAATAAGAAGCGCAAGGAAATTCCTCATATGATTACTTTACGCTTTTCGCCAAATAAACGTATCCCAGAATGGAAGCGATTGATTTATTTTGACTGCAACCAAATATTTATCATGAACTTCTCCTACGGATTCAGGTTCTTCGGGTCCATAATTTTCACGGCAATCCTCATAGTGCTGGCGACCGGCTACTGGGAAAGTCCCTGGAACAACTTTCTCGGGATGGTCGTGTATCTTCTGGGGTTCGCCGTGTGGTTCATGGGCAACAACAGGATAGGCGAAAGCTTCTCGTTCAAGCCGATGGCAAAGAAGCTGGTCACCGAGGGCATCTACTCCAAGATAAGGCATCCCATGTACACCGGTGCTTCAATCATGCTCCTCGGAATCTCGATATTTTTGGCCTCTATCCCATTATGCCTTGTGGCTCTGCTCGCCGTGATGATATTCGCCTACAGGGCGAGACTGGAGGAGAAAGCACTGCGGAAAAAATTCAGGGACAAGTACCTGAGGTACAGAAGGAAGACTTGGTTCTGAAAATAGTGGTGTTTGATTACTAGTTTAATCAAGAAACACTTCATTTAATTTACGTTCTTTGCCATCCGGTCTCTCCCTTTTGAAATAAACATCAAATTGTATAGTTGCGATGGCGATGTTTTTTTCCGGGTCGGGGTCCCAAAATCTGCTACCGGTTTGTATGAAGGCTATTTGTGGATTGTCCCCGAATTTTCTCTGGATTCCATCGACCATACTTCTATAACGATTTTCGAAAGCCTCTTGTGTGTATGGTAAAGTCAAAGTGCCCTGATAGTTTTCGACATCAAGTTTAATCCAGTTTATTGGCATTATTCCATCAGGAGAGTATATGTCAACAGGCATTAGAACCAAAATTGAATGCATTATTTAGGGTTAAATAGCTTTCTGCACTGAATAACCCCTAGCAAAGGCATAAGAATCGAGGGTTGAACAAATATGCGGCCAGCGGGATTTGAACCCGCGCTACAAGCTATTTCCAAATTTTGGGAAGCTTACACTGATCTAGCATTCGTGTCCTACCAGGCTAGACGATGACCGCCTAAAACTAAATAAACAATATGATATTATAAAAAAATAAAATAAAAAAAGGCTAAAAATCTAGTTCTTGGCCAAATCAAAAATCGCCTTCAGGGCAACCACCACTGCAGCTGGGGCCACGAAAGTCGCTATGTACAATAGCACGGACCCTAGGTATATGCCTATCAATGGCAGACCTCCTAGTCCCGCTGACCCGGCCGCCAGCAACGCTATGGATGCCAACAAGAACTGGGCCGTCTCCTTACCGCTGACATTGAGGAATCCCACCAGGATGCCCAATACCACCAGAAGAACCGCAAGGGTCCCACCGGCAAGCAGCCCCAGCGAAACTATAAGTCCCCCTAGAAGCGCTAGCAGTACCCCTATCACAAAGGCCCATTCTCCAAATGTTCTTTTGCCTTTTGCCATTCAAATCACTACAATAATATTCGGTCGACGCAATAAAAATGTTTCTCATTTCCCTAGGGTGGTGAATTTTTTTGCCATCAAAGGGCAAATTTCCGGCTTCGATGGACGTAGCAGTAAAATCATGGGGCTAATGGTTTTTAAGTATAGGCTTTAAATAATAATTGATTCAAAATTCAAGAAATTGAGTCTCAAAACAGGGGTGGTTTATGACTTCGGTCGGGTAAAGGTGTTTCATATGAGGGATTTGGAAGGATACAACATTTTGCTCGACCTGTACGATTGCCCCGTCGAAAATCTTGAGAAGGTTTCTAGCCTCAAGAAGATACTGGGCGAAAGCGCGACCAAGGCTGGCTTCACTGTCGTCGGGAGGAAGTTCCACCAGTTCAAGCCCAAGGGTGCGACAGGCATAGTTCTCTTGGCATCGTCCCACATATCCGCCCACACCTGGCCAGAGCTAAGGTTCGTCGCCATAGACGTCTACTCCTGCAAGGGGAAGGATTCCGCCAAGAAGGCCGTCAAGCACCTCATCGATTTCTTCAGACCGAAAAGCTATGAGATCAGGGAGATTGAGAGATTCAGATGACAGCGGAAAATGAAATAGTGGTCGAATTGCTCGAAGATGCCCGGAAGTTCAGCGAGCGCCACTCTACCCGTGACAGCCTCGTCAGGGTGCTCCAAGTCTTCAAGAAGAACCACTCCCCGAAGCTGTGGGAAATATACGAAAAGACGGAGGAGTATCTGCCTTCCGCCTTGGGTATAGTGATGGCCATGGAGAAAGGCGGGTTCATAGAGCCTGAGAATGGTTTCCTGAAGCTCACGGGGAAAGGGAAGAATCTTGTTGATTTGGTGGTGCCGAAAGCTGTTGATTATAGGACGATGGAAGACTTCAGGTTCGGGGTAAAGATGCCCGCCGAGCTGAAGAGGATAGAAGGCGAAATCAGGAGGATATCACAGGAGCTCATCATGAAGGACGAGTTCGACCAGGCGCCGATAACAGCTGATTCAGTCGTGCTCAAGGCGTACCACATGATCTCAAGGGGTGATATAGCAGGCAAGTCCGTCGTCCTGCTGGGGGACGACGACCTGATGTCGATAGTGCTTGGCCTAACGAGCCTGCCGAAGGAGATATTGGTCATAGACATAGACAAGGATGTGGCGGGGATTGTGGAGAAATACTCGAAGAAGCTTGGAATAAAGGTCCCGATGAGGGCTGTTGTCCATGATTTCAGGAAACCCATACCGAAAAATATAAGGGGGAAGTTCGACACTTTCGTGACGCAGCCACCCGACACTGTGCTGGGCATGTTATTGTTCGTGTCGAGGGGTGTGGAGCTTCTGAAGGATGAGCCGGGTATGGTGGGATACGCTGGGTTCACAAAGACCGGGTGCCCTCAGCTTGGGATCCTGGACTTTTGGGAGAAGATAGTGGGGATGAAGCTGGTGATTTCCGAGGTCATCCCGAAGTTCACCGTGTACCCCGGGATAAGGACCGAGATAAAGGAGGTGGAGGTGCCCGAGTTCATAGACTACCCGCCGAAGCAGTTCTGGTACATATCGGACCTTATAAGGCTGAAGACCACGAAGCGCTCTAAGTCGATGTTCGAGGGCAAGACATTCGAGGGGGACATTTCGGACTACAGGAGGGATGTCCTGAAGTATAGGTAGCTGGAAGGTTGAAATAACTGCGATTGTATTCTGGTTTTTATGAAGGACTTTGAAATGGAGTTGCTGGGGCTTCTCGAAGAGGGCCCTAAAAGCGTGTGGGAGCTTCTGGATTCGGTGCATTTCCTGACCAGGGATTTCATAGATTCCTTGAACAGGCTGTATGAGAAGGGTCTGGTTGAAAGCGAAAATGGCAAAGTGATATTGACCTGCAAGGGAAGGCTTGCCCTGGGAGAAAAACCTCTAAATGTTAAAACGAAATTGTGCGAATGCGAAGGGAGATGTATTGCTGTGGATGGGGAATTCAAGAGGATTCTGGAGAAGTACAAGAAGGCGATTAAGGCCAAGCCTAAGGAGAAGGCTGAATACCTGCAGGGTTTTGTGAAAGAGGAAGATATGATTTCCCGAGTTGCGATGATGGACTACTACGGGGATGTGGCAGGTAAGGAGATAGCGCTGATTGGCGACTGGGACTTGGGAATAACATTGGGTTTGACTGATTTGCCGGCGAAGATACTCGTGCTGGACATTGATGAGAGGCTTGGGGAATTCATAAGAAAAGTGAACGAAGAGAATGGGTTGCAGATAGGCTTCATGAAGTATGATGTGTCCGACCCCCTTCCAAAAAAATTGGTGGGGAAGTTCGACGTCTTTTCCACGCAGCCTCTGGAATCCAGTACAGCATTGAAAGCCTTCCTTTCGAGAGGGGTCAGCCTGCTGAAAGAGGATGGTGTTGGTTATTTCGGCTTATCGACGAGTGAGGTTCCGCTGAAAAGATGGCTCGAGGTCGAGAGGATGATGGTCGGAATGAACTGTGCTGTCACGGACCTGATGAGGGATTTCATAACGTACAAGTCCCTGCAGGATGACGAGGACGAGAAGGTGATCGCCAAAAATCTTTCTTTCAAGACAGAACCCAACCCCGGGATAGACTGGTACAAGTCATCGCTTTTCCGATTTCAGATAATAGGAAAGCCAAACCCTCTAGTGAAATGGGATGAGAAAACTGACGTGGAAAGCCTTTCGGAGGAGGATCTGTTGAATCCTAAGTTCTGAAAAATTCAGTACTATATATACTCACTAATATAATATATATAATAGTTATAATAAATATAAACATTATAACACAGTAATTTAGCTAATAAGAATGTCAATGCATGTAGCATAATTGATAAAACGGGCATTCTAAACCTAGATAACGAGAAAACTAGTTAGCACAGTTATGCAGATGTGCAAGAGGCGATAGAAATGAAGAACAGAAATATAAAATGGATCAGGGAATGGATGCGGTAGCAGCCATAAATAAAATACAAACGAGTGATGAGAATGGTAGTAGATAAGAATCAATACACCACTGTCAGAATAAAAAAATCTACTAAAAAAGACCTGGAAATATTGAAGGGTATGTTGACTCTAAAATACCCAGATCAGGCCCCGTTCGATTTAGACGATGCGATAGATTTAATAGAAAGGGAATATTTCGGTATAATGATAAACAAGCATCCTGAAATGAAGAAGTTGCTTAAACGAGATTAAACTGTCGTCGCTAATTCAGTCGTTTTAGCGACTTTCCCTTACAGTGGTGTGATTTTTTTCTAAAAAATTTATATCCAAATTTCTTATTTTTCCTGTTCTGGTAAATTCTTCAATGGAGTATTCGTTTTCACACAATGTAAAATTTGAACGCTTATGTCACTGGTTGTACAGACTGACTCAGCATTTTTTCTCCAGCATTAGTTAATCTATATCGCAATGGACGTCTAAATTTTGGGTGAGGTTCAATTAATTCTCTTTGATTCAAATTATCAAGTACTGAAAGAGGGTATCTAACGTTAGAATCTTGTATAATAGGTCTAATGCCTTCAACTAATTCCTCAGGAGTTTTAAGATAGCCTTGTCCCGATATATATTTTAAACTTTCAAGAATAACTTGGTCATCAGTTTTTACCAATGTAATCACCTTGTTTTTAAAGTAGAATAGTTAACGTTTTATATCTTTCTTTATCCCAATAATTTATACAAAATTTTATATAGCCTATTCAAGGTATGTCTTATTGTCATAATCGTAGTTGTAAACCAGACTGCCCCACTCTTCCTCCACAAAAGGTCTTGAGCCAGCCTTGGTCTCTATCCTCACGACATCAAGGTAGGTCCATGGCTCCTTCGGGATTGTCCTCAGCCAGATAGGGACGTTCTTTGAGTCCTCGTCGCTCTGGATCTCGGCCATCATGGCCTTTCTCGTTTCTGTCACGCTTAGGTCCATTTTTCCAAGCACCCTCTCTATTTCAACTATTCCCTCAGGCGGCGTCCAAACAGGGTCTGCCGTGAAATATCCATGCCTACCAGACCCTTTTTTGAGAGACTCCAACCCTCTGACCAGAAACAGCGATGTTCCCGCAACCGTTGCCGGCGGTCTAGCCACAAAGACGTCGAATCTATTACTTAGTTTTTTAGGCAGGGGCGTTATCGGATTGTAGAGGTGGGTCTCGATTTCCAAGCCCAGACCCCTTGAAGAGTTCTCTATTATTCCCAAAACCCTTTCGTCCCTGTCGGCGACCGCTATATGGGCGGGCAATTTGGATAGGGCCAGAAGCAGAGAGAAGAAGTCCTCGTCCCCCACGCACATGACGCTCTTCCCGGCTAAGTCTCCTGACTCTGACATGAAGGACGCCATACGTAGCAGGGATTCCGTGGTTGTTGGGGACTGGTCAAACTTCAGCTTTGGGGAGAAGGATTTCCTTATCTTATCCAAGTCGTTCCTGAATTTCCGGAGCACAGGGTCTATCTTGTGCTGATAGCCAGGGAAGAATGAGGCCCCGATGTTCAATTCCCTACAGAATGCCAGTCCGTCCCTAGTCAATGCAACCCGTCCCTTCGAAACCTGTAATAGACCAGAATCTTTCATAGCCTGCAAGAATGCAGCCGTCATCTTTAGGTTCCCCTGACTCTCCCTAACTAAAGACCATATGTCCAAGGGCTTCCTTCCCATGAGCGGCTTTAGGATTCTAAACGCAAGGCCCTTCGGCATGCGGTAGCCCGACCTTCTGATGAGTTCATGGAGGTTGTCCATAAGGTATTTTTCGGCCATAGGATTATAAGGTTGCCGTCGGTGCGCCGCCCCGGAGGCCTGCAGGGCATTAGTATAAATACTTCTGCCGACTACTATCATTCAAAATTGGGTGTTCTCTATGCCAAAGGACGAATGGGAGGACGACGACTACAGCTTCGACGACGACATGGACGAGGAATGGCTCGATGATGACCTGTGAGTTTTTCCTTTTTTTTTTGGTTTTTATTTTGGCTGTTTGTTCTGGCTAAGGCGGGAATTATAGATTCGACTTCCCTACAGATATGAAAGTCGTGATGAAAATTATTAACTCTTATGAAATTTGACAGGAAGTTTTTTTAGATAATCCTATACATGTAGCCTCTTTTTTCACCTGCCCTTTCGATAAAATGTTTATTCATGGCTGTGTATAAGACCCGACTTGTTCTGTCGGATGACCAGTTCAAAACACCAGATAAAGACGGCAAATCGATCCACTCTCCACTTGCCATAACTGACAGCAAAAGGTCCAAAGCTTCCCCCTGTCTAAGTTTTGGACTGTTTGGAAATCGTTTCATTACTGCTAGTAATTCATCATGCCAAGACAAATCAAAACGCCAGGACAATGCCAAGCAATTTTTAAATCCAGTTGTTTCTAGAACATGACCCTCCCTTTGCCTATATATACTATATATACTATAAGTTATGTCGGTTTCCCTCTTGAGATAACTTCCCAACCTGCTTATATTCGGTTTAGAAACTGATTTGGTCCTCCATCTAAGCCGACCATTATTTGCCATACTATATCTATTGTAATTTTCCATATACCACTTGAGGTAATAATCCAACTCTGGTGATTTTCTATATTGGTTAAAGCATCGAACCAAAGACCCTGTTGTCGGTATTCCATAGCTCCCTAACAGTTTACTTACTTGCTGTGGGCTGTAATATATTTTTTCCCCAATTTTTTCTAAGGGCAACCCTTCCTCCCAATGCATCCTTTTCAAAGCGTCTGCAGTAATCATAAAACCCTGATAAGTAATAAAATGACAGTTATAAAGGTGTTTGCATGCCGAAATCTTAGTCTTAAATGGAAAAACTTTTTCTAGTGAATAGCCCGTGGTCTTGCTACGGGGAATTCGAGGATTAAATATAATCCGTTTCTACAAAATAAAAATTCGCCGAGGTAGGGATTTGAACCCTAAAGGGCAAAGCCCGCCGGATTTCCTTCGGTTCACCTCCTTGTCCATCATCAAATCAGGGTCAAGCCATCTTCCACATCGAAAGCGGACGAAACCGCCTCAAGTCCGGTGCATTACCAGTTTCTGCCACCTCGGCACACTACTGTTTTAGCGATTATTAAATAAATATCAACCATAAAAACTTATAGGTCCAACAATCTTTCGATGCCAAAGGTCCAGGTTCCCGGCAAGTGGGTGCTGACCGCCGTGGTCGCCGTGATATCGCTTGCCTTGATAATTCTGCTCTCGAAGCTCGTGATTTACCTCCTAATCTGCGTGGTGACAGGATTCCTCGTCTATGTGAGGTACACCCTACAGCTCCCATTCAAAATAGAGCCCTACCTGTTCTTCAGCGTTATAGTGACGCTGGGATACGGGATAGGCTTCACGGTGTTCTACGTCTTCATCGCGATGCTGATACCCAAGGTCATAGCGGGAGGGGAGGTCGATGGTAGCACCCTGCTCTATCTTGTCTTCTTCGTCATCCTGAACATGATAGCACGCAGCTTCAGCGGGATGAGCGTGTCGACCGTGGGAATCATAATCTCATTGGCTGACTTCACGATACTACTCATCCTCGGCGCGGTGATGAAGCCCGAGAAGATAAAAACCGGCATGCTCATAGTCGGCGTCAACATCTTCCTCTTCATCCACTTCGGCGAGCCGCTGCTGGGTTTCATAACGGCAAGCTAGTCTAGGATTAGCCTGTCCGTCTTAACAACTGGTCTGCTTGAACTTCTCATTGCATTGAAATCTACCAGTGCCACCCCAATCCCAATGATTTTATCTTCAAAAAGCAGCACGATATTATCGCCACTCTCAACCTCTCTGTCTATGCTCTCTATATACTCCCAGCGGATGGGGCTTCCGTTCAGAACCTTAGGAATATAATCTTTTTTTATTTTCACCCTCCTCTCGTCCTTTAGAACCTCTTCCAGCGGCATCAATATTTTCTCTAAGCTGGAACTGTCGCCACCTTCATATTCCCTGTAAGCCTCCTCTAGCTGCTCGAGGGTGACGGCCTGCCCTATCGAGAAATGCCCTGACTCTGTCCTCCTCAGGCTTTTCATGTGCATGCTGACGTTGAACTTCTCCCCGATGTCGTGGACGAGCTTGCGGATGTAGGTCCCGCCCTGCACCTTCGTCCGGAAATGCACATTTTTGCCTTCCTTCCCAAGAAGGTTGAAGTAGTAGATTGCTCTCTCCCTGGGCCTCCTGGCTACCCTTGACTTGACAGGGGGCGTCTGCGTTATTAGGCCTGTGAAGTTCTCCCCTATGAATCTTTCAAGCTCAGAGAAGTCCACATCCCCATGGAGCTGGATTATCCCCTCGTAAGTCTTGTCGGAATTGGCCAAGAAGGGCATCGCCTTGGTCGCCTCATCCAAAGCGATAACCAACAGGCCCGTAACCTTGCTGTCAAGCGTCCCCGCATGCCCTGCCTTCTTCCTCTTCAGTATGGCCTTGACCCTCTCGTCTATCTCCCTGGATGTCGGGCCTGATGGCTTATCCAACAAAACTACGCTTCTTCTGAGGAGTCCTTCAATCTGCTCCATAATCATTTTTTGCCGGCTTTCTTTTTAGTCTCTTTCGGTTTCTCCTTTTTGGCTGGTTTCTTCTCAGGCTTCTCCTTCTTCTCTGGCTTTTTCTCTGGCTTCTTTTCTTCCTCTTTCTTCGGCTTCTCTTCCTTCTTTGGTTTTTCCTCTTTCGCCTCCTTAGCCTTCTTCTTGCCAGCCTCCTTCACAACCTCTGCACCCGGCTTCTTCAGGCCAAGCTTCTTTGCCAAGCCCTCCTTGTCGAAAGCGGCTATGACCGCGTTGTCCGACTCATCCTCCTTTATGTTTAGTGAGTACTCTGTCGGCTCCAGGTGCTCCTGGTTGCACTGCCTTCTCTTCACGCCGGTCAGGACCTTTGGTCCGGTGACCATGTAGAAGGTGTCGTCGATCTTCTTCAGGACGACGCAATACTTCCCAGCCTCACGGCCGGCTGTCTTTACACAAACTCTACCAACGGTAAGTGTTGCCACCTACATCACCTCAGCAAAAATATAGTCGCAATGAATATTAAAAGATTGCCTAAATTTTCCACCAGATAGAATAATGTGCCTATTTAAAATTTCTTTTGTATTTTTTAATTCATGGTAGAAGAGTCAAAACCTATGATTTATGAATTACCTGGACCAATACTTGTTGGTGATTTAAGCCGACTCGAGAGAGGTTTATGGATAGTACAAGTTAGTAATGATACACGGGGTGATTGTGCTCTTGTTATAGCACGTGATATAAGTTTGGTAACTAGTGATAGTAATTTGCTTGAAACATATAAAATTTTTGCCGAGGAAGCTGATTATCAAATTCCAGAGTCAGAAATGCCATGCATTAAAAGACATTGGGATGAACTGAAAGGTGTTGCCTCAATATATAGATACGGCGATTTCCAATTTAATCTTCTATTGAATATGTTTAGAGGGTGGGGTTTAGAGGTTGATCCAATCAGGTACGATGACTATGTTGCCAGACTAAAAAGAGTAAAAATTTGACGCTTCCGTTCCAAATATGGGTCCAAGACTTACCCTGTGGGTATAATGTCTTTTACTATTAAACGTACATTTATAAATATTTCTAGAAAAATTGGTTTATCTAAAACACCCTATTAATTATTGTGGTATTATGACTGTGAAAATAACATATTTCGTCCATGGAACTACCACGGACAACGAGAAAAGAATTTCTTCTGGCTGGTATGATGTCGAGCTTTCGGACTTGGGAGTTAGGCAGTCAATTGAATTGAAAGATAAAATTAAAGGCAAAAAGTTTGACGTTGTTTTCTGTTCGGATTTGAAGAGGGCCGTCCAGTCGGCGGAATTGACATTCAAGGGGACTGTGAACATCATTCAGGATAAACGGCTAAGAGAATGCAACTATGGCAAATATAATGCGCAACCTTCAGAGATTGTCGAGCCACTGCAAGAGAAAAATATAACTAAAAGATTTCCGGACGGGGAAAGTTATGAAGACGTTAAAAAGAGGGTAGCTGATTTCCTTGAATTCTTAAAGAGAAAATACGATGGAAAACATGTTGCTGTCGTCTCCCATAAAGCTCCGCAATTATCCTTGGAGGTGCTCACTAAAAACAAGCCATGGGAACAGGCTTTTGCAGAATATTGGGGAAAAAAGAAGGCTTGGCAACCTGGGTGGGAGTATATCGTTGAATGAGTACCAAATGAACATTTCTTTCTAAAAAAATCAAGTAGACACAGCCTTCATCCTGAATATCTTCCTCGAGCACTCAGGGCAAAGGCTTCCGCCATAAGGCCTCTCAGGCCTCTTCTCCGTCTTCGACAGCTTCTTCAGCCTCGAGGGCCTCAGCCTAGGCACTCCGTTCAGCGGCTTCCCGCAGCTCCCGCACTTGGCGATGGAAGGCTTCTTCCTCGAGAAGTGCACGACGACCCTGTTCCCGGGTATCTTGGTCTTCATCTTCCTTATGCTGTTGGACCTCAAGCTCCTCCTCATATCACATCCCCAATACTTTCCTGAGCGCGATTGAAACCGCCAGCGAGCAGACTATGTACCATATCAGCCACGACACGCCCTTGCCTCCAATGAGGGGCAGCAACTGCGGCAAAGTCAGGGCTACCTGCCCGGTGTAAACACCATTCAACCATGGGAAAATAAATATTAAAAGCAATGCTGACAGCACGATGGAGACTATCATGGGCTTGGTCATCAGCTTCATGAACTCCGAGTTTATCTGCATCATCTTCTTCATGTGGCTGTTCATCTTGTCCTTGTCCCCCTTCTTCTGCGCCTCGAGCATCTTGGCCCTCTCGGCCTCTATCCTGTCCTTGACCTTCTTGGTCATCTCCACGTCGGTGAACTTCCTGTTTATCACGGTGACGAGTAGGGTTATCAGCCCGCTTATTACGAAGACGCTGCCATAAATCGGCAACTTAAGCACGGGGGCGAATATGAAGTTCAGGGCTGTCGCTAGCATACCTATCCCTCCAGAATGCCCCTCACCAATGGATGGGCGCCATCGAGCCTCTCGTTCTTGAGCTGCTCGTAGAAAGTGTAGATTATCGTCGTGGTAAGCAGTATCCCTGTGCCTGTGCCTATGGCCCCCACGAAGTCCGCCAAAATTGAGAGAAAGCCTATCGAAAGGCCGCCCATGACGGCCAAAGGCATTATGTACCTGTCAAGCACCTTCTTCATTATCCTCGGGTCCCTCCTGTAGCCGGGTATCTGCATCCCGACCGAGGACAGCTGCTCCGCCACGCTCTCCGAGTCCATCCCCGAGGTGTTGACCCAGAAGACGGAGAAGAGAACGCAAGCTGTGAGCATGAACGTGCCATAAGTGAATGCGGCCAGATAGTCCTTTGACGTGGTCACCCCGGTTATCGTATCCATGAGCAAAGCGCTAGGCGGACTCAGATAGTAGACTATGCCTGAAACAGGGACGTTCTGCCCGGATTCCGTCGATATACATCCGAGGAAGCCGCACTTGAGGTTAGGGTCCGTCGGGCTCGCTTGCGATGTGAAGCTGGCCACCAGGCTGAACTGAGATATCAGCGCCGCAGCCAGGATGACCGGTATGTTGCTCGTGTAGAAGAGCTTGAGCCCCCACCTCCTGCCGAAGCCCCTCACCTGCGCGAAGCTTATAGGGATGTCGACAGATATGCCCTGGGCGTAGACTATGATGAAGAAGACCACCAAGGTCGTGAAAATCGGCAACAGCGGCTGCAGGAGCTTGGACCATGCGCCTGACACGATGTAAATCATGCTGGCCCACACCTTGCCCACCGGCTCGACGTTCACCGATGGCCAAACGCAGCCTTGGCTCACGCCGCCAGCGCAGGGGCTGAAGAGCGATATGAAGATCGTGTTGACGACGCCGGCCGCTATGAAGAGGCTTATCCCAGAACCTATCCCATACTTGGTCGTTATCTCATCGAGCATCATCACTATCAGGCCGCCAAGGGCGAGCTGCATTATTACTATCGGCACAAGGCTAGCCGCACTTGCAGGGACCGCCCCGCCTAGGACAAAAGCGACAGCCTCGACGAAGCAGAACGCTATGCTGAGGACCTTCTGCGTGACCTCGTACTTCTTCTTGTCGTCGGAGTCTGGGTCCTTGACGTCCCAGTTGATTATCTTGGAGCCGACCAGCAGCTGCAGGAGTATTGAAGACGTGACCAAGGGTCCAATTCCTAGAGTCATGAGGGTCCCGAAGTTCGAGCCGAAGAGCATCTGCAAGGTCTGGAACTGCTGTGTTATGTTGGAGGATACCCCATAGACGCTCCCGAACAACTGCGAAGAGAACATGAAATATATGGCCAGCACAATCCCGGTCCAGAGCAGCTTCTTGTTAAGGCTAAACTTGTAAGTTGGCTTCCTTATTTCCGGCAGAAACCTTGCAACCTGTGATACGTCAACCATCCTGACCAACAACGACCGCTTTGCAACCAGCCCCTTCTAATTTTTTTGTAGCGATAGAAGAAAAATGTTTTGCCTGCACGACCATCTTGTGCGTCACTTTACCTGAGCCAAGGACCCTCTGGTACCCGAGGGAAGGCAGATCGATGAGGAAAGAGTCCTTCTCCTTCATGACCTTCTTCTGCTTATATAAGTCTTCGACCATCCTGTCCAGGTCAATCAGGTTTATCGCCTTGCCCTTCTTTATGCTCGCAGGCCTCTTGAAGCCCTTTTTCCCGTAGTTGTCCGGGTAGAACTTTATCGAAAGCATCCTCTTGTGCTTGTGTCGGCCGGACTTCCCGGTGCCGCCCCTGCTGCCGCTGCCCCTGTGCTTCTTCTGGCTACCGAAACCCGGGCTCCTGTGGCCCCTCTTCTTCAATATCTTCTTGGCTCTCCTGACTACCATTCAAATCATCCTTTCCAGAAGCTCGTTGATCGCTTCCTTCCTGTAGCCCAAGTCCCCCCTGGGGTATGGCAACCTAGTCGCCTTGAAGCCCTTCCTCGGCGGGTTAAGCCTGAAGACAGGGCTGA
>MFRS01000011.1:39655-39954 GCA_001784635.1 Candidatus Micrarchaeota archaeon RBG_16_49_10
AATCCTTAATGCTTTTCTTCCCTTTAGCGAGGGCGTCGGCCATCTTCTCAAAGCTGTCGAAGTCCAGCTTCTTCAGGGCCTTCTGGTCGAGCGGCCTGTTCCCCGAAAGCCTGCCCCTGCCCTCGATGAGCTTCGCCAGGGTCTTCTGGTTTATCTTGCCCCATGTCACCCAGCTCTGGACCCTCTTCAGCATTCCTGTGTACTGTGAAGTGTCGGGAATCAGAACGCAGTGGTTCCTCCTGTTGAGCCTAAGCATGAACAAGGTGTCGTTCACCTCTTTGTTCGCCTTCACCGACCCC
>MFRS01000011.1:39985-43991 GCA_001784635.1 Candidatus Micrarchaeota archaeon RBG_16_49_10
CATGGATTTTCCTTAGGGCCTCGAAGACCGCCTTCACAAGGTTGTACCTCGTGTCGGTCGCGCCCAGACTCTTTATCCAGATGTCGTTCACCCCGGCAAGCCTTAGGATCTTCTTCGTCTCGTTGCTCACGGCAAGCCCTATACCCCTTGGGGCCGGCATCAGGGTTACCCTAATCGAACCCGCCTTCCCCTGTGTCTTGAACGGGATTGAATGTGTTCCCTTGCATCTGCACTCCCAAGAGCCGCAGCCCATCGGGACCAATATAAGATTGAGCTTCGCCTTCTCGACAGCCTTTTGGACTGCCTTTCGGCCTTCCTTACCGGCGCCCCTGCCGATGCCGACGACCCCATCCTTGTTCCCCACTATCGCAAAGGCGCTGTACCTGTACCTCCTGCCGGACCTGTGCATCTTCGCGGACACCCTTATGGGAGTCCTCTCTATCCCGCCTCCCTTGCCCGGCCTGCCGCCTATCAGGACCAGCTCGCTCTCAATGTTCGGGACGAGCTTGTCGACGATTTCGGGCTCCTTGATCTTTATGCCCCTCCTGAGTATGTCCTTGATGTCTGTGACCTTGCCCTCCAGCACATCCCTTCCCAGCTGTGTCTTTGGCTTCCAAAGTACCAGCCTATCATCATCCCTTTGTCTTTCGTCTCTCATATCATCCCTTCGATATCTTAGCCTTCACCGACTCGAACATTTTCGGAACCTGCTCAGGGTTTGACTTTGTGAATACGCTTTTAAATTTCTGCGGGTCCTTCTCCTTGAGGGCCTTCCCGTAGCTCTCTATGTGCTTGCCGGCAATCCTCTCCTCAGAAGGGAATATGTCCTCAGAGCAGGGTATCTCCATTCCTGCATCCACAGCGCCCTTCAAAGTGGCGTATATCCTGGTCCCGGCAAGGCTCCTCTGCAGCCCGATGTCAAAGACAGCCTCCTTGGCCTTCTTCTTGACGGCCTTGGTGCCGATGAGGAACCCCAATAGATAAGCGGAAGTTATGTTAGATGTGGAGCCTTTCCAACCGAAGTTCTCCAAATCGTGCGTCGTCGCGGAGACCAGCACCTTGTCGCCGGCCCTCTCGTACTTCACCAGCTGGGCCTTCATGTGCCTAAGGGACTTCCTGACCACCAGCCTTGGCTTCCCCGAGAGCAAAAGCCCTAGCCTCCTCTTGTAGTTGGTCTTCTTCTGCGACCGCCTCTTCAGTGGCATCTTGTATCTAGGACTTACTTTCATACTCTATCCCCTTCTGCCTTAGGTACAACTTCAGGTGGCTCCTGCTCCTGAATGCGCCGCTCTTCACGCTCATGTAGAGCTTCCTGTACTCTGCCTTGCTAATCTTCTCACTCTCCCTCAGCTCCTTTATCATCCTCCTGAGTGGCCTGACCGTGTTCATCCACCTTATCTTCCCCGGCTCCCTGGCCCTCAGCTTCCCCTTCCTGCTCCCCGCCCTCTTCTTCTTCTTTTTGGGGTACAGGTTGGGCCTCTTTATCTTGTCCGGCTTCGCCTTTATGTAGCCGTGCGAAATCATCTTCTTGATGTCCGCCCTTGTGATTGCGTTCTTGACGTCCTCGATCTTGCTCTGGTCAATCCATATCTTGCTCTCGCCCACCTTGAGTAGCTTCGCCGCAAGCTTCCTCTGCATCAGTAATCCTCCCATAAACATCACGCATTCAAAACCTTTATCTTGAGGCCCTTGGCCTTTTCGACTATCGATGACCTTTTCCTGCCGCCCACAGTGCCTGATATCCTGGCAGCCTGGGTCTTTGGGTCTATCCTTTCCAAGTCGGCCGCATTGCTCACTAGGACCTCATAGAACCCTGATGGGTGCTTGAACCTCATTTCCCTCTTCGCCCCATAGCCTATGCTGGGCATCTTCCCCTTGGACTTCTCCTTCTTCCCGAGCTTCGTGTCCCTGCCCCTCGGCTTCCTCCAGACTTTCTTCAGCATCTTCTTGTAGTTGGCCCCCTGCCTCAGGAATTTTGGCTTTTTTCTTTCGTTGGTCATCAGTCCTTCACCGGGTAAATCCCATCCTGGAATATTCTCCTGTCGAACTTCGTGATTCTGCAGGTGTGCTCCATGTTAAGGCAGGTCTGGCCCACCTCCTCCTTGTTTAGCCCTCTGACAGTAATCTCCTGCCCCTGGACATCAACTTTCGTGCCCCCAATAATCTTGGAGACCCTAGGAGTCTTCTCCCCTATGAAGTTCGTTATGAATATTTTGTCCCCTTCGACCTTTACAGACATCGGGAAGTGAGAATAAATCACCCTCATCCTCCTTGTGTAGCCTTGGCTGACGCCGATGGCCATATTCCTGATGTGGGCTATTATGGTGCCGACCATCGCCTTCGCCCTCCTCTCCTCGGAGGTTGTGCTCACCTTAACTGTGCCGCCTTCCTCCACAATCTTGATGTCATAGAAATATGTGAAGGTCCTTTCCAACGTCCCCTGCTTGCCCTTGACCCTGACCTTCTTGCCAGAAATCTCAACTTCAACGCCTTCAAGAACAGTCAGCTGCTTCTCCATCCAGAACACCTAGTAGACATAAGCGAGCAATTTTCCGCCGACATGATCCTTCTTCGCCTGTGCGTGCGTCATGACCCCTTTCGTGGTCGTGACTATCAGGATGCCGAACTCCGTGGCGGGCAGGAACCTCTTCTCCCATTTCTCGAAGCCGCCCATTGCGACCGAGTATCTAGGCTTGACGACGTTGCAATCGTTTATCCTGTTCCTTAGCTCGACCCTGAACTTGCCGGACTTCCCGTCATCGATGAACTCGAAGACGCCGATGTACTTCTCCTTCTGCATGAGCTTCAAGACCTCCTTTATGAGGTTGGAGCTAGGCGTAACGCACTCCTTCTTCCCGACCTTCTCGGCGTTCTTTATCGAGGACATAACGTCCGCGAGCGTGTCGTGCCTCATAGTCGCACCAAATACTACTCATATATAATTAGAAAAGCTTATTAAAGTTTCCACGGGCACGGAGAAAGGCTTTTTCAGTTGTTCTGGTTTTGGCTTGAGTGGAAATGGGGTTATAGAAAATTTTGTGGTTGAACTTTCACTAAAACTCAATCTTGGTTATATTTGGTGCCACTATTGACATTATCTCTTTATGACGTTTTAAAATATCGAAGCTATATTTGGTGCCACTATTGACATTATCTCTTTATGACGTTTTAAAATATCAGAGTTATTTTCACGGTAAGTAACAGAATATCCTCCAAGATAATTATCAAATGAAAATGTTTCTATGACACCATCTACTACCAATGCACATAAGTAAGCTCTAGTGGGACACCCTGGTTTTAGCACTCCAGGATTAAGACGTATATAAAATTTTAGCATTGAAATTACTATTTGCTGTTAAGGATAAAAAGTGATGCGCCGAGCGGGATTTGAACCCGCCTTACCGGCTTGGAAGGCCGGCGTCTCTTGGCATAAGCCTAACCAGACTGGACTATCGGCGCTTTTCGAATGCGAAACTATGCGAGGTCCTCCATCCTCTTGGCCCAGCTGCTGCCACTCGTCTTTCTGGGCTCTTCAGCCGGCTTCTCGGCCTTGACCTCCCTGACCACCTCGACCACCCTCTCCTTCCTCTTCCACCCGACCTCCACCGACCTAATCTTTTCAGCCAAAGACATTAATTGCTTTTGGTCCACCTCCATCGGCTTGTTCTCGATAAGCGGTATGGAATCCTGGTAGGCTGGGTATACGCGGACGTGGAAGTGCGGCACCTGCGCCTCGAGCACCGAGAAGAATATCGCCAGCGGGTTGAGTGACCTCTGAATCTTCTCAGCCACTACTATGGCCGCGTCGAAGGCCTTGCTGCTTGTGTCCATGTCCTCGTCGAAGCGGTGGTAGTGCTTCTTCGGGACGACTATGCACATGCCCCTGCTCCTCGGCATCACGTCGAGGAACGCCAGCGTCTCCTGGTCCTCGTAGACCTTGAAGCCCGGTATCTCCCCGGCGACAATCTTGCAGAAGATGCAGTCGCTCATAGATTTGAATATCGTT
>MFRS01000011.1:44026-44348 GCA_001784635.1 Candidatus Micrarchaeota archaeon RBG_16_49_10
CCAAAAAAGATTTTTCTCCGAAGAACGAAATATTGGTATGGATTTAGATGTCATCGTGGTTGGGGCTGGTTTTGCTGGTCTCTCAACCGCCCTCTCAGCGGCGAGAAATGGGCTCAAGGTTGCCGTCATGGATAGGAATGCCGAGGTGGGGAACCCTGTCAGAACGACCGGTATATTCATCCAGAAGATTGTTGAGGACTTCAACATCCCAAAAGAATTCATAGAGAACGACGTAAAAGGCACGTACTTCTATTCCCCTTCTGGAAAGGAGTATAAGTTCGACTATGATTACCCGCTTTTCCACATGGGGAACATATCAAAG
>MFRS01000011.1:44355-61458 GCA_001784635.1 Candidatus Micrarchaeota archaeon RBG_16_49_10
AGTGGGGTGTGAAGTTCTATCTTGGGTCGAACTGCGAAGACATTATAATCGGTAAAGAAAAGGTTGAAGTGGCTTCGCTTGAGGCCAAAACTGTCGTCCTTGCCTGCGGGTCTAACAGTGGACTCGTCGAGAAGTTGGCCGGCGACTCGGTCAAAAAGTACCTGATAGGGTTCGAGTTCGTCGGTAGGGGGATAAAGCCAAAGGATCCAAAGTACTACGAGGTTTTCTTCAACCACAACATCTCACCGGGGTATTGTGTGTGGATAGCGCCAATAGATGAGGAGGTCTCGCACGTAGGGCTCTGCAGGCATTTCCCATGCAAGGCGGACATAAAGCAAGACATTCTGGACTTCTTCAAAGGTAGGTTTAACGACATACAAATAGATGAGGTAAGATCCAACCTAATTCCAATCTCAGGTCCCATAAAGAAGACGTTCGGGGACAGGTTTCTCATAGTTGGCGATGCGGCAGGGCAAATCGGGTCACTTGCGGCTGGCGGGATATTTTACAGCCTAAACATAGGTAAAATTGCAGGTGAGGTGCTTTCTGAAAATATAGGTAACCCGTCGGAGGAGAGCTTATCCGAATACGAGAGAAGATGGAAAAAGGAATACGGTGAAAGCCTTGACAGAGAACTTTTAGGCAGAAAAATCTTCGACAACATAGACTCCAACGAGGAACTCGAGGATTTCATGAGCCTATTTGAATATAGAGGCACGCTGGACGAGATTGTAAAAATAGCGAATGAAACATTCAAGAGCAACAAGATACCCATCATGCACATAATGCAGTACATATTCAACCATATGGTCTCCAACCCAAAAAAATCCATGAAAGTTGTGGAGGATTTGATGGTCTCGGAAAGATGAAAACAAATATTAATCCTATTTTTATCCTTTTAGAACTTTTTTAACCGAATTAAACAAAAAATAAAGTTATTTGAATTTTTAAGCCTCTGATATAACCGCTAATCCCATTTTAAACGAAAATTTAAGTTAAAAGGGGAGATAGAAATAAAATGAAAAACATTATAAAGATTTGCACCAATATTCATTGAGTGAATGTAAATGGTTAGGCATAGTAAGCCCCGTGCGGGGTCGCTGCAGTTCTGGCCCAGGAAGAGGACCAAGAGAATATACCCCAGCATCAGCCATTGGCCCGAAAGTGCAGAGCTTGGGTTCCTCGGCTTCGCCGGCTATAAGGCTGGAATGACGCACATCACCATCATCGATAACAGGAAGAACTCCACCACGAAGGGTGATGAGATTTCTGTTCCTGTCTCCGTCCTTGATTGCCCCCCTCTTTCTGTCCTCGGTTTCCGCTTCTATAAAAAATCCCAGAACGGGATTGCAACCTTCTCCGAAGTCTTTGACGCCAAAGCCATAGACGACAAGAACCTGAAAAGGAAGGCCAGGCTGAAGGCCGGCTCGGGTTTCGGGAAGGTGGAGAAGGACTTGGAGTCTATAATGAGGATAAGAGCCATAGTGAGCACCAACCCAAAAAGGTCTGGGCTCGGCAAGAAAAGGCCTGAAATCTTCGAGATAGAGGTCTCGGGCAAGGACGCTTCAGAGAAGTTAAAGTTCTGCAAGGAGAAGCTCGGGAAGGAGCTGAAGGTGTCCGATGTTTTCAAGGAGGGTGAATACATAGACGTCACTGCCGTAACCAAGGGCAAGGGCTTCGAGGGGCAGGTGAAGAGGTTCGGCGTGAAGAGGCAGAACAGGAAAAACCTCAAGAAGAGGAGGCACATCGGCACTTTGGGGCCGGAGGGTGTCAGGAGGATACTCTACACAGTCCCCATGGCCGGGCAGCTCGGCTTTTTCAGGAGGTCGGAGTACAACAAGAGGATAGTCAAGATGGGGGAAAAGGGTAATGATGTTACGCCGAAGGGCGGGTTCAAAAATTACGGTGTGGTGAAGGATAACTATGTTCTTTTGGAGGGTTCGGTCCCAGGGCCGAGGAAGAGGTTGATAGTCCTCCGCTCACCCGCAAGGGCGCCAGACGTCAAAGTCTTGAAGCCCGAGATAAAGCATATCACTATGTGATTTCCATGAAAGCCAACGTTCTTGATCTCAACGGAAAGCCGAAATCCCAGATAGAGCTGCCGGCCATATTCAAGGTGCCGGTCAGGCCCGATGTCATAAAAAGGTCCTATCTTGCCTTGGAGTCCCATACCAGGCAGCCTTATGGATCGGACCCGATGGCAGGCCTTAGGACATCTGCGCACTACCACGGTAAAAGAAGGGTGAGGTACACGATGATGATGGTGAACAAGGCTAGGAGGCCCAGGCTTCACAGGACATCCACCAACATGATGTGGAGGGTGAGGAGGATACCCAGCAGCGTGAAGGGCAGGAGGGCGCACCCGCCGCTCATCGAAAAGGTCTGGGACCAGAAGATAAACGACAAGGAGAGGAGGCTGGCATTGAATTCCGCCTTCGCTTCCACAGTCAGCCATGATTTTGTCTGCTTGAGGGGCCATATCATTGGGGAGATAAAGCTCCCGATAGTCGTGGAGGACGACATCCAGAAGCTGAAGAGGTCCAAGGAGATAGAGCAACTATTGAGCAAGCTAGGGCTGGAGAAAGAGCTCGAAAGGGTGAAGGAGAAGAAAGTAAGGGCAGGGAAGGGGAAGATGAGGGGCCGAAAATACAAGAGGAAGGTTGGGCCTCTGATAGTGGTAGGCGAGGACAAGGGCATCAAGAACGCAGGGAAGAACTTGGCTGGCGTCGAAGTCAAGAACGTGAAGAACGTTTCGGTGAAGGACTTGGCTCCCGGGGCTTCGCCTGGCAGGCTGACGATATACTCCAAGTCCGCAATAGAATATTTGAAGGGGAGTTGATATGGACGCTTTCAGGATACTCACAAATCCGCACAAGACCGAAAAGAGTATAAGCCTTGTCGAGACGGAGAACAAGATCGTATTCATCGTCAACAGGAAGGCCGAGAAGGCCGACATCAAGAAGGCCTTTGAGCAACTCTTCAACGTCAAGGTGGAAAAGGTCACGACGCTGATCACCCGCGACGGGAGGAAGAAGGCTTTCGTGAAGCTGCACCCGGATTATTTGGCCGCTGATGTGGCCGCCAAGTTGGAAATGGTTTAGGTGTGAGAGATGGGAAAAAGAATCATCCAGAGGGCGAGGGGAAGGGGAGGACCTAGGTACAGGGCCCCGTCCCACAAGTACGCCGGGAAAGTGCAGTACTACACTCCCAAGGAGACGGCTGACGGCTTGGTGGTAGACATAATTCATGATCCGGGAAGGAATGCCCCTTTGGCCGTGGTGAAGTACCCGGACAAGACTGTCAAGCTCAACGTAGCCTTCAAGGGATTGAAGGTCGGTGACCATTTCACTTACAGCGCAATTGGCCCTGGAGGCATACTGCCTCTGGGGGAAATCCCAGAAGGAGAGAGGGTCTATGGAATAGAGACTTTCCCTGGCTCCGGGCCGAAGATTTGCAGGAACTCTGGGAGCTTCGCGACGATAGTCACCAGAATAAAGAACAAGACGAGGGTCAAATTCCCTTCGGGGAAGATGAAGGAGCTGAACAGCAAGTGCCTGGCGACGATGGGAGTCCCAGCTGGCGATGGCAGGACTGAGAAGCCGTGGGTAAAGGCCGGGAAGAAGTGGTATGCGAAGCAGTCGAGAGGGAAGCTTTACCCTGTCGTCAGCGGCGTCAAGATGAACCCGGTGGACCATCCGTTTGGAGGTAAGACCAAACCAGGTATTCCCAAGTCAGTCTCGAGGCACGCACCGCCAGGCAGGAAGGTGGGGGCGCTGGCTCCAAGGAGGATGGGCAGGAGGAAGAGAAATTAGTTAAGTTTTTCTTCCAATATTATCAGAGGTAACGGTCATGGCGAAAGAAATACTGTTCAAGGGTAGGAAGCCGGAGGAATTGAGGGCCCTCGGCCTAGAGGATTTCTCCAAGCTCATCCCAAGCACGGAGAGGAGAAGGATCAGGAGGGGTTTCACGGACAGGCAGAAGAAGCTGCTGTCCGATATAAAGAAGGACCCGGAGAAGTTCCACAAGACGCACGAGAGGGACATGGTCATAATCCCCGAGATGCTCGACGCCAACCTGGGAATCCACAACGGCAAGGAGTTCGTCCACATAAAGATAAAGCCGGAGATGCTGGGCCACAGGCTGGGTGAGTTCTCGATGACAAGGAGGAGGGTCAAGCACTCCGACCCCGGTGCCGGGGCGACAAGGGGTAGCAAGCACGTCCCTCTTAAGTAGGTGTGGTTTATGGTTAAAAAATCGGCTAGCGCAAGAAGGCCTTTGGCGAAGGTTTCGAGGAAGGATTCCATCCTTCTGTTTAAGCAGCTGAAGAACAGGCCGGTCGCCAAGTCGAAGGCCTTCCTGGAGCAGCTGGTCTCAAGGAGGAAGAACATAGGCGGCAGGTATTACCCGAAGTTGTCGCAGGAAATCATCGCCCTGCTGAAGGATGCCGAGAAGAATGCGGAGGCCAAAGGTATGGACCCCGAGAGGCTCTTCGTCAAGACTGCGAAGGTGAGCAAGATATTCAAGTTCTACCTGCCGAAAAGCAGGTTCAGCCACAGGGGAAAGATTGCGAAGATATGCGACCTAAATGTGGAAGTCGAGGAGAGATGATGGCGATAGAGAAGTTTTTCATCAAGGAAGGCATAAGGGAGGCTGAGATAGAGGAATACCTGGCCAAGAAGTTCGAGAGGGCGGACTACAGCAGGGCTGAGATCCAGAGGACGCCGCTCGGGACAAGGATAGTTGTCTATGTGAACAAGCCAGGCCTCGTCATCGGCAAGTCCGGGAGGATCATAAAGGACTTGACAGAGGACATAAAGACCAGATTCCAGCTGGAGAACCCCATGCTGGATGTGAAGGAGATTGACAGCCCGTACCTGGATGCCCAGGTGGTCGCGACGAGGATAGCCAAGAGCATCGAGAGGGGATCCTTCTACAAGAAGACGGTGAACTTCTACCTGCAGGAGATAATGAGGGCAGGCGCGATAGGGGTTGAGATAAAGGTGGGCGGAAAGCTGGGAGGCGAGAGGGGAAGGTTCCAGAAGTTCAGGGAAGGTTACATAAAGCACAGCGGGTATTATGCTGATAACTTGCTCCAGAGGGGGATGGCGACAGCCAAGGTCAAACTTGGGATAATAGGTGTGCAGGTAAGGATACTCACTCAGTACCCCGACGACCTCTCGATAAAGAGAAGCGTGATGGAGCTGACAGCCCCGAAGGAGGTTGAGCCTACCGTGAAAGTCGAGGCCCAGCCCGAGGCTGAGAAGCCTAAGAAAGAGGAGAAGGCAGAAAAAGCTCCTAAAGAGGTTGAAAAGGTCAAGAAAACTGTTAAAAAGGCTAAAAAGGTTGTAAAAGATGTTGAAAAGCCTGAAAAGAAGGCCAAAGCTGAAAAGGTGAAGGCCGAGAAGAAGGAGACCAAGCCGAAGAAAGCTAAAAAGGCTGTCAAGGCTGGAAAGAAGGCCGTCAAGCCTAAAAAGAGTGGTAAAGTTGAGAATAAAAGAGATAAGGAAGCTAAAGCCTGACGATCAGGACAAGAAGCTCAGGGAGCTCAAGCTGGAGCTGCTTAAGGAGAAGGGCAACATAGAGATGGGCGGCAACATCAAGAACCCCGGAAGGATAAAGGTGATAAGGAAGGACATAGCCAAGCTCAACACCCTGAAGGCCGAGAGGCTGAAAAGCAAGACGACAGGCAAAAAGTGAAGATATTTATTCTCTTGAGTTTTAAATTCTATTAAGGTTTGGAGGATATCGGATAAATGAATGGAAATCTCTGTCCTAAATGTGGTTTGCCCTTGGATCTTTGCACCTGCGAAGTCCGTGAGAGGGAAGAGAAGGCAGTGAAAGTCTACACGACGACCAGGAAGTTCAAGAAGCCTGTGACCATCATAGAAGGCCTAGACAAAAACCAGGGAAAGGATATTCTGAAGCACCTGAAGAGGAAGCTTGCATGCGGCGGCTCCTTCAAGAACGAGCACATAGAGCTTCAGGGGAACCACAAGAGCCAGATAAAGGATTTGCTGGTGAAAATAGGGTTTGACGCCGACCAGATAAACATAAATTAGACTTTTTAAATCGCCGAACCCAAATTCTAAGCATGGTTAGCCCGAAGGACCTGGTCAGGCATGAGTTGATGGACCTCGACGTGGAGGTCGTGAAGAGCAGCAACAGGGACCAGGTGGGTCTGAAGGGGAAGGTCGTGGATGAGACCTACAGCATGCTGATTATCAGAACTGCCGATGGGAGGGAAAAGGCTGTCGCCAAGAAGGATGCGGTCTTCGTTTTCACGATACCCAATGGGACTAGGGTTGAGGTCGACGGCAAGGTGATTGTGTCGAGGCCGGAGGACAGGGTGAAGAAGAAGCTCAAGACGTGGTGAGTCTCTCAGGAATTAAGATGATTATGAAAAAAACTTATTCACTTTTTTATTAAATAGCAAATAGCCGCCGACAACCAAACTTAGAGCCAGCACTAGAAAATTGATAAAAAATATGCTTTTTATTCCAAAAACAAGGATTCCGAGAAATGATATAATTGATATAACTACAGACAAAGCTATAGTTAGCATCCTTGCCCATTCTTTACCTGACAAAAGGCCTATTCCAGCTATAAGAAATAAAACTGAACTCGGAATTAGTATGAAATTGATTAAATTTAAGAAACCGTTAAAAAACGTTATAAGCCACTGATTTCCCTCCCCAACCAAGACTTTATTCATTATGGAGTTAATGAGTTCTTTTGACCCTATTATCCCAAAAAAAGACAGAATTGAGATTATGAACGAAATGAAAAGTAAAATTGAGATTAGTTTAATTGATAAGGGCTCGTCTTTCATTTGTTTCCCTAAAAGTAATATAAATTTGCTAATTTATAAAATTTCGTTTGAGAAATTAAAAAAACTAAAAAACCCTCAAAACTTTAAATTTCCCACAAAGCAAACTTTTAAAAGCATTAAGATAAAAAGATGGTTGGTAAATATAGTGATATTATGAAGGTAAACGACATCGGATATGACGTCAAACCGCCGGCGAAGGCGTGCGACGACGCGGACTGCCCATTCCACGGCCAACTCCCGGTGAGGGGGAAGATAACCGAGGCTAGGGTGGACTCCATCAAGATGCCGAAGACGATAGTGGTCGAGAAGGACTACCTCAAGTATTCGACGAAGTATGAGAGATACGAGAGGACCAGGAAGAAGTTCTCAGTCCACAGGCCGCCATGCTTCGACGTAAAGAAGGGCGACATAGTTAGGATAGCCGAATGTAGGCCTTTGAGCAAGACCAAGCACTTCGTGGTAATCGAGAGGATAAAAGGTAGCTGATTCGTATGAAGCCTATAAAAGCGAGGATCACCAGGGGGATAATCACCGGCTCCATGATAGAGTGCGCCGACAACACCGGAGCCAAGAGGCTGATGGTGATCTCGGTAAAGGGTTACAAGGGCAGACACAGGAGGTTGAGTGGCGCTGGAATAGGCGATGTGGTGGTATGCTCTGTCAGAAGGGGCACGCAGAAGTGGAGGAAGCAGGTCGTGAAGGCTGTAATCATAAGGCAGGCCAAGGAGTTCAGGAGGGCTGACGGGCTGAGGGTCAAGTTCGAGGACAACGCGGCCGTGCTGGTGAACGACAAGGGCGAGCCTCAAGGGACGCAGGTAAAAGGGCCCATGGCCAAGGAGGTAACTGACAGGTTCATCCCGATTGGCAAGATAGCCAGTTTTGTGGTGTAGCTATGAAGAGATGGTCTAAGTTTTGGAAGTCCTCGAAGCAACCCAGGAAGCAGAGGAAGTACAGGTACAACGCGCCTTTCCACGCCAAGAGGAATCTTTTGTCCGCGCACCTCTCGAAGGATTTGAGGAAGAAGTACGGGAAAAGGTCCTTCCCAGTGAGGAAGGGGGACGAAGTCGAGATCATGAGGGGGGACTTCAAGAAAAAGAAGGGGAAGATATCGAGGGTGAATATCAAGACGGCCAAGGTTTATGTTGATGGAGTCACTATCAAAAAGGTCGAGGGGACGGAAGTCGCTGTCCCGCTGGACCCGAGCAATCTGAGGGTTACCGACCTGGAACTCAAGGACAAGAGGAGGGTCGAAGCTTTAAACAGAAAGGAGGAAAAGAATGTCGCATCTAAAAAGGATACTGGCCCCAAAGTACTGGAAGGTAAGAAAAAAGCTGATAAAGTGGACAGTAAGCCCAAGGCCAGGGCCGCACGGAAAAAGTGAATGCATACCTTTGACCATACTGGCGAGGGACGTGCTCAAGCTAGTGGACACTGGGAGGGAGGCGAAGACTATAGTCAAGGCAGGGGATATACTAGTGGACGGGAGGCCGAGGAAGGACCAGAAGTACCCGGTGGGCTTCATGGATGTCGTGGAAATCCCGAAGATTAAGAAGGCTTACAGGATGATGGCCACCAGCAAGGGGCTGGAGCTGGTCGAGATAGCGGAGAAGGAGACCAAGGTCAAGCTCTGCAAGATAACCAACAAGTCCCTCATTGAGAAGGGGCATGTCCAGCTCAATCTTCATGACGGGAGGAACATAATAATCCCGGTCAAGGACCCGAAGAAGAGGAAGGAGGATGTCTACTCGACAGGGGACTCGGTGCTCATAGAGCTGCCTTCCCAGAAGATAGTGGACCACGTGAAGATGGAGAAGGGGAACCTTGTCCTGATCACTGGGGGCCAGAACGAGGGCGTCATAGCCAAGATAAAGGACATAATAACTACCAGGAGCAGGGAGCCCAACAAGCTGATATGCGAGAAGGAGAAGCTGACGTTCGAGGCCATAAAGGATTACGCTTTCGTCATCGGCTCGAAGAAGCCGCTGATAAGCTTTGGTGATGTTTGATGAACCCTATGAAAGAGGTGTTGCTTGACAAGGTCGTCGTCAACATGGGATGCGCCGATGACAAGCAGAAGCTTGACAAGTCGGTGAAGTTCCTTGGAGGGATAATAGACCAGAAGGTCAAAGTCGTGCAGACGAGGAAGAGGAACACTTTCGGGATGCCGAAGGGGAAGGACACTGGGGTCAAGGTGACGCTCAGGGGGGCTGCCGCCAAGAAGTTCGTTAAGGATGCTCTCGTTGCCGTGGAAAACAAGCTGAGGCAGAGCCAGATAAACGGCGGCAACTTGTCATTCGGGGTCAAGGAGACTATCGACCTGCCTGGGGTCAAGTACGACCCGGACATAGGGATACTGGGGTTCGATGTCTGCATAGCGCTGAAGAGGCGCGGGTTCAGGGTTAAGGAAAGGTCGCTTAAAAAGTCAAAAATAGGCAAAAAGCATTTAATTTCCAAAGAAGAAACTATTGAGTGGGTCAAGAAAAATTATGGGGTGGAAGTCCTTGGATGAAGACATTTGGATGTTCGAGATGATGATCAAGCTGTCGGGGCCTATCTTTACCCAGGCCCAGATGCGCAACGACCTCTCAAACACCTACACAAGGGTCTTCGAGAAGATATTCAACACGGACTTCAGGAACGAGATGCACCTGCTCGAGATATTCGGGACTGTCGGTGGTTAGATGGCAGTGAGGAAGCTGGGGAAAGGCAGGATAGTGTGCAAGAAGTGCGGGAACCACCGCGGCGTCATAAGGAAGTACGGCCTCTACTACTGCAGGAGATGCATGAGGGAGGTCGCCCAGAAGCTCGGCTTCCAGAAGTACAGCTGAAACATATTTCTGTGCTTTCCGGCAATTCTTAAACATGATTGATTTCCTGTTGCTCGGCGTGGCCTTCGCTGGGTCATTGCTCGCAGGAATAATCGACCTAAAGACGACCGAGGTGCCTGACTGGATACCCTACGCGATGGGCACCATAGGGATACTTGCAAATATCACTAAGTCAATCCTGTCTGGGAGTTATATTCCCATAGCCTACTCTGCAGCTGTCGGGCTGGGTTACCTGGGGTTCGGGTTTCTCCTGTATTACCTTGGGCAGTGGGGTGGGGGGGATGCGAAGATTCTTTCCGCAATAGGGTTCCTGATTCCCACCTTTAGCACAGGAAAAATATTCTTCCCCTTCTACATAGGCTTCCTCTTCAACGTCTTCTTCGTGGGTGCCATCTACATGATCGCATACATATTGGTCCTCTCGTTCATCAACAGGGGAATATGGAAAAGTTTTTTCAAGGGGATGGCTGGCATACGAAAGCCTGCCATACTTTACTCTGGCTTGGCGGTCCTCCTTGCGGCTGCACTCTTCGTATACTTGAGTGCGTTCAGGTTTGGGCTGTTCCCGGTGGATTTTGCAGTCAAATTCAGCCTGTTCGTTTTGCTAATCGTCTCGGGTATGTTTCTTCTATGGAGGTTCGCGAAGACGGTGGAGGATGTTGGGTTCAAGAAGAGGATTCCCCTAGCAAAGCTCAAGGAAGGGGATGTTATACTAGAATCGAAGATATGGGAGGGGCTAACTAAAAAGCAGGTTGACGAAATCAAAAAATCCGGCAAGAGGTATGTCTGGATTAAAGAGGGTGTGAGGTTCACAATGGCCTTCCCCTTGGCGCTACTCTTCACAATACTTGTAGGGGAAGGATTCGTCTGGCTACTGAAACTAGTCGGGTGAGCAACTTTACTTGCGGATTTCGTTTAAATATTTGACAACACAATAGAAAAGAAGTGAACGTGATGCCGTACCAATTCGAGAGCCAAATTTAATTGAACGGGATTTAGGTAGGCCTATTTCTGGGTTAATTAAACTTTTGAGAGGTGTTCATGGTGATTGACAGCCGGTTCTAACTACTGAAGAGCATAAGGTTCTTCAGCTGATAATAAAAAAGGGGTTGAATAGAATTCAAAGACTGATTCTCAATGAGATTTCTTTGAATGTGTATTATCTAACAATAACTAATCTTTTGAATAGGATTTCTCTGAGAGAAAAGATACCTTTATCCACTTTACGTTATAACGCAAAAGTTCTAAAGAAGTTGGGTTTGATTGAATGCGGTTCTTTTGAAGAAAAGAGAACTTGCGTCATGCTCACCAGAAACGGTGAATTAAATATAAAAATACTGGAGGCCTTTTATTGTGATGAAAAAATTGGTCGCTACATCGCTGTTCATCTTCTGGACTTTTGTCGTATCGGTGATTGTGGCCAGCCTCGTTTATTATGAGGGCGGCAGACAGCCTCAAGTTCCGATGCCAAACGGCTCCGACCAAAAATATAACACAAGCCTTGACGGGAGCGGGGATTCCGGGATTTTGCTATCAGCCGAAGAGACTGCCAAGCATGGTTCGCAGGACGACTGCTGGCTCATCATAGGAGGGAAAGTCTATGATGTTACAAGCTTCATCAGTCTGCATCCTGGCGGTGCAGGGGAGATAATATTCTATTGTGGAAAAGAAGCTACCAATGCGTTCAATACGAAGAACCAGGGTTCCCCACATTCGTCAAATGCGCAGGCGATGCTTGGGGACTACTATATAGGTGACCTAAACCAGAAGGTCGCGAAGTAGAAGATTAAAAACTCAGAAAACCAAAGGTTATTTTGATGTCTCCTCTCAGGATCAAGGAAAACATTGGCTGGTTGTTTGTAATAATCCTATCACTCATACCAATTGCAATATGGTATTCCATGGTGCCTTTGAACGTGAGGTTCTCCAACCTCTCCGTGAGCCTAAGGAGCTTCGGCCAGGTTGCCGGCCTAGTTGGGATGGCCATGTTTTCCATGACACTCGTGCTCAACACCCGCCTCAAGGTCTTCGAGGATTACTTCGGCGGACTGAACAAGGTTTACATCGCCCACCACATATTCGGAGCGATAGCATTCATACTTCTTATGTTCCACCCGCTCTTCCTTGCGGGCCGGTTCCTTCTCGTCTCGGTAAGGAGCGCTACATCATTCCTCTTGCCTAGTGCCAACTGGCCGATAAACTTCGGTATGTTCGCCCTGCTCAGTATGATGGTTCTGTTGATACTGACATTGTTCGTGAAGCTATCCTACAACAGATGGCTGCCCACTCACAAGTTTCTCGGCGGTGCATTCTTCCTGGCCAGCCTCCATATCTTCCTCATCCCGAGCGACATATCGCGGAGCCTGCCACTAAGATATTACATGCTATCCTTAGCTGCCCTGGGCCTTGCGGCCTATTCCTACAAGACCCTATTTGGGAGCAAATTCATAAAGAAGTTCGAGTACGATGTGGATTCGATTAAGGAAGTGGGTAAGAATGTCTTCGAAATCAAGATGACTCCGTTGAAGAGGAGAATGAAGTTCGTTCCGGGACAGTTCGTGTTCGTGAGCTTCCATGGCAGCGGCGTGTCGAAGGAAGTACACCCGTTCTCAATAAGCTCCTCACCCGACGATGATAGGTTGGGGCTGACAATAAAAGTCCTGGGGGACTACACTTCAAAACTCAACAACCTGAAGAAGGGTACTGTGGCAAAAGTGGAGGGGCCCTACGGGAGGTTCTCTCACAAGATAATCGGGAACAAGAGGCAGATATGGGTTGCCGGGGGTATAGGGATAACGCCATTCCTCAGCATGGCACGTAGCCTGAAGGATGAGGGATACTCAATCGACCTCTACTACTGCGTCAAGAACAAGGACGAACTCATATTTTCCAACGAGCTTTCGAAAATCTCAACCAAAGGCGAAAGTTTAAGGATGGTCACCTTCTGTTCCGACGATAAAGGCCACATAACGGGGGAGTTCATAAAGGAGACCAGCAAAGGTTTAAGTGGTAAGGACATCTTAATCTGCGGCCCACCGGGGATGATGAAGGCACTAAAAAAACAATTCATTGAGTTGGGTGTGAAGAAAAGGTATATCCATTCCGAAGAGTTCGAGCTACTGTAAGATTAGTTATTTTCTGGCTGGGATGACTTCCCTGCCGTCCATGTGCTTCCTCAACGCTTTCGGTATGACTATCGAGCCGTCCTCCTGCTGGTAGTTCTCCATTATCGCGATCATCGCCCTTCCCGTGGCTATACCCGTGTTGTTGAGGGTATGTAAAATTTCAGGCTTATCGCCGGCCTTCCTCCTCATCCTTATGTTCAGTCTTCTCGCTTGGTAGTCAGTACAGTTCGAACATGACGCAGCCTCGCGGAAGTTGTTCTGTCCCGGCAGCCACACCTCCAGGTCATACTTTTTCGCCGCGATGGTCCCTATGTCCCCGGTGCATATGTCCACGATCTTGTATGGGAGCTCGAGTTTCTGGAATATGTGCTCCGTGTTCTTTATCAGGTCCTCGTGCATCTTCCACGAGTCCTCGGGCCTGCAGAATATCACCTGTTCAACCTTGTTGAACTGGTGAACACGAAAGATGCCTTTGGTATCCCTTCCATGCGAGCCCGCCTCCTTCCTGAAGCAAGGGCTTATGCCGGCAAGCTTAATCGGCAGTTTTTCCTCTTCGATGATCTCGTCCATGAACATTGAAACTAGGGGGTGCTCCGATGTCGCAATCAAATATAGGTCCTCACCCTCCACCTTGTACATCACATCCTCGAAATCGCCCAAGTCGGTCACACCCTCATACGGCTTCCTCCTTATCATGAATGGCGGCTCGACTATCTTGAATCCTCTCTCCTTCAGTTCCGCAAGGCCGAACTGCTGCAGGGCCAAGTCAAGCTCCACCAAATCGTTCTTGAGGTAATAAAATCTAGCACCAGATACTTTTGCCGCGCGCTCGATGTCGAAGAAATCATTCATCAGACCGAGCTCTATGTGATCCCTTATCTTGAAGCCGAACTCGGGTATCTTGCCCCATCTCCTTAGCTCGACGTTCTCGCTGTCGTCCTTACCAATGGGAACTGAGTCGTGAATTATGTTGGGTATGCGCATGAGGCTGTTCCTTGTACCCTCTTCAAGCTGCTTAACCTTCTCTTCATTGTCGGAAATTTTCTTATCCAGAGAATTTGCCTCCTTCAACTCCTTGTCCGCCTTCTTCCCCTCCTTCTTCAGGGATGCGACCTTGATTGTGATTATGTTCTTCTGCTTCCTCAGTTCATTAGTTTCGGAGAGTAGCTTCCTCCAAAGCGCATCGTCCTTAATCAGCTTCTCCAAAAGCTTGAGCTTCTCCTCGCTCCCCCTCTTCCTCAGGTTGGCCCTGACAATATCGGGGTTCTCCCTTATCATCCTTATGTCCAACATGCAAACCACTTACTCTAGAATTTTGAAGGGACAGACTTAAATCTCTATGGCAATGCCTTAGATGGGAATTAGGCTTTTTGGTGCTATAATAAGGCTCCTTTTGGGTTTTTTGAGTTTCCTTTATTAGTTTAATCGCCGATGTAATATCATGAAAAAGATGGTGGAGCCTGCAGATATAGTGGTTTATTCGTCTATCGCAATCGGTATCTTGTGGTACTTCTTAAAGGCTACGGGAATTGTTAACACATTTTTCTGGCTTGATTCCCTCCCTATGTTGCTTGGGTTTCTGGTCCTGGGAATTCTATACATAAAACTCGGTAGGAATTGTGGCTCTTCAGGGTCCGTAGAATACAGAAAAATGTCGCTCAGTCAGGCCATGAAAGAGATTGAAAAATACACCAGACATAAGAAAGAGGCCTTCTGGATGGAGGACATAATAAGGGACCTTGAGATAAACCCCAAGACAGTGCTCAAGGCGGTTGAAAACCTCGAGAAAGAGAAGAAAATAAAACCTGTTGGGAAGTGATTTTCATGAAAAAAAATATTTGAATATGGTTACATGCTGTGCGGGAAGAAGATAATACTCTGCGCTGAAAGAATCAAATTGGAGAAGGAGAAGAATCAACGACATCAAGGCCACCGGGGTTTTATGGCTGTGGGGAGCGAGTCGGCAGAGGCATGAATCGACAAGGAATACACATCGACAAGGTCTGTGCCTTTACAGAGTCCTGGTTGAGAAAAATGCGAGATTTTGATTTCGATTACGACGAGGAGAATGATGACTTGTTTTTATACGATAAAAAAGGCGGATATAACGCCAGCGTGGAGATTAGCGATTTTGTTTTGGACTTCGACAAAGAGAAAAGGCTGGTGGGGATAGAAATAATGAATGCTACAAATTCCATAAATTTCACTTTCGGATTTTTCATGTTGACTAGGATTATCATGAATTGTCGGTGTCAAATATGAAGATAAACCGTTATCCACGGCTGGACACTTTCCTTATGGTGGAGAAGTTCATCGAGGATACTAGCGGTGAGTTCAAGAAGAGGGAGATATGGAGGAAGCTACCGAGCAAAGTCATGTACCAGACATTCTGCGTGATTTTCGACTACCTGTTGGAGTCGGGAAAAATAATCCTGAGCAGGGACGGCTTTGTGGTTTGGGCATACAACCCGGGTTTAGTCAAAAAGTACATGAACAGGCCAGACTTGTCGTGGAGGCGGATAACAAAGCTGAAATATCCTATGAAAATGGTCGGTTTTTTGGGGGAAGAGAAGGGTGTGAAAAGGGTCAAATATTTGTTGTTCAGGTATGGATATTTTGGGTAAGGTACAGTTAACGTAGATTCTATTTTGTGTTAATTATACTTAACATAGATTGCTGGTATCAAAATATAGCACTCTTATGCCTATAAAATGCCATTTTTTGCGAGGATGTATTTATCTGTTATGCCCTAAATATTGTTGTGATGCCCAAAGAATTGTGCTTTCCTTTTGAGCAGGGTGACTCGGAAACTATTAATATTAGTTATATAGACTTATATAACATGAGGATAATCCATTACCCGCGGCTTGACACTGTGTTGATGGTCGAAGAATTCATAAAGAAGCACGACGGGGAATTCAAGAAGAGGAAGCTGTGGGAGAAGCTCCCAAAGAAGGTTATGTATCAGACCTTCTCGGTAATAATAGATTATCTCCTCCAGTCGAGGAAGATCTCCATAGACTCCGAAGGAAAGATAGGCTGGATATACTATCCTGAGGAGGCGAGAAGATACTATGAAATGAAACACCTGGGCAGATCCAAATGAAGTTACCTTCAACGATAAGGTTCGCCGATGAAGACCTGAAGAGGGCTTTCTTCAAACTACAGGAGGGGGATGAATCAAGAAGGGAGCTGTTCAGGTTCGTCAACCAAGCCTTGGACAACATGGAGAAAAATGCCTTCTGTGGGATACAGATACCGAAGAACCTGATTCCCAAGACATATGTGAAGAAATATGGGGTAAGCAACCTATGGAAATATGACCTCCCAAAGGGTTGGAGGTTAATCTACACAATCAAGAACGAGAATCTTATTGTGATTAGCTTGGTACTCGAGTGGATGAACCATAAGGACTACGAGAAGAGGTTCGGGTACTGATGCAAAAGAGGAAGTTCGACGTCTCTTTCGTAGTGGAAAGGGATAAGGACGGTTATTTCGCCTATTGCCCCTCGCTACAGGGTTGCTACACGCAGGGGAATAGCTATAAAGAGGCTGTTGTAAACATATTAGATGCCATAAAGCTCCACATTGAAGACAGGCTGGGCAGTAAGGTGTGACACCTTATACTGACGGTAAAGTGACAATGCAGTCACCCTTAAAAACTTATTTCTCAAATCCCAATAGATGACCATGAGCAGGAAGGCCCTCGTCGAAGCAGCTCTCTTCATGTCCGAGAACCCGCTCAGCCTCGAGAGGCTCAGGAAGGTGACGGAGATTCCGGAAGGGGAATTGAAGTCCATACTGGCCGAGCTGGGGGAGGAGCTGAAGATCGACAGTAGGGGGCTGGAACTGGCCGTGACTGGGGAGGGATATCATTTCAAGGTCAAGGACAGTTTCGCGGGCAGGGTCTCGCCGCTGGCGCCGCACTCCGACCTCTCTGACGGGATGCTGAGGACGCTGGGGCTGGTGGCATTGAGGCAGCCGATAGCGCAGTCGCAGGTCGTCAAGATACAGGGGAACAAGAGCTACGGGTACATAAAGAGGCTGGAGAGGAAGGGGCTGGTGGTCGCGGAGAAGAGCGGGAAGACCCGCGTCCTTAGGACGACGGCGGAGTTCGAGAGGTACTTCGGGAAGAATCTTACGGAGATACAGGGGATGGTCGAGGGCAAGGTCGAGGCCAGACTGGAGGGATAGGTTTATTTGCCCGGAATTGCAAAAATTAGATTATGAGGAAGCTGCTTATTCTTGGTATTCTGACGATTATTGTTTTGCTGTTTGTTCCTTTTGGCTCTTATGCTGCCACAGGTAATTGCGGGGAGCG
>MFRS01000011.1:61482-61546 GCA_001784635.1 Candidatus Micrarchaeota archaeon RBG_16_49_10
TGTGGGAGAAGGATCTCAAGAGTTTTATAGCTGTACGCAGAGTCGAGCTTGTAGATGCTCTACA
>MFRS01000012.1:0-5576 GCA_001784635.1 Candidatus Micrarchaeota archaeon RBG_16_49_10
GTTTATCCTGACCGCATGCTCGCCCTGATAGTAGTTCTGGGCCATGTCTAAAGAGACAGTCATGTTTGTGTAAACAAGAACATTCTCCGTATCGTTTGTTGTAATGTTGAGGCTGTCTTGAGAGTACACCAAGAAAAAATAGTATCCTTTCTCGGTTGTGTTGCCCCAGTTTCCGGGGAATGCTAGAGCCCATTCAGAAACGTTGCCTATTGGAGTTATGTTAGCTAGAGTGTTGCTAAAGGTCAGGTTGCTTGGGGTAGTTACGTTTATCCTGACCCACAACAATCCTTTGCTGGATTGGTCAGTCACGTTGGCCCAAACATAGATAGAGCCCAACTGCTTCGTTTCGTTAGGCGTAACCGTTAAGTCTATTAGGGGCCCTATGTATGGGTTCAGGACGACTGTTATTATAGTGGAGTTAGGGTAGCCTTGGATTTCAACAGCCGAAAGATTGAAGTAGGAGTAGTGGAAGGTTACCGGAGCGTCCGTTACATTGTAGTCTATCGAAAAGATGTGAAAGTTCTGTTTCTGTACGGCGAAGTTGGTCTCGTTCGGCGTCGTGTAGTTACCTGTAGGGGGAGTTATGTTGAAGTTTATCTCCATGTTCCCAGTGTTGTTGACTAGCAAAAAGCAAAGAGTCCCAATTATAGGGGCCATCGGCCTCTCGCAGTATGTCGCGTTTATCGTCCAAGTCCTGCTGATGGGAACTTGTATTGTCAGAGTGATGTTTTTCGAACCGTCAGTACTCGTTATGTTTAGACTGCCATTATAGGTCCCGGGGTTGTACCCCTCAGTCACCGTAGAGTTCACTCTGATTAATTGAAAAGTGCTGCCGTTCACGTATGTGACAGTCGGGTCGAAAGTTAGGTTTATGCCTGCCGGCAGGCCTGAGACATTAAAACTCACATTGTTTATGGGGTCGTTTCCAATGGATCTTATAGTGAAATTGCCTACACCGGTTGTTTGGCCCTCGGTTGAGTTGGATGATATCGCACCCTCAAATATCTCCATCTGGACATTGGGCGTTACAGTGACGTTTAGGATAGTCGTATTGGAGTTTACGCCTATCGCCGGGTCTAACCATGAAACGGTTACGTTTATCAAGTACTCTCCTGACGCCGTGGCGTTTTCTACCATTATCTCGAAGTTATGGCTGCATGTGGAGTTTTCCGCCTGGTCGTCGCATTGCTCGAAAGAGGAATTGGAGTAAATGCGCTGGGGGAGTTGAAGGCTTATGTTCGTGGAGTACCCAGTGACATTCCCTATGTTTTTTGATGTGGACTGGAAAGTGAAATTCTCCGAAACGTTCCACATTATTGTAGTGGCTGTGTGGTTTGTAGGCAATATTGAAATGGTGAAATTTGTGCCAGATACTGTTATGTTCACCGTCAGGTTCTTCGAGCCACCATTGCTGCTCACATTGAGGATGCCGTTATATAAACCGGTGGCTGTGTTAGAGGGAACGAACAAAACCATTTGGAATGGTTGGTTAGAGCCTGGACTAACATAGGTTACAGCTGAAGGCTCAAAGTAGAACAAGAACCCTGAGGGGAAGCCGTAGGCCGTGAAAGTGAAGTTTGTTATGTTGTCGTTACCAACCGAAACTAGGGTTAAGTTTTCTATTGTTGTGTTGCTCCCTCTTGCCGCAAAGCCGGTCACGTTGTTTTCCGGAACCTCCATGATGTAGTTCGACGTCACCAAGATTTGGAAGGTTGTTTGGTTGCTTGCTTGGGTGCCGTCAGCGTTTTGCCAAAGCACCGTGACATTGAGTGTGTAGACTCCGGGTGGTGTTGCGTTTTCAACTGTCACCGTGAAGTTCCTGTTGCATGACTGGTTAAGGAGTATGTCGCCGCATTCCTGGAGCGATTGCAGAACTGATATGTTCTGGGGAGTCGCAACTGACATGTTGACGTTGTATGTATTGGCATTTCCGTATGTAGTTGCGTTGACGGTAAAGTTGAAAGAGTCGGATGTGTTAAGGGTGATGACGGTGGACGTTTGGTTCTCAGGTGTAAGCGCCATCGAAACGTTTGCCGTGAAGCCTTCAGTGCTGAAGTTACCAGTTCCGTAGCCGAAGTTCTGGTTTTTGGAAGAGGTGCAATTCAACAACCAACTTCCAAACGATGGGGGGGCCGTAAACTGGAGAAAGTATGTCCCGTTGCCGTAGTCGGTTGGCGAAGGTAGATACGTGGAATTGTAGCTACAGTTCATGAGCACTCCAAGTATGAATATATCGCCCCTGTAGTTGGTGACATCTGTCGTTAGGTTAACTGTCCTGTTTATGAAACCCACAGCTTGGTTTATCGAGAGGGATACGTTATATGTGCTGGTCACATTGAAAGTTATGAACGTCTCGTTAATCCTTTCGAAGACGTCATTATAGGCAGTTGCGCTCAAGTTCCATACCCCCGTCTCGGCCGAGTTTAAAAAGTCGTACGAGTTCGTGTAAACTTTGTCGGCCATTACAGAATCGCCATGCGTCTGGTCATCGTACAATATAATGGTGATGTCGTCTGACGTGTTAGATGTTCCCAGATCAAGTGTCACGTTTACGTAACTTGCCATATCGAACGGGTCATACGAGACGTTGACGGTAATCTCGGCCGTCTCGTTGCGGTTGTATATCGGGTAATCGGTCTGCGGTATCAAATAGATAGGCAATATTTGAACGCCATAGGTCGTGATGTTGAGCGGCCTTTCGAACTTGTCCTTAAGGCCTTCCACTATGTCGATGTAGTTGCTGCTGGTGTCGTTAAAGACTAGAGCCGCGGTGTCGGTTATCGACTCGCCTGCAGAGATGGAGGTGCTGTTTAGCCCGATACCTATCCTGCCGCTTGCCGTATCGCTGTAAGAATAGAAGTTGGCTGTGCCGGTCTGGTTGACGTTTATTATTCCCACCAGAAAAGCACCGTCCTTGTCGGAAGACCATGACCATGAGTAAGGTTCGTCAAAATTCCCGCCGCTCAGGTGGTTGTTCCAGATTCTTTCAGCATCAAATATCAAAGCGCCGGCGGCTGTCGAGTTTCTGGTTATGCTCGATGCGTCCGTGTTGGTTATGCTTTGGTAGACCTTGAACCACGGGAGGCCGTCGTAAAAGTAGTACCTCTTTGTTATGTTAGCCTGGCCCGTCTTGCTGGCTGCCTGGTTCCAGACTATTTCGTCCCCGGTCTGCTCCACCACAATCCTTACCGGTCCTACGGTGAAGTTTGTCCTTGAGCCGATGTCGAAAGTGACGTTGTGGGAGCCGTTGAAGTATTCCTGATATTCCGCCGTCCTCGATGTTGAATTAAGGTTGAACAGATTGCCCTCCAGCTCGGTACCGGCAACCCTATAGAGGCCGGAAGTGTTCTGGGCTCTCACGGTGTCTATGAAAAATCTCATCACGGTGGTGTTCACGTCAAACTCCTCGGAGCCGTCGCCCGTGTAGTTTATGTAGAGATTGCTAGTGTATGTCTTGTTCTCCTTGAAACCGTTGCTTAGCCTATCGAAATAAATGTAATAGTACCTGGCCGTGGTGTTTGTCGTCGTCCCGTTCAGTTGCCATACCAAAGTTCCCAGTGCATTGGTTGCCGCGTCGAAGCCCAAACCCGTCTCGAATTGGCTAGGAACCTCAAAAAGGACGCTGCCTGTGGAGTTGTAAGCGATTACCCTCGTCGAGTTTGTTTGAAAGGTTGCAGGGGTCTGGGCCTGCTGGAAGAGGTCTGTGAAGTTGATTTCATATTCGACTGGCCAGTCGTTTCTGTCCTGGGGGGAGTCTATCTCGACCTTGACCCTGTATTTCCATGTCTTGTTCCACCACTCGTCTTCTGCCCTTGCGGTGGAAATAACACTAAGAAAAATTGCTATAAACAACACTAACAGTATCCATTTCGTTCTCATCGCGTCCAATCGCCTAGTTAAGCTTTTTTTGAGAGAGTAATCTTTGTCCTCTCGTAAGCCTGCTTTGTTATCAAGCCTTTGTTCAAAAGGTCGTCGAGCTCTTCCATGATGCTTTTCTTCATCGGCAGGGGTTCAACCCTTTCTTCGTGTCTTTCCTTTTTTGTAATCTTTCCCTGTGATTCTTTTTCCTTGGCAGGTTGTTCAACGACTTCAGGCTCTTCGGTGAGCTTATCCGCCTTAATTTCCTCCTTGGGTGGTTTTATCGAGCTCGGTATCGGGGCGCCGACATTTTTTCTTGTCTTCTCTATCCTCCTCCACTCCTTTTTTATTTGCTTCTCTATCCCGACAAGTTTCTTCTCGTTGGCTCCCCTCAAAGCCTTGTATTCGTCGTCCTTTATCTTGCCTTCAGAGTGCTTCTCGTCAAGCGAGCTGAGGATTACCTCGAGCTCCTCCTTCTCTTCTTTGAACTTCTTGAGAGGCTCTGACAGTGTCTCCAATACCGGAATCCTTGAGGAGACGAAATTCTTCACGTTGTCAACCTCCCTCGAAGAAAGAGCGACAGCCTCTCTCAGGTCGTTGAGGTCGCCCAAGGTGGCGTATTTCTCAATTTTTGTGTTGAGCGAATCTACTGAGTTGGTCATATCTTTGAGAGATCCGTCGATTCTTTCATGCGACGCCTTTACTCGTTCTATCTCTTCCAGCCCCCTGCTGATATCGACATACAATTTCTGTATGTTCTTCGAGTACCTCTCCGTAGAGTCGGCTAGGTTCTGCATCTTCAGTAATTTGTCCGCGGTCTTCCTGCCCACATCGACTACATTGTCCAGATTGCCCATCTGGGACATCACCTTCTGGACGTCCTTGACTATCCTAAGCATTTCGTCAATCTTGGCCTCTGCCTTCTCCATCCTCAACTCAAGATTAGAAATTTGCGTATCCCTCTTGGAGAGCTCCTTAGTGAAGTTTTCAGGCTTTACTGAGGTTATTATTTCCTCGACCCTTTGCGTCTTGACCTCAAGCTCGTCTATCTGTCCCTCCTTCTGATATATCATCGACCTGAGCTCGCCTATGTTTTCGGTGAGCCTTTGAAGCCTCTCGTCCACGATCCCTCTGGTCTCCTTGGTTGATTCCAAAAGAAGCTTGAGCCTCTCCAGCTCGAAGTTAATCCTGTTGAATTCTTTCTCTATCCCCGCGTCAGGTTTGGCTGAAATTGGGATAGGCACGGTAGTTTCTTCAGTTTTTTTTGAATCTGGAACTTCTTTCGCCTTCGCCTCCTTAACTGAAGGCTCTTCCTGGGTTTCATCTCCACCCTCACTTTCCCCCTCAACAGGCGAGCCTTGATAGCCGGGAACGTCTGTCAGGGAGGCGCCCAAAGTTCCGGCCTTCAACTTCTTTTTGCCTTTTTTCTCCTTAGTTTTTGGGGAGGGTTGCTCCAAAGCTTCCGACGTCTGAGATTCAGCAGAAACGGGCTTTTCAGCCTTCTCTTTTTTATTGTAGTGGCCATTGATTACGGGTTTGGGCTCTTCAACGCTACCGCCCATCTCCTTTATCTTCGACTCTATCTCCTCCAGCTTCTTCAGGTTCTTGCCCTTTATCTCATTGTAGCTGGACTCGGAGATGGATGCGCTGTTGTACTCGCCCTCCAGGGAAGACAGCATCTCCTTGATGTGGTTGCGCGTCTCGGCGAGCTGCTCAAC
>MFRS01000012.1:5584-7230 GCA_001784635.1 Candidatus Micrarchaeota archaeon RBG_16_49_10
CTTTTTCTTGAACAACATCCAATCATTTCTCCAAGTTCTTTATCCTGTTACCTACAGACTCTATGTAGGTTTCAGCCACCCTGAACATGCCTATCTTCAGCTTTTCCTTCGCCATATTGAGCTCGAGTTCTATATCATATGTATCGACTTTCTTCGATTTTAATCTTTCAACCCTAGCATCCAAATCCTCTATCCTACCCTTTATGCCGTTGTATTCCTTTATCTCGTCGTCTGTCAGCCTCTTCGTCTCATGGACCAGTGGCCTGAAGTTGACGAACCATGGCTTCCCGTTGTTGTACTCGGTGTTGTGGTACAAGGCGGTACCTGTCGTCAGTTTGACAATCTTCGAGGCGTAATCCTTGCCGTGCTTTGTCTTAACCCTCAGTATGTCGCCCTCGTACTTGGTCCTGAGCTGGATCTCTGTGGCGATGTTTGCCCTCATCGCTCCACGGAAGTCCATGAGTACCTGGGATATCATGAATATGGCAATACCCCACTTACGGAACTCCCTGCAACCCCTTTCGAGCGAGATATAACCTCCCTTACCGCCGTACTTAGGCAGCAACCTATGAACCTCATCGTAGACCACCATCAACTTGAGCTCCCTGGACTCTGGCCAGTTCATCGCGAACAACTCCTCTATCGTCCTCTTGACGAAGTTGTCGAGCCTGCCCAAAGCCAGCTTGTTCATGACAAAGACGGAAATCTCTCCCGGCACTATGTACTTCTTCAAATTAAGTTCCATGTCGGGGTCCGTGACCTCCACTATGTTTGTCTTGAAGGAGCGGGCCTCTTCCGGCTTTAGGCCAAACTTGGCGAAGAGGTCAAGCATCTGCTTGTCTTTCTGAGGCTTGATGAAGCCTGTCCACTGGGCCGTCGGGTCGAAGACTATGACTGGTATGTTCTTCTTGAGCAGTTCCTCTGCCGTGACCATAGCTGATACTGTCTTGCCGGAGCCCGTACCACCTGCAGCGAGCGAGTGCACCGTCAGCCTGTCTAACTCCATGTATGCCTTCACATCGGTCTCTGCGATCTTCCCGAGGTACAATGACCTCTCTCCAGCTTGAGGCAGCTTCTTGAAGTCAAGCGGGTAGATGTACCTTGACTTGGCAACCTTCATCTCCCTGTATCTTCTCAATGCCTTCAGGCCGATATATGCTATGGGAGCCAGGCCGAACAATACTGCGTAAGTTATCCAGCTCAAAAAGAGCCCTCTAATGAGTATCAAAGGTCCTGGTAACATGATGACATCGAACGCATCTGCCGCAACCGCTCTCTTCTGCCCAAACCAATAAGAGGTAACGGCTTCAATCATGTATCTCCCGGAGGGTGTATCCTCTGGCAACATTAAGGATTTTGTATATGTGTCTACGTCGTCAACCGCTATGGTTTCCGAATGCCTGACAACTATTTCGTCGGTCTCGAGGTTCTTTACCGTGTAGTTGACCACTATGTCCTCTATCGTGGCGGTCTGGCCCATGTTTATGAGGGATATCTCAAACTTGACTTCCCCTCCCGGCCGAACGGTCTTCGAAAGTGCCTTGACCTTTACGTCAAGCAGGGCCTCCTCGGGAATCACTACTTTGACGGTCACCGGTGTCCTGTGCTCCTCGTCGCCTATCGTTGTTATGATGTCGCCTGTGTAG
>MFRS01000013.1:0-21225 GCA_001784635.1 Candidatus Micrarchaeota archaeon RBG_16_49_10
AGTACAGGCTGACATCAGGGACCAGCGACAACGACGCAATCTGGAACTACAACGCCTCGAGCCAGAAGACGGAATACTGGGTGCGCATCGCGGGTACCACACCTATTGACCTCTGCCAGGGGGCGACAAACCACCTCTGCAACACCGAGAACTGCTCCGGGCCGAACAACCAGATGATAGACATACGCAACGTCAAATGGAGCGTAGCCTACCTCAACGACGTCTCCACCCCTGCGATGGCTGTCTCGCAGCCACTGATAATCGGCTTCGACAACAATAGGAAAGTAGGTCAGAATATAGTCCCGCCAAATGACGTGTATCTCAGATACTGGCTGGCTGTCCCCCCTAACACGCCGGCCTATGATTACAACACCACCTACCAGATAATGGCGGTGGTTTCGGGTGATAGCTGTGCCTAAGGCGTCTTTCATTGTGGCTTGCCTTCTGGTGATACCAGCAATAACAGTAGCCACCAGCCTGGGGATTTGGCCGCCAGAGATTAACGACACGGTATCGGCCTTCGGGAACAGCTACACTTCGCTCTACCTCTTCAACCCTGGCAGCTCGGACGTTGATGTGGACGTGTCCTTCGCCTGCAGGGACTGCGAAAGGGGCGTCTTCGAACTGCATCCCGATGTCCTGATATCCCCATCCAGCCTGACAGTCACAAAGAACACAACCCCTTTCAATCCCCAGGAAATCGTGCTTCTGGCCAAAAACCGGCTGTTTGTGAAGACAATTTTCCATCCCGCAATTTTCGGGAAAGAGTTCAGGATACCTTTTTATAAGCCCATAATTGGGCGTGAAGCCTTCACCGGCAGGATAACGGCAAAGACGACGAACGTTAGGACGGCGATAGCGGTGACGGCCAAGGCAAACATAGAGCTTGCTGGGATAAACCCGCTCCTCCTGTTGGTGCTATCGCTGGCCCTTGTTTTGGCAGCATGCAGAAAGATGTTCAGGAAGTAGTTTTCTATTCCTTCTTCGGTTGGTAGCTGTGCCTTTTCGCCTTCGCTCTCCTTCTCCTCAAAATGAGCAGGACTATCAGGACAAGGAGCAATATCAGGAATATCAGGCTGCTCAATGGTACGCCTGAAGCCTTCAGGTCGAAGCTCGAGCCCACAGACGGTGCGACACCGATCGGGCCGAAGTCCGACCAGTACACCTCCGCCACTATGAGGCCAGTCATGTGCTTCTGGCCGACGAACATGGTGTAATATGGTATTGTGAGCGTGTTCCCGTAGTCCTTATCGAAGACTCTGACGAAGAAGTTCAAGAATTCAGGCGTGTGGAACCTGAAGTATTTCTTCACTATGACCTTTGGCGAGAACCTCAAGGTGACCGGCGCCCCGTCGGCTCCCATAGCCCTTGGGCCGACCGTGACGTCGTTGTCGAGAATAGTGAAGTATGACCTAGGCTCGTCTATCTTCTCGCCTATCTTGTTCCCGAAAAGCGTGACGTTGCTGACGCAGTTTGCGCAGTCGAAGCTGACCTTGACCTTTATCTGGTACTCGCTCGGATTTATTATCCTCGGCGTCACGGTGAAGGTGTCGAATATCGTCCCCTGGAAGGTAATCGAATATGAGTTTATGCCGACACCCAGGCCTTGGGAGCTTGCAGAATGAAGGGTCATCAAGTAAAGAAAGGTCGCTACAATCCCAAGGTAAACTAAATTAAAGCTAGCTTTTCTCATCGTCTCTCTCCGCTATCAATATATTGCATGCTAAATATTGCATGCTAAAAAATAAAAACTAGCATGAGCAGGTCCCCGAAGCTGTCCCTATCTCCACTCCCCTCACTTGGTAAGTCGTGTTGTAGACTCCTGATGGCGCATTGTTCGGCCTGGGGTTAATCCAGTATCTCAAGTACATGTATCGCCCTGCCCCTGAAGCCTGAAGGTTTGGCGCAACCATCTGGTAACTGTCTATTATCGGGAAGTAGTAGTTGCTGTCTGCTGGAGCGTCAGCCGGGTCTGTTGACGTTGCATTGGTCCATCCTACACCGCCGTCAGCTGTATAGTTGACGTAAAGCACGTCCGTTCCCGCTGCACAGTCGCCAGAGCTGCACGTCAGCTCCGCACAGACGCAGTGGTAGCCCGTCACGTTGATTGCGTTGGTGCTGCAGGCGTTCACCCAATAGGCAGTCTGATTGTACGCCGTCCCATTTAGGTAATTGCTAGTGGCGTTGTTGAGCACTGAAGTATCTGTTATTGCGTACTGAGTCCCTATCTGAGATGTGTTCGTGAAGAACACCCCCAAGGTGTAGTTGGCAGATATCTCTATGCAGATAGGCTGCGAAAGGCTTGCGTTCATAGGCTTGTCAGTGAATTGCTGATCCCCAAAGACGAGAGATGTCGATACCCACAAAAAGCTTGCGAAAACCGCAACAAACAAAATTTTTATCACATCAATCTTCATTACGATGTTCACCTTGTTTTCCTCTTTTCTATACTAAATTATTTGATTTATATTATATAAGTTTTTCCTATTTAATATAGATGACTCCAATCTGAGGTAGTGAGATGGTTAAAGTTTTAAAGGTGAAAATGATAAAATAGTCCTTATCGAAGGTTGTGTTTATGGTGATATTCTGCATACCATGCCTCGTGCTGTTCCTGATAATGGCAGTTCTGGGCCTCTTCTTCCCGAAATTCAGGCCCCTGATAAGGGAATCCTGGAAGTGCTTCTGGGACAAGCTCAGGCTGAGGCCGTGCCAGATGTCCTTCGACAAGAAGATGAAGGCCAGGATCGTCTCGAAGCTTGCAAAGGGTGGGAAGCCAGGGCTTGCGGAGTTCGTGAACAGGTACTTCAATGCCTTCCTGACAGTCCTGGGAATAGTCCTGATAGTATTGATGGTCTACTCGACCTGGCTCTTCATAGACTGGATTCTCTTGGGGAACAAGCCCTGCAACAACGGGACCTGTCCAGTTTGAGGCCTAGGAGTCGAACTTGTTGTCGGAAGAGGTCTGGAAGAATTTGGCTATCGACTCGCCCTTGGACCTCATGCTTATGACGCAAGCCAGCAGCGGGGCTATGTCTATTATGTCTATCCTCTCCTTCTCCTTGTCGGTAAGGTCTACCGGCACCGAGTTGGTGCCTATGACATGGATGTCGCTCCCCATCAGCTTCTCCTTCGCCTCGTCGTCTATGTCAAGGTGCGTCACGCATGCGTATACGTCCTTAGCGCCAGCGGACTTCAGTGACTCGGAGGCGTGTATTAGGGTTGTGAAGGTGGATGTGACGTCATCCCTTATGAAGACGGTTTTCCCCTCCACATCGCCGATGACATCCAGCGTCTCCTCGTCGAGGACCCCCTCCCTTATCCTCCTCTTGTGGATTATGGCCATCGGCAGCCCCAGCGAGTTCGCGAGGGACCTGGCCCTCTTGACCGCGCCCGTGTCCGGAGAGCAGACGACCACGTTCTCAGTCGAATAGTTGTCCTTTATGTAGTTGCTGATGAGCTTTGTGCTCGGGAGCGTCTCTATGGAGCATTTTGTGTTGAAGGCCATCTGTATCTGCTCCGTGTGGGCATCGAGGGTGAAGACGTGGTCTATCCCCGCATCCTCGTAGAGCTCGGCCACAAGCCTTGCGGTGACCGGCTCCCTTCCCGTCCTCCTGTCCTGGCGGAAATACCTGTTGTAGGGTTCGATCAGGACGACGCTCGAGGCGTCCCCAAGCTTCGCGGCCTGGCCGGCCTCGGCTGCCAGCATGATGTGCTCGGCGGCGTCGGTGTAAATGGGATGGATGATGTAGACATCCTTGTTCCTGACGCTCTTGGTTATCTCGACTTTTTGTGAGGAGTCGCGGAACTTTGTGGCGCAGGCGTAGACCAGCTCCACGTCGTCCCTGCCCATCCTCCTGAGCTCCTCGTAGATGTCCTCCCCCAGATACCTTTCTTCCTTGATGCCGTAGCCTTCGTATGTGAGGACGAGGATGACGAGCCCATTGGTCATTAGATTATTTTTCGGGTCGAAAGGGTTTTAAAATGCTCTACCGGAAGGATAAATATTTTCTTCGGCATATATTATGTTTGCCTACCGCTTTTGCCTTGGGCGATTTCTCAGGGGATTGTGATTCATATCAAATATTAATATTTCTAAAATCCAGTGATAATTCATGAGGTTCCTTATCTGCCAGAAATGCCTCAAGGGCGGGCTCCTTTGCGAAAGCTGCGCCAAGGTCGTCGGCGAGGCTGGGATAAAGGAGAGCGAGATAAAGATGATGAGGAAGCTGGGCAAGGTCCTCAAGAAGTACGAGTTCCTGAAGGACGTGGAGATAAAGAGGACCGTGGACAGCGAGAATATGGTCATAATAGTCACCGACAGCGATGGGGCCTCCCTGTTGATTGGGAAGGACGGCGGGATGGCGAAGAAGCTTGCGCAGGACATAGGCAAGCACGTCAGGGTCGTCCCTTATTCGTCGAGCACCGAGGAGTTCATAAGGAACCTCTTCCACAACACCCACATACTCGGCGTCAACATCGTCTATTCTGACGGCGGCAAGTCCTACAAGATAAAGGTGCCCAGGAACGAGGCCGCCTCCCTGCCGATAGAGCCCGAGGAGTTCTCGAGGATGACCAGCTCCATTTTAAATGAGAAAATCGAATTGGTCTTTGTGTAGGTTGTCCCGATGAGGAAGAGGATTGCTATAGTCGATAGGGAGAAGTGCAGGCCGCAGAAGTGCGGGAACTACCTGTGCATCAGGGTCTGCCCGCCGAACCTTTCAGGCGAGGAGTGCATAATCCAGGGGCCGGCAAAGACGGCGATGATAATCGAGGACGTCTGCATAGGCTGCGGCATCTGCGTGAGGAAGTGCCCCTTCCGTGCCATCGATGTCGTCAATCTGCCGGAGATGCTCGAGGAGACGGCAATCCACAGGTTCGGGGACAACCAGTTCGTGCTCTTCAGGCTCCCTTTCCCGGTGCCGGGCAAGGTAGTCGGGCTCATAGGGTCCAACGGGCTCGGGAAGACGACCGCACTGGAAATCCTCTCTGGCCACATGAAGCCTAACTTGGGGATTCCGGGGAAGGATGTGGAGCTCTCGGAGCTGATAGGCCTGTTCAGAGGGACTGAGCTGCAGGAGTACCTGACCAGGCTGAAGGACGGGAAGATGACCATATCATACAAGCTCCAGAGGGTGGACAAGATACCCTCCCTCTATACTGGGAAAATATCCGGCCTGCTGGATAAGGTGGACGAGAGGGGGATACTCAACGATTTGATCGAGAGGTTCGAGATAGGGAAGATCCTCGACAGCAAGGTTGAGGAGGTGTCCGGCGGGGAGCTGCAGAGGGTGGCGATAGCGGCCACGCTGGCGAAGGACGCGGACATCTACTACCTGGACGAGCCGACAAGCTTCCTGGACGTCTTCCAGAGGGTTGAGACCTCCAAGGTCATAAAGGAGTTCTGCTCGGACAAGTCCGTCATGGTGGTGGACCATGACCTGGCCACGCTCGATTTCCTTGCCGATGCGGTGCACATATTCTACGGCTCTCCCGGGGCCTACGGGATAGTATCTAGCCCCTACTCCGTTCGTGTCGGGATAAACGCCTTCCTCGACGGCATGGTGAAGGAGGACAACGTCAGGATAAGGGAGACCCCCATCTTCTTCAACACCACGTTCGTGGAGGACAAGGGCGGGAGCGGGGATTTGCTTTCCTTCGAGGGTATCGAGAAGAGGCTGGGGGATTTTACGCTCAAGGTCGCGAAGGGCGACGTCAGAAAGAAGGAGATACTCGGCATCCTGGGCGCCAATGCGCTGGGGAAGACGACCCTTGCGAGGATATTCGCGGGGGAGCTGAAGCCCGACAAGGGCTCGATGAGCGAGAAGCTGAAGATATCGTACAAGTCGCAGTACCCGAGGACGGACTTCGACGGCACGGTGGCGGAGCTGCTCGGGTCGACGACAAAGAAGTTCGGCGGGTCGGACTATGAGTCCACCATCCTCAAGCCGCTGGGGCTCGAGAGGCTGCTCAACAACAACGTCAACAAGCTTTCCGGCGGGGAGCTGCAGAGGGTGGCGATAGCGGTGTGCGTGAGCCAGGAGGCTGACCTATACCTGCTGGACGAGCCGTCGGCGTTCCTGGACGTCGACCAGAGGCTGAACTTGGCGGTGATGATAAGGAGGCTGGTGGAGAGGCAGGAGACATCGGCGATGATAATAGACCATGACCTCCTCTTCCTGAGCCAGATATCGGACAGGGGGATGCTATTCACAGGCAAGCCTGGCGTTCAGGGGATTGTCGAGGAGCCTACAAATCTTGAAGAGTCCTTCAACAGGTTCCTCAGCCAGGTCGACATAACCTTCAGGAAGGACAAGGGCACGGGGAGGCCGAGGGCGAACAAGCCGGGCTCTCAGATGGACCAGGAGCAGAAGGGAAGGGGAAAGTACTTCATGGGTTGAGGTTACTTGTTTCGTTTTTTGAAAAACCTAGACCCTATTTGTGTGTGTCTGCTTCCTCCTTCATCAAGAGGTCTCTTATGCGTTTTGCCGTCAGGATAACCGTATTTCTGGGCGTACAATTCGATTGCGACTGAAATATTGGGAACTTCTGGGGTTAGACAAACGTTTTTCCCGCCAAACAGATTTGACCGAGGAAATTTTACAGTATATGCGCCCTCTGAGGGAAGGCCTAATGGAGATGCCCCCTTTGAAGAAAGGCGAATTCTTTGGCCACTGTAAACATCTTCTATTCCCAAGTCGTAAAGACTTTCTATTGACACATAAAAGGAAGGCACTCCTAACGGTCTTAATATAACTCGGCCTGCCCCGTAATCAACGACTTTGCCGCAGCCTGAGCCTACGCCTAAAGTAGCCAAAGAGACTGTTTTTCCTATGTGGTCTTTCGCCATTCAAATCACCATTTTCGCAGGCCGACAACAAATTCTTATTGAGGGGGATGTATTTAAAATTAGCGGAAGATTTTATGTAAAGGGAACGAAGGGAAGGATGGTGCGTTCAAAAGTGAAGAGTATATTGCTCACGGTCGACCTGGAGACGGATTTCGGCGTCTTCGAGACCACCAAGTGTATGGGGGTGCTGTCCGCATTCCTCAACATGCTGGATGAGAATGGAATAAGGGCGACCTTCTTCGTCAATGGCAAGCTTATCCCGAAGTTCAGCGACGAGCTGAGGGAGATAGGGAAGAGGCACGAGATAGCCTGCCATGGCCTGGACCACGAGAGGCTGACAGGGAAGCCAATAGGACAGGTAAGGGATGAGCTGACGAGGCTGAAAAAGCTCTTCAAGGATAACATTGGGGTGAATCCGATAGGCTTCAGGGCACCCTTCTTCAGGACGAACAAGGATATACTCGAGATGCTGCCGGAACTGGGTTTCAGGTACGACAGCTCGTTGGTGCCTGGAATCCTTCCGGGCAGGTACTTCAACCTCACGGCAAAGGGGGAGCCTTACATGGTTGGGAAGCTTCTCGAGATACCAATCTCCAGGAATGTCGTGCCCTTCGGGTCTACATGGTTCCAGCTGATAGGTAAAAAGAATTTTTCCTGGCTCTTTTCGGCCCACAAAAAATATAACAATGTTATATACGCCCACCTCAACGAGTTCTGCGGCGCCGATTTCGACTTGGGTCTCAAAAGGAGGCTCTTTTACAGGAATAGAGGGGAGAAGGTACTGAAAGATTTCGGAGAGTTCCTGAAAGAGTGCAAGAAGGATTACGAATTCGGCCTGTGCAGGGACCTATTGAAAAAGACATAATTTTTTTATTTTTAAGTCAATATAACGCCGTTATACACCTGGAAACATCTTTCTTTTAAGTTCTCACTTTCATTTCCGAATGGCAAAAAATGTATAACATTGTTATATCCGCCCGTGCAAATCAGTAAACTTTCTTTCTATGCTCAAACCTCAAGAGAAAAAGGACATTTTTCTCAACTTTGTATATCAACCTATATGGCCTGACATAGGTTGCCCATTCGGACTTTAATCCGTATTTAAGAGGCTTTCCAAAGCTTGGATTAGAAACTACCTTCCTGACCTGTTTCTCAAGTTTTTGTAGGACGGCTTTGTCCTTGATTTTCTTTACATCGTCCTCATATTTCTGGGCCCAAACAATTCTCTCTACTTTCGCCATTTGTTCATCTTTTGGAAAAATTCCTCAGGAGTCGCACTCTTGTATCTGCCCTTCTCTATGTCTTCCCAAGCCTCTTGTATTAGTTTTAGCGTTTCCAAGTCTTCAGGATTCATTCCAGTTTCTATTTTTTTGAGGACTATCAATCCATCACTGGTTGTGACTGCAAAAAGTGTGCCCTTCTCTAAGTTTAATTTCTCCCTTATATCGTTAGGCAAAACCACCTGACCCTTGGAGCTGAGCCTTGTCAATTCCACGTCATCCGGTTTGATTTTCATAAAGTAAGATTATCTTACTAATATTTAAACCTATCATTCTGTAACTTCCAGTTATATCCCTATGGGTTTAACCGCTTTCAGCCTGTCCCCAGCTGGGCCCACTTCTATTTTATAGGAAAAAAAATTCTACTTTATAAAAAAAAGAGAGAATTTATAATTATTTTTACTAATTGCTTTTATGACATATCTTATGGGACCTCAAGTTGCCAAGCAATTAAATGCTGTCATTCCAACCGTTCAAGCTGCAATTAGAAATGTACTTGGATTAGAAGTACAACCAACTATTAAAGAAGGGTATGAATTAGCATTTTCCTTGGCGACAGGACTTAGTTATTTTCCTTTAGAAGATTTTGAAAAAATTGTTAGAGAAGCGAATTTACCTCATCCTTATGCAATAGACCCTGGATCCAGTTATTATCCAAAAACCAAAAAAGTTCAAAGTGTTCTAGTAAGAATTGAAGAAGAATAATTATCAAAATCGATTGAAGCCCAAAATTCTGTAACTTCCAGTTACATCCATATGGATTTAACCAGTTTCTACCTGTCCCCAGCTGGGCCTCTATCTAGCGCCCTCGCATCACTTCAGGTCCTCAGCCATGCATACCCCGTCCTGGTCGCAGAACTCCATCCTGTCGCATCTCTCGCAGAAGTCCTTGTGCTCCCCGCAAAAGACCACGTCCATCGACTTTATCTTCCCAATGTAGTAGTTGCCCTCTATCGGCTTCTTGCAGACGACGCAAGTCAAGTCTTCCACCATCAAAATACCCCCATCAAATATAATGTATAACCGGGTTATAAAAAGATTTCTACTGAATAGAATATCATACCTGCCGCGTGGTTAAAGGACAAGGAAAGATTGCCAGCTATTTCTTCCTCTCCATGAGCTCGCCCTGCCTGTAGTATATCTCTTCCATCAGCTTCCTCTGCCTCCCGAGCATGTCGGCCAGCAGGGCGAGTATTATGAGCTGGAAGCCTGTGATAAGGAGGACGCCGGTAAGGACGGTGAACTTTAGGTGAGGGAAAGCCATCCCTGTCCGTATGTTGTATGTCAGTATGTACAGTCCTGATATAACGCCAGCCAAGAAGACTGAGAGCCCCGCCGTGCCGAAGAATGTCAGCGGGCCGTAATCCCTCAATGTCCTTATGAGGTTTATCGTGACCATCATTCCGTACTTGAAGAGGTTTCCCGCGACCCTGGATTTCCTTTTATCATCGTACTTGACCTTGAAGGCCATCTCCCTTATCCTGTAGTTCTTCCTGGATAGGTCGAGGAAGGTCTCCTGCGCGCAGTTGAAGCTGCCGTATATGGTCAGGTTCTTCAGGCTCTCCCTGCTGTAGGCGCGGAAGCCACACTGTGTGTCTGTGAAGTTGCTCTTGGTGATGTAGTTCACGACTTTAGTGAAAACTGAGTTGCCGAAGCGCTTGTGCCAGGGCCACTTGGAGATGACGTCCTTGTCCAGGAACCTTGAGCACGTGACCATGTCGGCCTCGCCCCTCAGCACAGGCTGGATTATCTCCTTTATGTCCGCAGGGTCGAACTGGCCATCCCCGTCTATTATGACAGCTATGTCCGCCCCCATCTCCAGCGCGCTCTTCACGCCGGTCTTGAATGCGAAGCCCAATCCGGTGTTCCTCCCAAGCGAGACGACCCTATCCGCTCCCGCATCCCTCGAAAGTTTGGCAGTCGCGTCTGTAGAGCCATCATCTATGACGAGGACCTCCACACTATCTATGCCCCTTATCTTCCTCGGGGCGCCCTTTATGACGGAGCCTATGCTCCTCTCCTCGTTGAACGCTGGAATCATGACGACTAGCTTCATAGGCCCACTGTATAATATTGGAATCCCCTAATTTTATAAACTTGTCTTTGGAATTATATTTGGTGTCGGGTTTGGATTTGTCATCTGCAATCAGGTTCGTCTTCGGCTTCGCGGCGCTGACGATACTGCCGGGGTTCGCGCTCTCCTACGCATTCTTCCCTAGGAAGGAGGACCTCGACCCGGTGGAGAGGCTCGCGACCATAGTCCTGCTCAGCATATCGGTCGTGCCGCTGATGATCTACTACTCAAACAAGGTGGCCAAGGTGCCCATCACGATATGGAGCAACCTCGCCATAATCCTCGTGGTGACAGCCATCGGCGGGGCAGTCTGGTTCTACAGGGCGAGGGTTTTGCCAAAGAGGAAATGAAAAAAATGCCAATAAGAACAACTTATTTTTAAGCATATTAACTAAATATAATCTATGGAAAAAGACGCCAAAAAGTGGTTGTTTAAGGCAGAGCAGGACTTGGACACATCCGTTTACAATTTCAAGGGCAAAAGATACGACGCTGCGGTCTTCTATGCCCATCAGTCTGCTGAGAAGGGGTTGAAGTCGTTTCAGATAGATAAGTTAAAGAGATTCGACAAGATACACAATCTGATGAAACTTGCGGAAAGTGTGAATGCAAGCAAAGATGTTGTGGGCTTATGCGAAATAATAAACCCAGCTTATTTTGTCTCAAGGTACCCTGACGTTGAGGAAAAGTATGACGAAAAGGAAGTTGCCGATGTGATAAATGCGGCAAAAGGTGTTTTGAAATGGATAAAGAAAGGATTGAAGTCGTGAGACGCCTGAAGGAATTCAAAAATATGGCGAAAGATTACGAGATAGAGAGGATAGTATTCTTTGGTTCCAGAGCCACCGGAGATTACGGCAAGCATAGCGATGTCGATTTGATTTTGGTCAGCAAAAAATTCAGAGGAAAAAGTTTTCTCAAGCGGCCTTTGGGCCTTCACCGTTATTGGAAAATGAAATATCCGGTCGACTTTATTTGCTACACACCGGAAGAATTCGAGAAGCTGAGCAAAGGTGTGACAATTGTCCAGCAGGCATTGAAAAAAGGCATAGAAATCTGAGTTTCCAGGGGAAGTGAAAAAAACACTAATAAATGCTTTCCGACCTAAAATATATTCATGAAAACAGTCAAATTGGACGAAAAAGATTTGAGGATCCTGAAGGACCTGGAGAGGGACGGAAAGAAAAGCCTTAAGGACGTCTCGGACTCGATGAAGCTGTCCATGACCTCGGTCTTCGAGAGGATAAAGAAGCTGGAGAAGGGGAAGGTAATCAGGGGCTACAAGGCTGTGCTGGACAGGGAGAAGCTCGACAAGGGCTCCACCGCATTGCTTCTGGCCAAGGTGAGCATGCAGGAGGATCTGAGGGAGGTCGCAAAAAGGGTCAGTGCGGCAAGCGGCGTCTCGGAGGTCTTCATAGTCAACGGGAAATGGAGTCTGGTGGCCAAGCTGAGGGGGAAGGATGCAGGCGAGATAGCAGGCATAGTCCTAGACAACATAAGGCAAGTGAAGGGCATCGAAGGCGTTGAGGTCTTCCACGTCTGGGAGACGGTCAAGGAGAGCGGCGACATCTTAAACTGAATAGTGGTGACAAATTTCATACAGGTTTTAAATATTGTTGAAACTAATATATTGTTCTACATTCTAATCGACTCTTTCTTGAGTGGTGTTAGGGTATGAAGAAGACGATAAAACTGAAGAGGGCAATCTGGAGGAACTTCTTTTACGGAGACTACAAAGTAAAGGACAAAATCCTCGGGATGGAACTTGGGGTAGAACCAAGGATGGATACCGGCATAGAGGAAGAAAAGCAGGTTTAGACTATTTTTTATCAAATTCAAGCGTAAACTTTCCTTTTTGAATACGGCCGTGCAAGGTGTAGATGCACATTTCCATTACACCTGCAGGGTAAAAAATAATTAAAAAGCCACCCATATATTAGGTATGAAAAAGCTTGCCCTCAAGAAAGACGTCAACCTTTTCACCCTCGTCATGTACGGCATCGGCGTCATAGTGGGGGCCGGAATCTACGTCATAATAGGCAAGGCGGCCGCAATGACCGGGAACTCGCTGTGGATGGCCTTCATGGTAAGCTTCTTCGTCGGCGGCTTCACCGCGATGAGCTACGCCGAGCTCTCGTCGATGTTCTCAAAGGACGCGTCGATATACCACTACACCCAGAACGCCTTTCGCAAGGAGTGGGTCAGCGTCACCATGACGTTGGGGGAGATCGCGGGCAACATAATTGGCGCGGCCGCAGTCTCCTTGGGCTTTGCAGCATACTTCTCAGCCGTTTTCGGAACCCCCTACATCTGGAACGCGCTGGGGCTAGTCATACTCATGTCGCTGGTGAACCTCAAGGGGATAAAGGAATCCACCATACTGACAATATTCATGACCAGCGCGGAGGTGCTGGGGCTCATACTGATAATAGTCTTCGGGATCCCTCACTGGGGCTCGGTAAACTACATGGAGATGCCATCCGGGGCTTTCGGCGTATTCTCCGCGGCCGCCCTTATATTCTTCGCCTTCCTGGGCTTCGAGGACATAGTGAACATGTCAGAGGAGACGCGGAACGCGAAAAAGGTCGTGCCTAAGGCCCTCCTGATTTCCCTCGCCATATCTTCAATCCTCTACATACTGGTGTCGATATCGGTGGTGAGCATAGTGGATTGGCGAACGCTTGGGCAGTCCGAGGCGCCGCTGAAGCTTGTTGCCGGCCAGATACTGGGCAGCCTTAGCCCCATCATGTCGTTCATAATCCTCTTCTCCACGGGGGGTACTGTACTTATACTGCTCCTGAGCGGCTCGAGGATGCTCTATGGCCTTTCCGAGGCCGGGAAGCTTCCAAAGGCCTTCTCCCAGATAAACGGGAAGACCAGGACACCCCACTTCTCCGTCCTGCTGACCATGGTCTTAGTCTTCGCGTTCGTCATGATGGAGAGCGTCGAGTTTGTGGCCAAGATAACGGACTTCATGGCCTTCGCCATCTTCGCCCTAGTGAACCTCTCCAACATCGTGCTGAGGTACAGGAGGCCTGACATCAAAAGGGAGTTCAAGTCGCCTTTGAGCATAGGCAAGCTACCCGTCCTGTCGCTGATGGGCTTCCTCAGCTGCCTGGCGATGATATTCTTCCTCGAGCTGGACGTGATACTGGTCGGCGCCCTGGTGTTGGTCGATGCGGCCGGGCTGCTGGTCCTGTGGAAGAGGATGAAAAGGTGAAGCTAGCTATATCTTTTCTAAGACTTTTTTAACATCTGTGACAGGGATGTAGGTGCCAACAACTAAAACAAAACCACTTTTTTCTGGGGCAGGAAACTGACTAGAGTAACTATATTTTGTATCTCCCCTAACAGAAATGGCAGCCTCCAAATATTTTTCCCATTGCCCTCGATTACCAAACATTTGATTAATAACCCAATCGAACGACCCGTTTATATTGGCCGGATTTAGATTAGCATAATACAATGCATAGGCAGCTTTTCCCATTGAATCATTTGGGATTGGCATATGGCTCTAAACTATTGGGGCAGTTATGAATTTAATTACTTTTTTGTAGTTAAAATAGAAACCTTTAAATACTTTTCGGGACCTTATAGTGTAAAAACGGTGGTTTGCATATGGCTGAAAGCTTCTACAAGGCATTGGAGTCTTATTTCCCAACAAACGAAATAGCTCTACCAAGAAGCCCTAGCATTTTAAACATCGGTTGTGGCCTGTCGCGGGAATCGGGTGCACTTAGACAATACTTTCCCGGATGCCGTATAACAGGAGCCGATTCTGGAAGTAATGCTAAAGGTAATCTCGCTGTCCAAGCCCACAGGGAAGGTCTCATAGACACTCCTTATGAGGGCAATGCCTTGGCTGTCCTTTATGGCGGATTTGATGCTTTTGTCGCCAGACACCCCAACGTACAGATGACCCCTGGTTCCGATTATGTCACTGAGCAAACGGTGGAAGCATGGAGAGAGGTATTCGGAGCTTTAAAGGGTGTTTTAACCCCAAATAAGTGCCTTATAGTGACAACGACAAACAAGCCGGAGATGAGTTCGGTTCAAGGGTTTTTAGGCAAGGGTTTAAGGATTTGGGGGCCTAGAAAAAACGAATACTCTACGCCGTTAAACTTGGCTCCTGGTTGGAAATATCTAGAAAAAGGAAATGGACAAGACCATCATATCTTATTTGCAAGCGGGAAATATTAAATCAGGCTAAATCCCCATCTCAGCCCTGAGCTCCGGCGACATCCTCTCGGGCGACCAGGGCGGGTCGAAGACCACGTCTATATCCACCTTTTTCACCCCTTTGATCTTTCTCACCTTCTTCCTTATGTCGGCGTCTATGAAGCCGGCCATCGGGCAGAACATCGATGTGTATGTCATCCTTATCTTGACAGAATCCTTAACGACCTTGACGTCGTAGACCAGGCCCATGTCGACTATGCTCTCCCCTATCTCAGGGTCTTTCACGGCCTTTAAGGCCTTCAGAACCTCTTGCTTCGAGGGCATCATTTCTCGACCGTTATGCAATTGACAGGACAGACAGCGGCGGCCTCCTGGTTGAGCTTCAAGTCCTCCTTGGACGGGCTCTTCCCCAATTCAAGCACCTCCTTCCTGGCGTCCTTCTTCGACCCCTTGAGGTGGGACTTCGCCCCCTCCATCTCCCAGAACTTGGGCGCCACAGAGACGCAGGCTGCGCAGCCGATGCATATCTCCTTGTCGTGTACAACCTTAGCCATTCATACCACTAACAAATGAATTTATTTGGTTTGCGAGAATAAAAAGGAGCCGGTGGATTTTAAATAGGAACCGAATGGGCGTAAGGGATTTAAGGATAGCTTTCTTAATTTGGGCATGGCTTACGATATACGGCTTGGAATTACATTCAGTATAAAATATAAACTACGAGAAGTGGAAGCTATGATTACACAATGGGGCTTCACATATGGGCATAAAACTATGAAATACCCTTTTCCCCAACACCACAAAGAGCCGTATACTGTTGCAAATATCCGAGGAGATGGACCTTTAACCTACATCGATTTGTTAGGCGGGTGCAATGCTACCCCTGAAATTATAAGTTTGGTGACGGGGCTTTTATCAAGCATTGGAGCTGAACTCATCTCGTCAGAGTAACGCGAAAAATATCAGCATGCAGAAACAAAGCCTTATTTTTCCCCTCAAATAGAAAGCCTCAGCAGACCTCGCACTCCTCCTTCTTGACGTTCTTCGTGGTCAGCACCTGCAATGCCCTGCTGCCGTCGCGGTAGACCGTTATGCCCTTGCACTTCAGCTGGTAGGCCATCAGGTAGGCCCTCTCGATGTCCTGCGGCGTCGCGCTGTTGGGGAAGTTTATCGTCTTGGAGACGGCATTGTCCGTGTGCTTCTGGAAGGCCGCCTGGATCCTCACGTGCCACTCGGGGCTGATGTCGTGCGCAGTCACGAATATGTCCTTCATCCTCCTGGGGATCTCCGGGAAGCCTTGGATTGAGTTGTTCTCGGAGAGCTTCTTCATCAGCTCCTCGGTGTAGATGCCCTCCCTTATCGCCATGTTCTCGAAGACCGAGTTGACCTCGACCAGGTTGTACCCGATGCTGCTCTGGACGTTCCTAACATATGATATGGCAAAGAGCGGCTCGATTCCCTGGGAGGATCCCGCTATGACGCCAATCGTGCCTGTGGGGGCGATGGTGGTGACAGTGGCATTCCTCATGTGCTTATATTCCTTCTTGTCCCAGAGGCTACCCTTGAAGTTGGGGAAAGAACCCTTCTCCTTCCCGAGCTCCTGCGACATCTCGTGCCCCTCCGCCTCTATGAACTTCATGACCTTCTCCCCCATCTTGACCCCTTCCTCAGAATCGTACTTTATCCCGAGCTCTATCAGCATGTCCGCGAAGCCCATCACGCCGAGCCCTATCCTCCTGTTCGCGTAGGTCTTGTCCTTCAGCTGCTTCAGCGGGTAGGTGTTGGCGTCTATCACATTGTCCAAGAACCTGACGCAAAGCCTCACTACCTCCCTGAGCCTGTCCCAATCGACTGCCCCGCCGTTGACGACGAACTTGGAGAGGTTTATCGACCCCAGGTTGCATGACTCGTACGGCCCAAGGGGCTGCTCCCCGCACGGGTTCGTCGACTCTATCTCCTCCACATGGACGGTGGGGTTCATCTTGTTTATGGTGTCTAGGAAGACCACCCCGGGCTCGCCGTTCTTCCAGGCCATCGTGACTATGAGGTTCCACACGGCCCTCGCCTTCATCTTCTTTAGCGGGGCGCCGCTCCTTGGGTTCAGGAGGTCGTAGTCCTTGTCCTCGAGCACGGCCTTCATGAACTTGTCGGTGATCGCGACCGAGATGTTGAAGTTTCTCAGGACGCCCTCCGTCTCCTTGGAGACGACGAAATCTAGGATGTCGGGATGGTCGACCCTCAGAATAGCCATATTAGCCCCGCGCCTTTTGTTGTGGACCAGTATGCTGTTAGCCACAAAAGACCCGGAGGAAGGGACCTCGATGTCCATGGTGAATGCCGTGCCCCTCTCTATACCTGAGACTCTGGTGTAGAAGTGCCTATAGTCCGCCATCCCAAGGAGCTTTTTGCTGGACTTCAGCTTTGGAAACTTCTCCATCAGCAACAGTAGCCTTTTGCGCGTCAGGTTCCTCCTGCTTGAAGGGTTGGGACTGATGTAATGGTGGATGGCCCTGTAGAATTTCAAGTCAGCCCCCCTCTTCGACCTTCCCTCGCCAGAGCCTCTCCCCACAAAATTGTAGAAGGACTTCAGCTCCCTACCGAGGCCTGGAAGTATGTCATTCTGCTCGAACGCCTTCTCGTGCATCCTTTCCGAGAGGGCGGCATTCTTTCGTGAGGAGATGAACCCTATCCTTCCCTTGAACAGGCCGATGCTCCTCTCCTGGACCACGGCCAGCTGGTAAATCGGGAGCTTGCCGAAGGAGTTCTCCCCTTTTTCGTATTTGCCGTACTTTGAGACTATCTCAAGCCCTAGCATAAGCTGCTGGACGCCCTCCACCATCCTTCTGGAAGTCGTGTACAGCCTCGGGTATCCGTCCATGTGGACATCGCCGTCACCCTCGAACAGCCCCCTCAGGAATGCGAAGGCGGTTTCCCTAGACGACCTGAAGATGGCCTCAGGCACGAACGACTGCGACGACCTTTCCTTGGCCCACTTCATCTCCCTGAAGAACCTCTGGAGGTCCCTCGAGTAGAATATGATGTCGGTGTAGTTCCCTCTGTTCTCCTTAATGCCTGCCTTCAACCCGAACACGGAAAGCATGAGGCTCTCTATCCTCGAGATGACATCCTCGTCCTTGTTCTCGATGCTGAATATCATCCTCCCGCCGGTGCTGAAGCAACCGTCCGCCATGTACAAGCCCATTATCTCCCCCAGCTCCGGGTTCATCCTCTCAGGGATGCTGATGGGATTTGAATTGAAGTGCTGCTTCTTCAAGGGCGGCAATTCTATGTCGGCGCCTTTGTGGCCTCCCAGAACAACCACAAGCCAATCCCCCTCCTTTATCTCATGGGCGTCCTTCCACATTACTTCCCCGTCATCCCCCACGCAAGCTATCTGGTGGTTGTAAGTGGACTCGAGGGTCAGCCCCATCTCAGTCCTGATCCTAAAGACTTCGGCCATGCCGTTGTCCTCCGCTATGAAGGCGTGGCTGAACATCTTGCCGTCGTAAACCAGGTTCCTGGTGAAGTTTTGGCTTAAGGGCCGGCAGTTCAACATGTTCCCTATTGGCATGGTCCCGCCATCAGTCCTGACAAGGCTGTCTGAGGAGATGCAGCCACCCTGTTTGATAATCTCCGTCGCTGTGTCGAAGACCTTCATGAACGATATCGGGCCCGAGGCCACCCCGCTCGTCGATTTCACTATGTCCCCGGCAGGCCTGAGCCTCGAGAAAGCGAATCCCGTCCCTCCTCCGCTCTGGTGGATTATGGCGGCGTTCTTGATAGTCTCGAAGATGCCCTCGATGGAATCCTCGACCGGCAGGACGAAGCATGCGGACAGGTTGAGCTTGGACTCGGTCCCGGCGTTCATCAAGGTAGGGGAGTTCGGCAGGAACTCGAAGTTGACCATCATGTCGTAGAACTTCCCCTCCAGCTCCTTCACCTCCTCGGCGGACATGCCGTGCTTCCTCTCGACGTGCGCCATCGTCCTCGCCACCCTCTCGAACAGCTCCCTCGGCGTCTCGAGCACCTTCCCCGTCTCGTCCCTCCTCAGGTACCTGCTCCTCAGGACTATTATCGCGTTTATCGGCAGCTTGAGGTCATCCTCCACTCCCAGCAGCTTCTTAATCCTCCTTATCTCCGTCCTCTTCTGCCTGTAAAGTATGTAGGCCTTGGCGACCTTCCCGTAGCCGCTCTCTATGAGCGTCTTCTCCACCATGTCCTGAACCATCTCAACGGTGGGGATCTCGTCTGCCTTCAAGTTCTCCATGACCAGCTCCACGGCCTTGGCGGCCAATGCGTCTATCACCCTCTGGTCGTTTATCTCCTCTACATCGCTGTCCGCCCCCGCTATCGCCGCGGCTATCTTGGACGTGTCGAACTTCGCAACGCTCCCGTCCCTCTTCACTATGCTGTCAATCATTCACACCACCCAAAACCTGGCTGTCCGCCTTCTCCATTGGGATGTTATTAAGCACCTGCAATGCCCTGCTGCCGTCGCGATAGACCGTTATGCCCTTGCACTTCAGCTGGTAGGCCAGCAGGTAGGCCCTCTCGATGTCCTGCGGCGTCGCATGGTTGGGGAAGTTGACCGTCTTCGAGACCGAGCTGTCCGTGTGCTTCTGGAATGCGGCCTGAATCCTCACGTGCCACTCAGGAATGATGTCCCTCATCGTCACAAAGACCTCCCTTATCTCCTTCGGCATCTCCTCCATCCCGTGTATCGACCCCTCCTTCAGTATCCTCTCCATCAGGTCGTCAGAGTAGAACCCCTCCCTTATGGCCACCCTCTCGAATATCGGGTTGGTCTCCACCAGGTTCCTGCCGAGGCTGCTCTGGACGTTCCGCATGTATGATATCGCAAACAAAGGCTCGATGCTCTGCGAACACCCGGCCACCAGACTTGTCGTGCCTGTGGGTGCTACAGTAGTTATCGTGGCGTTCCTCATGTGCTTGTACCCTTTGTTGTCCCATAGGCTGCCCTTGAAGTTGGGAAAAGACCCTCTTTCAACCCCAAGCTTCTCCGATGCCGCCAATCCCTCCTCATGCACGAACTTCATTACCTTCTCGGCCGTCTTAACAGCCTCCTCCGAATCGTATGGTATACCCAGCTCTATCAGCATGTCTGCGAAGCCCATCACTCCCAACCCTATCCTCCGGTTGGCCTTCGCCATCTCCTCACTCTCCTTTATGGGCCAGACGTTGGCGTCTATCACGTTGTCCAAAAAATGCACGCCCGTGTGAACAATATCCCTGAGCCTTTCCCAGTCCATCTCAGCCTTCTCCCCGTTCCTGAGCCTCAAGGCCTTGTGAAGGTTTATCGAGCCCAGGTTGCATGACTCGTAAGGCCCGAGGGGTTGCTCCCCGCACGGGTTTGTCGCCTCAATCTCCTCCACATGGGAGGTGGGGTTCTTCTTGTTCATCCTGTCTATGAATAGTATGCCGGGCTCGCCGTTCTTCCAGGCCATGGTGACTATGAGGTTCCACACGGCCCTGGCCTTCAGCCTCTTCGCCACCTCGCTGGTCCTCGGGTTCACCAAGTCATACTCCTTGTCGTCGAGCACGGCCTTCATGAACTTGTCGGTGACCGCGACCGAGATGTTGAAAGTAGCGAGCTTCCCCTCCGTCTCCTTGCACATTATGAAGTCCAGTATGTCGGGGTGGTCGACCCTGAGGACACCCATGTTGGTGCTATACCTCCTGAAGCCCTGCCTTATCCCCCTCAACGCCAGGTCGTAAGCCTCCATAAAGAACAGCGGTCCTGCCGCGATGCCGCCCGTCGATTGTACCACATCCTCCCTCGGCCTTATCTTCGAGAATGAGAATCCTGTCCCCCCACCAGACTTCTGCGTTATGGCCGCCCTCCCCAGCGTTCCGTATATCCCCTCGACCGAGTCCTCTATAGGAAGGACGAAGCACGCCGACAGTTGCCCTAGCTTTGTGCCGGCGTTCATCAAGGTAGGGGAGTTCGGCAGGAACTCGAAATTCACCATCATGTCGTAGAACTTCCCCTCCAGCTCCTTCACCTCCTCGGCGGACTTCCCATACTTCTTATCGACAGAAGCCATAGTCCTCGCCACCCTCTCGAACATCTGCTTAGGGGTCTCTATTATCCCTCCGTTGTTGTCCTTCCTAAGGTATCTGCCCTTCAGGACGGTCAATGCATTGAGCGACAGCCCCATATCATCCTTAATGCCCAGCGAGGCCTTTGCCCTCCTTACTGTGTCGAGCCTCTGCCTCTGGATTATGTAAGCCTTCGCCACCTTCGCGTGGCCGCTCTCAATCAGCACCTTCTCTACCATGTCCTGAATCAGCTCGGAGTTGGGTATTTCGCCGGGATTCAGGGTGCCCTTGAGGAGTTGGAAAACCTGCTCCGAAAGCTCTTCTGTCCTACTCCTGTCCTCCCCGCCGACTGACTGAACGGCGGACCAGATGGACTGGGTGATGTTCTCCCTGTCGAAGTCGAGGACATTGCCTTCCCTGTCCCTGAATCTAGAAATCGTGCTTACAGCTATACAACCCCCTCCATCTCCATTGTGCTTATCTCCCCCAAAAGTTCATCCCAGGCGCAGAACTGAAATTCCATTGGCCTTAAAGAATAGATAATTTTACTCTCTTTGAATATAAAATGATTTATCCTGTCGAAGAAATAATATGTCACTATTGCATGTGGATTACTCCACGATGTTGTGCATCCTCACCAGGTCTTCCCTGAACGGTTCCAGCTCTTTAGGTATCTTCACCTTTATCTCTTCGGTCAGGCTCATGCCCTTGTCCTTCTTCTCCTTCCATACGGCTGAGTTGAATTCCAGCAGCTTTCCCGTAAGCGCCTCCATCCCGAAATC
>MFRS01000013.1:21244-22178 GCA_001784635.1 Candidatus Micrarchaeota archaeon RBG_16_49_10
CTCCCTGCTTATGCTCTCCTTGCCGTAGACGGCCCTCCAGATGTAGTCGGTTATGAAAGGGGTGATTGGCGAAAGCATCTTCAGGACGGTCTTCATGACAAGGTGCAGCGTGTACCTTGCTGACTTTGCCTCAGCTTCAGGAATGTCTTGGCCGTAGGCCCTCTTCTTGACCATCTCGATGTAGTTGGAGGCGAAGACGTCCCAGACGAAATTCCTTATCGAGTTAGCGATGTCGCTGAAGGCGTAATTGCCATAATGCTCGCTCACCTTTTCAGCGAGGGCTTTCAGCTCGCTGAGAATCCACTTGTCCGTCTCCACCAGTTCCGGCTCTTTGTCCTCCATCGGGAACATGGAAACGAACTTGGCCACGTTCCACAGCTTCGTGAGGAACTTCGAGTTGCCCTCAATCCTCTCGAACGAACACCTGATATCACCTTTAGTTATATCGCCCTCGAGGGTGCTCCATATCCTGAAGGCCTCTGCGCCAAACTTCCCCATTATCTCCTGGGGGTCGATGACATTCCCGACGCTCTTGCTCATCTTAGTCCCCTTCTCGTCCACGACGTGCATGTGAATCCAGCAGTCCCTGAACGGGGCCTTGCCGTAAAGGTGGAATGACTTGAGGAATGTGTAGTAGAGCCATGTCCTTACGATCTCCTTCCCTTGCGGCCTCATGCTGCAGGGAAAGTTCTTGCTGAAGAACTCCTTGTCCCAGAGATATCCCATGATGTAGGCCTCCGACGAGCTCGAGTCGAACCACGTGTCGAACGTCCTAATCTCACCCTCGAATTCCTTCGACCCGCACTTGGGGCACTTATCGATAGGGGCCTTCTCCTTCCACGGTCGGTAATACTTCCCGGGCTCGGGGACATGAATATGACCGCACTTCTTGCAGTACCACAGTGGCACCTCAGTCCCATAGTACCTCCTCCTA
>MFRS01000014.1:0-1196 GCA_001784635.1 Candidatus Micrarchaeota archaeon RBG_16_49_10
TTCTTTCTCAAGAACCAGTATGGAGTCACTGAACCATCCAGTTGGAGATCAAATCCATCTGGTGTAGAACCTCCCAAGAGCGTATCGTCCAACCCCCAATCGAAAAACTTATCAACTAGGTAGATCTTTGGCTCGATGTTGCCTGGCTGTCCGCCAACCGGGAAGGTGTCTGCTGCCACTAGTCCCACTGAAAATAACACTGCCAAAACTCCGATATTGAGTTTATTCATGTGTGTTTTACACCTCCAATATTGTTGTAATTAAGATATTATATTTAAGATTTAAGTGTTTAAAGGAAGGAAATTAGTTATTTTTACTAACAAATAGATAAAATATTTTTTTAAGTGAAATAAAAGCTTTTAATACCTTATTTAAGTAAAATTACTATTAAAAATAACTTGACTGTTTTATGAAGCAACGTTTTCTATGAAATTCCGGGCTTTGAAGGCAAAAAAAATGCCCAAATTGTCATCAAAAAAATAAAATAAAAAGGAAAAAACGCTTAAACTTTTTTTTGAGTTTAGACAGCTCTTACGATAACGTATATGCTACCGTCAGTGAAGCTACCTATGCATGGAACTGGGTAGGTCAATCTGAACTCTGCCTCCATAGAGTGCATGTTCTCGATTACCTGCTCATCCAAGTCACCGCCATAGACTATGTCCTGCAAGCCAAAGCACTTCTTGCCTGCCTCGAAGTCACAGTCGTCTGACTGGTCCTTGTTGGTGATGTCGTTCCAGTCGCCTAGGTAAGTCCCCTTCTTGCCCCTGTACTCCATTCCCCAATTATATCCCTTCGTGAATGCGTCAGTGTCCAAGACATTGCTGAATGGGCACAATGCACCAGAGTGGGTTGGGTCTGTGAAGTCGCTTGCACCGATCCAGGCTCTCAAATCAACTCCGCCCTCTGCGAGGTTTGTTATCACGAGCTTGTTCAGCGAATAGACCGTCTCACCTGGGACACCATCCTCAAACATGACTGATGGTGCACCGTTGTTGGTTTCCAAGTCTATCATGATAACCGGGTTGAAGAACCAGGTCTGTGCGATGCCATCTCTGCTTGATGCGCCTGCCTGGTCGTAGACATCGATGTTGACCATCGACTCACCGTACCATGTTGGCTCAACTGTCCACATACATTCGTAGACCTTGTCGAAGTCCGGATCGAATCCAGGCTCGTCGGCCGCGTTGTCTGCT
>MFRS01000014.1:1206-3722 GCA_001784635.1 Candidatus Micrarchaeota archaeon RBG_16_49_10
CTGCTGGCGGAACGTCACTAGGCAATCTTATCCTTGTTTCGCCGTATCTCTTGTTGAGCAATTGAACAAACCAGCTTCCATCTCTGTAGACTGGCGCCAACTCAACGCACAACGCTTCTGTGTATGTATCGACAGTGACCTTAGCATAGCTCAAGTCAGCTGCACCGTTCAAGTCCCTAGCAATTATTAGCTCGTCCACTTGTTCGCCCGTAAAGGCGTACTCGTTTCTCCTTAGGTACCACCAAGGAGTCACTGAACCATCCATCTGGAGATCAAATCCATCTGGGGTAGAACCTCCCCTTAGCTTATCGTCCAATCCCCAATCGAAGAACTTATCGACTAGGTATATCTTTGGCTCGATGTTGCCTGGCTGTGCGCCAACTGGGAAGGTATCTGCTGCCGCTAGTCCCACTGAAAGTAACACTGCTAAAACTCCAATAGCGAGTTTATTCATGTATTTCATACCTCCAATATTGTTGTAATTAAGTTAGGACATTAAATATTTAAGCGTTTAAAGGCAGGAGATTTATTATTTTAGCTTATATATACCTTAAAAATTGTTTTCTATTTGAATAAAGATATTTAATACCTTATTTAAGTAAAATTAGCATAGAAAAGAGTGGGAATTTTCTTCTGATAGAAAAAATGAGGGAAAGCAGACCCCGGCATTTCTGCGGGAAAGTGGGTAAAATCCCTACTAGAGTTCAGATTTCAGGACAACTGGCCAGTGGCTAAAAGTTCAGCCTCACTTTGGGCCGAATTTGTAAAAATTCCAATGGGTTGGGTGTCACCATTAAGAATCTGGTAGTGTAAAATTAGACCTATGAAGCTAGTCTTCACCGCCCACTCCTCCGCGCTCTCACACTACTCGACCCTGATATGCAAGCACGTCTTCAAGAGCGGCAACATCCCAATAAACCTCTTCAACCTCTACGGCTACTTCATGCACGGGCTCGTGGACAGGGAGGATATATTCGAGGCGAACAACAAGATACTCGGCAAATGCGACAAACTCTGGGTCTTCGGGAAGGTCTGCGAAGGCGTCCAGATAGAGATTGACATCGCCAAGAGGAAGGGGATGTCGATAAGGTTCTTCGAGCTCAAGGCGTCCAACGACGGGGAGATAGTGAAGATAGCCGAAGTCACGGCGATGGTGGGAGAGCCGGCCAAAGCTTTGCGGAAGAATGGTTAATTTTTGTAATCCCAAGAAATATTAATACCCAAGCCCAATCTATTAGCATGGAGCCCAAGAAAATGCTAAGGAACACCCTGCCAGTCCTGACCATACTTTTCCTGATATTCTTCGTCGTCTCCCTAATATATTACACCAAGGGTTTCGGCGGATTGCTTCCGGGGTTCACGACCGAGGGGTATGCGGGCGCAAGCCTTAACACGGCCCCGATATTCACCGGGAACATGGTCATTGGGATTGGGCTGATAGCCGGCGTGCTGCTGTTCTTCACAATGGCGACCATCTTCATGCTCTGAATGGATGGAAATAGAAAGGGGAACAATAGCAACCTTACGCTTAGATTCGCCCTAAGCCAACCTTATCTTCTGCTCGTCGAACTCCTCCTTGAGCAACCTGAGAATCTCGGACTTCACATACTTGCTGTTGCTTATCTCCATCACCCAGTACTCCACCTCTAGCGCCATCTTCCCATCGCTCAGATCCATTATGACCACACGCGGGACGAAGTCCTTGGGGTCGACCTTCCTCTCGAAGTACTTGCCCAGCTTCAGGACCTCCAGTAGCCTCATGTAGTCCTTCTTCTTCTCGGCACTGACGTTGGGCAAAATCTTTTCGTATTTCCCGAGCACATCCAAGATAATCTTTTTGACCTTGAGGAAGTCCTGGTCGCTCTTGACGGCTATCGAGAAGGTGTTCTTGACGAAGCCGGATTGTGTGTAGTTTATCAGCTTGCCGCCCATCAAAGCCGAGTTGGGAATGTAAACCAGCTGCCCATCCACGCTCCTCAACACCGTCCTCATGAGGCCTATATCCTTGACCCTCAAGACGCCGGTATCGGGGATGCCGCCTACCGCGACCCAATCCTCCAACTCTATCAACCTGTCTATCGATATCACGAAGCCGGCCAGGAAGTTCTGGATTAACTGCTGGGAGGCGAATCCTATCACTATCCCAGCGATCCCAAGGCTGGCCAACAGGGAGCCAACCTGAACGTCCAGGACGAAATATAGCCCGAACTCTATGCCTATGAAAATGATTGTGTATTGGACAACCCTGGAGACTATCTTCGCATACTTCTTCTCGGTCCTCCTCTCCAAGGCGGTCCTAACTATCGTGCTGACAAGGTTCGCGAAGACTATCGACAGCAAGAGTAGCAGGAAAAAGAGTATGTAGTTCTCTATCCCGGCAATAGTGAAGGCCACAGCAATCCCTGAAAATAATGGGACGGCTTGGATTAATAATTTTGGGATTCAGAAATTTATTAAAGCTCGAACCCTCTACTATTTATGATGAGGGTCAGAGTCGGCTCGAAAAATGGCGTAAA
>MFRS01000014.1:3773-5117 GCA_001784635.1 Candidatus Micrarchaeota archaeon RBG_16_49_10
CAAATGCCGAGGTCATCGGCATTGAGGTGGATTCCGGCGTCCCCGAACAGCCCAAATCCGTCGATGAGGTTGTCCGTGGAGCAATGAACAGGGCGGTGGGCGCTTTCAAGGATTGTGAGTATAGTTTTGGTATTGAGGATGGGTTGATGGAAGTCCACGGAACAAAGACTGGGTACATGAACATCTGCGTCTGCGCGATTTACGATGGCAAAAACTACCACATCGGCCTGTCGTCCGCATTTGAATACCCTCGTGAAGTCACCCGCCTCGTCCTTGAGGAGGGTTTGGATATAAACCAGGCGGCCCATAAGGCTGGCTTGACAAAAAAAACTAAGGTCGGCTCAGCCGAGGGTGTTATTGGAATCTTGACACATGGCAGGCTACCGAGGAAAGAATACACGAAGCAGGCCGTCACGATGGCCCTTATACATCTAGAAAATTCGAGGCTATTCTAGTTTCAGGCATTGCAGCCATACGCCAAGGGGAAATAATAAAAAAAGAAGGGCTATGCCCTGACCGGGACTCTCCCCTTCACCAAGTTCATCAGAATCTCTATGTCCAGCGATTCGCCGCAGTGTGGGCACCTTATCTCCCAAAAATCGTTGAATTGCCTCTCTCTCATCTGGAACAACTCGGACGTTCTTTTTCCTTCTAATCTGGAATTAATTTGGGTTGCTGCGAACAAAAACATTTGTATAATGCACACCACAATAGGGCACTATGCTCTAGTGGTTTTATCGGGAGAAATGAAAGATTTTTCTACCAAAAAGAAAAGAAAGAAAGGAAATTAAACAGCCATCACTATTACTTCCACATTGCCGTCGCTGAAGTTGCCTATGCATGGCACCGGGTAGGTCAGCCTGAACTCGACCTCGAAGTATCCGTTCGGCCCGACTATCTGCGTGTCTGTGTTGCCACCCCACACGACGTCTTGCAGTTCCCTGCAAAGACCGCCGGCCGCGAAAGTGCAGTTGCCCCCCGCGTTCTTGTTGGATATCGGGTGCCAACTGCCTATGTAAGTCCCTTTGTTACCCCTGTACTCCATTCCCCAATTCCCGAGTCCGCTGTACATCGCATCCGTGTCCAGCACATTGCTGTACGGACATAATGCACCGGAATTGCCTGAGTCTGTTAAATCCGTCGCGCCAATCCAAACCCTCAGGTCAATCCCGTCCTCGGCAAGGTTCTTTATCATCAGCTTGTTCGTGGAATATACCGTCTCGCCTGGCACACCATCATAAAACATAACTGATGGCGCACCGTTGTTGGTTTTCAAGTCCACGATGACTATCGGGTTGAAGAACCAATTCTGCGCAATGCCGTCCGTACTTGATGAGCCTGCCT
>MFRS01000014.1:5134-10148 GCA_001784635.1 Candidatus Micrarchaeota archaeon RBG_16_49_10
ATGTTCACCAACCACTCCTCGTACCATGTCGGCTCTACCGTCCACATACACTCATAGACCTTGTCGAATGTCGCGTTGTAACCGGGCTCGTCGGTAGCGTCATCCGCCGGCGGAACATCGCTCGGCAGCTCGACCTGCTGGCCGTTGCCCAGCGTCACGTTCGAACTATTGACCACCAAACCCGTGCAAAGGGCTTCGGTCAAGTTTGCGACGATGACCTTAGCATAGCTCAAGTCAGCCGCGCCATTCAAATCCCTTGCTATCACCAGCTCGCTGACCTGCTCGCCCGTGAACGCGTAGAAGCCGTCCCTGAGGTGGGATTGCGGCGTTATCGATCCTTCCATGCTTTGAGGGAAGTTGCCTGGCGTCGAACCCCCAAGCAATGCGTCGTCCAGTCCCCAATCGAAGAACTTGTCGATGAGGTATATCTTCGGTCTGATGTTCCCGGGCTGTGCCCCTATTGGGAATGTCTGTGCTATCACTGTGCCTGCAGTTAAAACAGCTACCACAAAAAATGTCAAAAAAAGTTTCTTCATGTTTAACACCGTTTAGATGGTTTTTTGTTCCTAAGTAGGATTGACTTCGCTTTTTTCTTAAAAAACAATTTCTATAAGTGAGTAAACAATAGAACACTACCTCTTAATAGTTCTTTAGGCTGAAAGAAAATATTTTAAGCTTATTTAGAAGTTTTTTTTCTATCTAATATAAGTTATGAGAGGAGAAAATAAGTACTGAGGGTCAGATTAATCGATTCTTTTTCGCATATACCATTGAAACTGTATCCGAAGTGACATCCCCCAGTCCAAATCCTAAGATTTTCATCTGTCTCTTGAGTTTTTCCGCAGCGTCTTCGGGGTTGTCGCCGTCGACCTCCAATTCCCCGGTCCAGCCAAGGTTTGGGATGAACTCATTAACGGTTCTGAATTTGTGCCCAGGTATCTCGTACAAAGTGCAGTCCTTTTTTTCTACCGAGAACCACTGTCTGAAACCCAAAGACTCCAGCAGCCTTTTGCATTCCCCGAAGCTGCCCTCATATAGGCATAGCTTGCCTTCCTTGAGGTTGGACCTCTTGAACTTCAGCCCGTTGACGTCTAAAATTTCCAGCTCAGAGAACAATACGCTGCATTTTGGGTCTGGCTTTTTCCAAACTCTTATCCTCAGGTTCTTTTTGCTCGGGTTCCAGGGTTTTTCCAAGTCATTTACATAATAATAGTCGGTGAACTCGTAGTCAAAGACCACCTTTGCCCTTAACTCTTTGAGTTTCTCTTTGAATTCATCTATGTCAGGAATCATGAACCTTACTTCGCATTCGAAGCGAGACGCCATCTGACCACAATAATTCTATGGAGTTTCAGAAATAAAGTTTTAAAACAAAATAAAAGCCAATCACTTCCTGTTCATCAGTCGCTTGAGCACCAGCAACGATACGAAGAGCGTCGCGGCGAATGAGGCTACTATGACTACCGGGCTGACCAGAGCCACAAGGCCTGTCAATGGCGACTTCCCTTCGTTGGGTATTGTGGTCATCGTGGTCTCGCCCCCTCCCTCGTAAACTATCTGCGTCTCTGTTGCCTTTGGGATTGTGGTAGTGGTGGTGATTGTCAACCTTGAAAGCAGCCCGCCTCCTCCTGAAGCAGAGGCTCCAGGACCACCCGTCCCTCCACCGCCGCTCCCGCTACCGCTCGGCACCGTCGTGGCCGCAACCTTATCAGTATCGCAGACGAAGTCAGTGACAACAACGCCCCATTCCATGTTGGCAGGCGAGAGCCCGTCGCTCACTATGACCCTCACCGAGTGCTTGCCAACCTCCCCGTTGGCCGGGCAGTACCTGTATGTGGTCCCGGATCCGGACTCCTTCCCGTCAAGCATCCACCTGTACGAGAGCCTGTCGCCGTTTGCGTCCTCGGCCTTAGCCATGAAAGTGAGGCAGTTGCCCTCCTGGACTGAGACCTCGCTGTCTATGGGAGAGTATGAAGTTATGTGCGGCGCATTGACAGTCGGATCCTGAGGTATTTGGTCTCCTGGCGGGTCTATGTAGATTAGGTAGCTCTTGTACTCGCTTGTCGCGTTGTCGCTATCCCATCCGTCGTTGTCCGTGTCAGTGGCGGCTATGGTGAAGTTCAGGTACTTCCATTTGTACTGGCACGCTGCTGGGTCGGGTCCGCTGCATAGGGCGGGTATCGTGAAATCGTAATGGCTGCCAGACTTCAATCCAGGCAATACAGAGCCTTCAAGCTCCACCTTCTGGCTGTTATAATTGTAAACGCTGTAGCTCAGCTCGACGAGGCCGACACCGCTTGAGTCGGTTATGTCTATCGAGACCGGCGTGGACTTGTTGAAGTCGGTGAACCAGCCCGTCGTTCCCCTCTTGGCATAGACCGCGTTCGCAAAGTCTGGCCCGAGCTCGTCGTCATCGATGATCATGCTACCTCCATAGTTCCAAGGCGATTCGACGCTGTTCCCCGCGAAGTCAGTCGCCTTCACCTTCCATGACAGCTCCCTGTTTATCCAGTCGAGCCATATCTCCCTGGGCAGCACATAGCAGTACTTGTAGTGGTTAGCTCCGAGGTTCTCGACGGTCGTGTAGTTCGCCCACGAGACCACGTCCTGGCAGAAGAAGTGGGTCTTGAACTCCACGCTCTCTATCCCGCAGCCGTCGGCATCGAATATCTCGACGCACATCTTGTAGCCGGCCTGGGTATCATCCTCAATCACACCATCATCGGTCATGCTGTCCTGGTCTATGTTGGGCGCATCCCTGTCGTTCTGGCACTGGGGCGTGCAGTATTGTGGCAATTGGGTGACCCATGTCCCCTCATTTGAGCACCAGAATGCCTGACCTTCGACTAGGACGGCCTTGCACGCCTCGTCGCATCTGTAGTTCCTAGGCTCGCAGCATCCCGCGCCCTGGCATTCCACCTTGCAGCTCTGCTGGGTGACTTCCCAGTCCACCAGCGTGTGCAGCTGCCCAAGCTGGTCATAGTTGTCGCAATCGACGTTATAATCATTAGTTATCGCGCAGCAGCCGTCGCCCGTGCATCCGATCGTGCAGCTTTGCGCAGTCACGTTCTGCTTCCACCAGTCGCACGTGTCCTGGGCCTCATCCGCGACAGCATCGCTGTTTATGCAGCTTACCAAGCGGTAGTCGGTAGGCGCACAAGCCCCTCCATCGAGCGACTCGGCACATCCATAATCATACCATTCGCATATGCCTGTAGTGAGGTTGGCGGTCTTCTTGTCGTAGTCGTTGCAGTTCTTCGTCACCGAGCTGCATAGGTTGCCGTTGACGTAGTATTCGTTAAGCCTGTCAGGTGTGGTTGGGCTGCAGAAGTCCTTGCTCGAGCTTGACTGGCATTGCCCATTTGAGCAGCCGTTGTACTTGCTGCAGGTGCCTGGCGTCATGTATTGATTGGGGTCCAATGGGGTTGAATTGGTTGGGTTGTCCGTGTCCGATATACCGACAGGGCACGATTGGATGAGCTGCTGGTTGTAGTTGCACGTGCACAGCCCGAGAAGCTGGCAGTACCAGTCCTGGTAGACCCTGTCGTTGCCCGCGCAGTAGTAGCCGTCCTTCGCATCGCAGTCTTCGTTGCTGTCGCACTCGTCTCCAAGGCTGCATCCCTCGTATATGCAACCGTCGCTTGGGTCGCAGACCTGGTTAGGCTGGAGGACGCAAGTCTTCAGGTGGCATCCCTGCTCGTCGCAGATGTTCTGGTAGGCCGGGTCCTCATAGTAGCATAAGTTGCCCTCGACCCTCCCCGGGTCGCAGGTCACGTTGCTGTAGCTGCAGCCACAGCTGTTTTGGCAGTTGCCGTTGAAGTAGCATATGTCAGATTGCAGGTAGGCCGGGCAGTCCGACTTCTCGTCGCACGTCGCGCCGCAAATCCCCTGCACGCAGTGTGATACGGTGGAAGGTTCATCACAGACGGCCTCATTGTCCGTGCATGCGCAGCCCTGTGTGCATGTGTTGTCCGCAGTGGCCTCGACCTTTATCGAGTCCTTAATGTTGTTTATTATCCCCTGGTGCTCGACCAGCTGGTTGACAGTGGCGTTGCAGTAATCACAGAATATCTCGACGCACCTGTCGTCGGGGCAGTTTCCGTCGCTCTCGCACTGGGCGCCGCAAGACTGGTCGCACACCTGGCCGAACTGCTTCTGGCCATCGTCACAGCCACTCGCAGGCGTAACGGAATTGCATGTTCCTAATGCGCACCAGTGGTCTTCGGATACTTTGAACTTTTGGTCGACACAAACTTTCGCATCGAAATTATCAAAATCATTTGAATACTGCTGGGACTGCTGACAATATGCCACGCCAGTCGAAGGCTGGCTACAGCTATCGTTCTTGTAGAGGCATGCCGGGTCGTCCCATGGGGGAGTGTTAATTTCATTTCCAAGCTGGTCTCCCCCGCCAATCCAAATGTCATTGTTGCAGTAGCTGAGGGTGGTCTGGTTAACTGCACAATTAAATGTTGCTGGGTTGCAGTAGTTGTCCTTGTGGATCACCGTGTTCTCGTTGAGACAGAAGTTACCATCTGCGGGGCAGTTGCCATCCTGTATCGATGTGCTGTTCTGGCACACCAGGGTGCTCTCGACGCAAACGGATGTCTGCATACCGCACTGCCCTATCTGGATGCCGCTGTAATTGTCGCAATCGAAGGTCTTGGTCTTGTTGACACTGGAGGAGCCTTTGACGCACTCGTGCCTTGCATCGCAGATGTAGTTCTGGAAGTATGTCGTGTTCTTCCACACATTTCCTGAGAGGCAGTCGTAATCCTCATAGTAGTACTCCAGATAATCGCAGTCCGAGTCCTTCACGCAACCCTCGGTGCATCCCAACACTGGGTCGCAGAACTGGCCCTGCTGGATTACGCAGGAGTTGAACTCACAGCCGCAGGTGCCCAAGTTGCAGCTCGGCGTCCCGGACTTGTAATAGAAGCATGTGTTCTCAGTGACGTGGGACTGGCAATCACCGTTCTCGTCGCACTGGGCACCGCATGATTGGCTGCAGAAT
>MFRS01000014.1:10180-10447 GCA_001784635.1 Candidatus Micrarchaeota archaeon RBG_16_49_10
GGGTAGATGAATCTGCGTTGTCGCAGTTCGCGAGCTTACAGTAAAAGTCATCCGTCACATTGAGCGGGTTGCTGCAGTAAAGGGAATCAAGGTAATCGTAATCCACATTCGTGGTTATGTTAGACTGGCAGTAGTCATCGCCCGTGGCCTCAACGCAGAAGTGGTCCGTGTACTTGCAGGCAGGGTCGTTCAAGCCTGAGACATTACCACCTCCAGACCAGCTTTCCAGACCGCAGTCCAGCGCCGTCGCCGAGTACTTGCATGTCA
>MFRS01000014.1:10667-10777 GCA_001784635.1 Candidatus Micrarchaeota archaeon RBG_16_49_10
CCTCATTCCCACACTGGTTCTTCAGGGTGCCGTCATAGACGTTGCAGTCCTGGATCTTCGTGTACTTGTGGATCACAGTCTCGTTGCAGCCGGTCGCACTGAGGCATGAG
>MFRS01000014.1:10842-11803 GCA_001784635.1 Candidatus Micrarchaeota archaeon RBG_16_49_10
AGTCGTCCATCCTTATCGTTCGCCTTCCCTGGCAGAAGGACGTGTCGTTCAGGTCGCAGTCGTAACTCTTCTTCTGTGGGACTGTCCCCGGTGGGGTTGGGCAGATGTACCAGAACTTCTTGTTCCCTTCACAGCCTGGCCCCGGTATGCCGCAGTCCTGACAACAGTTCCAGATCGTCTCGCCGTTGTTGCATGTCCCATCGCCGCAGAAGTCCCTTGGGATGCTGGTGACGTTTATCTGCTTCTCGTTGTTGTTCTCGAAGCATTCCGGCACCTGGTCGAAGATGTCAGCCTCAAGCTTTATTGTGTGGACGCCAAGGACGGCAGTCCAGTTAGCATAAACCAGTATTTCGCCTCCTGCGGATAAAGGTGCGCCTGTGGCGGCAGTCTTCAGGGTGACCCCATCGACGCTCCACCTGTAAGTGAAGGAAGGCGCGCTTATACCACCATCGTTCCTTATCCTGCCGGTGAAGGTGACGACATCGCCCTCCTTTACCGATAGCGGGCTGTAGGTTATGTCTAGGACCTTCAAGTCAGCCTTCCTTGTGATCGTGATCTGCTCGGACTTCTCGTTGTTGGTCTCGTCGCCTTCGTCTATCTCATCATTGTAATCGACAATAAGCTTCAGGCTCTTGGTGCCGGAATCACCTGCACTGGTGTTAAAGGCGATTTGAACTGTGGTCTCCTGGCCGGGATTCAGTTGAGCTATGGTGCCCGTCGCTATGACAACCCCGTCAAGCTCCCACCTGTACTTTATCGAGGTCGCCGCAATCTTCCCTATGTTCTTTATGGTGCCAGAAATCTGCTCTGAGGAGCAGTCGTATATTATAGTTGGGGTGACTATCTGCGTAACTGTCAAGTCTGGTAGGCATGTCAATACGCAAACGGCCTCCATAGAGAATATTTTTGTCTCAGAACTATCGTAGTTCACAACCCATCCTTCAGAAGGAGAATATGAGTA
>MFRS01000014.1:11832-14594 GCA_001784635.1 Candidatus Micrarchaeota archaeon RBG_16_49_10
ATACAGCTTGCCGTTGTACTATTTCAAGGGAATGACTGATGGATATGAGGTATCCAATGTCACTATCCAATTCCCGTCTCTTAAGACATATACGATACCGTCCGGCGCGGTTGAAGCATAAAGCTCGTTGCCGTACACCTCAAGGGAGTGTACCGCATAACCGACATTCAAAGCCTTTTCCAAAACCCAGCTGGAGCCGTCGAATGAATATATTTTTCCGTTTGTTATAGTGCCTGCATACAGTTTGCCGTTGTAGACTTGGAGCGAGAAGACGCCTTCCGTGAGCGTATTGTATGCCACGGACCAAGTCGAACCGTCATATACATAAATTGTACCACCCTTCCAGCCCGTCCCATAATACAGCTTGCCGTTGTAGACCTTCAATGAATAACCGTAAGAATCGTCCACATCTGTAGGGTCGAATGCCAATTTCCAGGTCGAGCCGTCGTAGACGTGCACCTTCCCGCTAATCCCCGAGGAGGCATAAAGTTTCCCGTTGTACTCCTCTATCGCCTTTATATCCTGTTCAGGGGAATCGTAACTCAAAGACCAAGCGCAACCATCATAATCAAATATCTTCCCGCCGCTGAAGGAGCCTGCATAAAGGTGGTTGTTTACGCTGTATCCACCGAGGGACCAAATGGTCTGCTCCGTGCTGTCGTAAGAGATGGGCCACTGGTTAACGCCGTTGAAGACAAGCACCTGACCATTGGGATCGGTTCCGGCGAATAACGTTAAAGAGGTTCCGGCAGGGCATGTTTCAGACAATGCCGAGGAAGAAAAAATCAAGAGCGACAAAAAAAGGGTAATTAAAAATAAGTTTGGTGAAACTCTAATCGTGTTTTTTACCTTCATTTTTTTAGCCTCTAAATGACTTTTAACTCTACGGAGGGACGTATTGGTCGTGCGCTGGCGGTACGACTGTTTTAACAGGTCCCTCTCCAGGCACTGATGTAGGTAAAGGTCCTCCACAACTACAATTAATTTCAGCACCTGCATACTCAAGCTTTGAACCGAAATTTCCAGCGACAACATCATTTTCAAATCCGTGTCTATTGTGAAAAACGCTGAATGATCCGTCTGTAAATTTTTCAATTCTGTTTAATAAACCGTCTAAAAAGTCTGGCAGGGTGAATGTACCATAAGCACGATTGAATTGAGCGTCAAATTTCACTTCGTCTCCCTGGAAAAGTGTTCCGTCAAGGCGATTATTACCGTTCCAATCACAACCAGCCGTAACTTCATGTCCACCTTTTGGGAGATTGGTGGTCTCTATAAGGAGAGTCCCACTTCTGTATGAAGTTGTAGGATTTGCTGTTCCTCCGGCTTGGAGAGCAACGACCCCGTGTGCACTGACATTAGATGGGCCTAAATAATTCCCTATCTGATGGAATAAGTTTGATAGATGGGTACCGATGCTATTCCCGGTTAACGCATAAGTGAGTATGTCCAACCCAGGAAGGACAATTAATGCCATCTGAGCTGACCTTTGTGCCCTTTGAAGGGCTGATGCACTCCTCTCTCCGGGAACTACCAATGGAACCAATACCCTGTATGCAGGGTTCAATTCCTCTGCGTCGTTTTTCCTATACCTGTCCACAGCGTCCATATAATCTTCGTAAGAAATAGCGGGATTTGATCCTCGGGTTCCGCGGTAAAGGCCATAACTCCCCAATCCATGCTTTTGGACGTACTCGTCGGCGTCAGGCATCGGGAAATATGTTTTCAAACCAGCCCATGGGACAGCCAAAGCCGGTGTTCTAGCCAGTGATAATTGCATTAAACTCCACTCCCCCTTAATCAAAATTGATTAACAACAAAATTGCTAAAGAGATATTTAAGCTAGGCCTTAGCAAAATACTTAACCTAACCGGCTAGGAAGGCTAAAAATCACTATTTCCAAAAAGTGGGATTTTTGATATAGTGTAGAAAAATAGCGAACATTTTCCCAAAAAATTCACTAGAAAAAAAAGGTTCCGTTGGTTCAAAAAAATACCATATGGTTCAGGAATTTACCAATGAATCAGTAAAAAGGAATGGCTACCTTTCACCCTTCATACCCCTCTGGGTGATGGCGAAGGTCTTCTCCGATGCGTAGACCTCGGTTATGAATCCCCTGGCCAGCAGGGACTTGGTGACGACGTCAATCCCCGAGGCGTCCATCCTCCTGCTCTTCAGCATCTGGACGATCTCGCTCCTCCTGAGGACAAGACTGTCCGAAAGCAACTCCAACAGCTTCTTCTCTATACCATCGGGCCTTAACATATGGAAAACACCTTCAAAAAATTGGGAATGAAATTATTAAAAACTTACTCAACCACCAGCTCGTGCTTGAGCTTCCTGAAGGCGTCGTCGCCGGCAAGCTTCTTCACCAGCGCTAGCGCGAACTCCATCGCCGTCCCTGGGCCCTGCGAGGTTATGATGTTGTTGTCCACAACCACCCTGTTCCCCCTCGGGTAGGCGAGCCTCTTCTCGAGGCCTGGCGCTATAGTCGCCCTCTTCTCGTCAAGCAGGCCGTGCTCGGCAAGCAGCAAGGGAGCGGCACATATTGCACCTATCACCTGGCCTTTGGCGTACATCTGCTTCATCAGGTCTATGAGGGTTGTGCTCTTGCTCATTATCTTGACGCTGTTCGACCCGCCAGGGAAGACCAAGGCGTCATACTTGGGTGCCTTTATCTCGTTTATCCTCTTGTCCGTCATTATCTTTATGCCGTGCGCGCTTGTGAGCATCGTCGTCGGCGCTCCGACCGTCTCCACCTC
>MFRS01000014.1:14610-19807 GCA_001784635.1 Candidatus Micrarchaeota archaeon RBG_16_49_10
CTATGACAGTCATTGCCTCGACCTCCTCGAAGCCGTCAGCCAAAGGAACCATCACTTTCACGAAAATTCACCTCTCCATAAGATTTAAGACTCTTATTAATTTAATTATAGTATAATTAATAATTAATTTGTGTGTTCGCATGCCGATTGTAGCCTATCACATAGATGAGATATCCGCGAAGAAGGGCGGAATCCCGAAGGGGGCCGTTGACATCAAGTCCGGCTCCAAGATAGTGTCGGTGGACAAGACGGAGACCGGGATGTTCAAGAAGTACGACGGCATCGCCGTTTCCTTCGAGTTCAGGACGGACTACGAGCCGAACGTCGCCGAGATAGTCATCAGGGGCAAGGTTGTCTATGCAGGGGAGGATGTCAAGGAATCCCTCAAGACTTGGGGGAAGGAGAAGAAGCTCGTGGAGAACGTCGAGGTGGAGGTGAGGAACTTCCTCTTCAGGAAGTGCCTGGGGATGGGCATAACCATAACGGAGAACATGAACCTGCCGCCGCCGCTGCTTTTCCCGATGGTCGCGAAGAGACCGAAGAAGAACGAGATAAACCCGAAGGACTTGAGGTACATCGGCTGATCCTATGCTGAAGCAGGTCATCGTCATAAGGAAGGACTTGGGCATGTCCGTGGGGAAGAGGTGCGTGCAGGTCGCGCATGCCTCTTTGGGCGCCTACAAGAAGTGCAGGAACACAATGGCCAGGGACTGGGAGGCCGACGGGGAGAAGAAGGTCGTCCTAGAGGTGAACAGCAAGACCGAGCTGCTCGACCTTAAGGGGAAGGCTGAGAAGTACAGGATTCCCGTCTACCTTGTGCAGGATGCGGGGCTGACCGAGGTTAAGCCGGGCACCTACACCGCGCTGGGCATAGGGCCGGAGGACGAGAGGCTGATAGACAAGGTCACGGGGAGCGTGAAGCTGCTTTGAGGCAATTTTAACCCATCAACTCGAAAAGCTTTTCTTTGACTTCTTTCAGCACCTTTTTTTTGACTCGCCCTATCTTTTTCAGTGCCAAGCCCTGTTTGAAGTTGTGTATGTTGTTTACTTTTACAATGCTTGTTTTTGGGATGAAGCCGCTCTCCAAATCGCTGCTGCTTATCAACACCGAGTGTTCCCTGTTCTGGAGGTTGGATGTTATTGAGCATATTATGAAGTCTTCAGAGGATCTGTTGTACATGTTGTTCGATACGACCAAGGCAGGCCTTTTTTTCATCCCCGAAAGGTCAGTGAACGGGAAAGGCACAAGGACTATGTCACCCGCCTCATAGGTCGTTCCAGACTTCGTCCTCATCGTTGTCCCAAACCCCCTTCAAAGACTCCTGAGCATGGAAAGCCATGTCCGGGAACTCAGGGTCCAATTTTCTGAAAAAATCCGATATCTTAGTCAGCATAATCCTTTCTCCTTTTTGGACAACAAGCAGGTCGTCGCCTTTCTTTATGCCAATGGTCTCCCTGATGTCAGCCGGTATGGAGATTTGCCCCTTGTCCGAAACTTTCACGGTCTTCACCTTCATGTCAATCGAATATAGTAAGAAATTTCTTACTTAAATATTTAATTCTTCGCCACTCGCGGTGGGTTTTTTCTAGTTGTCTTTGCCGTTCCTTGAAGCAGGGGGTCGAAGACAGGATGGCTAGTAGACTGTTTTAAAAAAATTGCATCCCATATAATAATCATGGCTTTATTTGACGACCTGCTAACCTACCTCCTCATGGCAGTCGGGCTGTACTCACTCTTCTTCTACGCGGACATCTTCCTCGAGAACAAGGGAAATATAAAGTCGCCCAAGGCCAAAAGGTACCCTAAGGTCTCTGTGCTGATACCGGCCTACAACGAGGGTGGCGTCATCGAGAAGACCATCAATACTGTCCTTGAGATGGACTACCCTAGGAAGGAGATAATAGTGGTGGACGACGGCTCGAGCGACAGCACCCTGAAGGAGGCGAGGAGGTTCGAGCGGAAGGGCGTCAAGGTCCTCACCAAGGAGAACAGGGGCCACAAGGCAGATGCCGTGAACTTCGGCCTAAAGAGGTGCTCGGGCGAGTATATATTTATATTAGACGCGGACTCCTTCCCGGAGAGGGACTCGCTAAAGAAGATGGTGGGCTACCTGGAGGACCCAGAGGTCGCCGCTGTTATACCATCCATGAAGCCGTGGAGGCCGAGGAACGTGATAGAGAAGCTGCAGGTCATAGAGTACGTCCTCACATCCTTCTTCAGGAAGTCCATGAGCTTCGTTGAGGGCCTCAGCGTCACGCCAGGCGCGCCACTGATAAGGAAATCCTTCATCGACAGGCACGGCGGCTTCGATGTCGGGAACATCACTGAGGACCTGGAGTTCGGCCTCAGGATAAAGGAGAAGGAGTACAAGATAGCGCATGCCTATGATACCACGATATACACGATGGTGCCCTCCACAGTGAAAGGGCTCTACAGGCAGAGGCTCAGATGGAACTACGGCGCCCTTGTGAACCTAAAGAAATACTCACACCTCTTCAGCCCCAAGTATGGCGACTTCGGCCTCTTCATCCTCCCCAGCGTGCTCTTCTTCATAGGTTTCATAGGGCTGACCTACATCTACTACACAGGAAGGTTTATCTACGAGCTGTTCAGGCAAGTCCACCTGGCCCGGTTGATAAGCTTCGACATATTCCAAAGGAAGATAAGTTTAGACCTCTACCAGTTCCTGTCCTTTATTTCCGACCCCAAGATGGTTTTGTTGGCTGTCGCACTGGTTTTTTCAGTGGTGGTGTACAATGCGGCAAGGAAAGGAATGAAGGAGAGGTTTAGCCTGGCATATATCCCTTACGTCTTCGTCTATGGCCTCGTCCTTAACATGGTGACTGTGGCGTCGCTCTGGTGCTTCATCAGGAGAAGGAAGCCTAGCTGGTGAATATCCTCTTCTCTATTTCCACGGCGGGCTGCAGGCCCTCAAGCCTCTCGCCGTTCACGACCAGTGTAGGTGTGGTCTCTATGTCGTAGATGTCCTTAAGCGCAATCAACGCGGGGGTGTCTATGTCGACGTCCATCGCGTAGGTGACCACAAAGTCAGGGTACTTGTCATAGATGTAGTCCAGGATGTACCCCTGATCCTCGTTGGCCCCTTTGTTCTCATCGTTCGAGTAGAAGAAAAGCACGGTCGTGATGTCCTTGCTGCAGTCCTTCTTGATCCTCTCCACCAGGAGCCACTGCCTTATGGAAAGCAGGGTGTACTGAGTCTTCAAGGAAATCAGCTCGGGGTCGTCAGGCCTGCTATTGGCCTCGAGCACGGTGAGCTGCTTCCCAAGCGTGACCTTGTCCTCTGTAAGCTTGAAGACGTCGACCCTACATATGTTGCTCTCGAAGAGGCTCATCTGGACGTCCATGCTGAGGAGGTAGTTGCTTATCCTCTCCTGGTCGAGGGAGAACTGGGATGAGATTCTGCCGGTTATGATGTTTCCCACAAACACCCCTAGAAGGAAGATGAAGAGCACGTAGAGGAAGGTCTTGAAGTGCCTCTTGGTGCTTAATTTAGCCGCCATATTGTAGTACACCCCTTGGAAGGATAAATAGCTATTGCACTCTGGGGCCCATCGCCACCAGGATGGTTTTGATGACCGCTAGGTCGAAGTTTATGTCAGTCTTCCCGTAGATGAAGACCTTATTCCCTGCACCCTTTACGATGGTTTCATCTGAATACTCCGGCGGGACCAGGATTACCTTGAGTATGCCCTCCTCCCTGGTGATGTTGTCGTAGCTGTCTATCGGCTGCGCCGTTATCGTCTTTGTGTTGAAGGTTGCAAAGGGGGAGTTCTTGTATATAATCGTCAGCTTGTAAGTGAGCTCGAAGACCTCGAGCTGGTAGAGGCCGTTGGTCTTTGTGCTGCCCGGCTTGAATAGTATGGTTATGTTCTCCAGCCTGTAGTCCCAGAACATGTCCCTTATCACCTGCTCGTCAGGCTGGACTTGGACCTTTTCGGCCTTCCTCAAATCGGCCCTGAACGAGAGGGGGAAACCCTTGTAGTATGCCACCGTGACCGGCCTAGTCATCCAATAGAGCTTCCATGCGCCCCATATGACGAGTGCAATCAAGAGTAGGATTAAGATGGGTTTGATGGGTATCTTTAGCTTCATTCCACTCACGCTAGGCAATGATTAGGAAAACAAAAAGAAAAAAAAGAAAAAAGGTCAATTTGTATCTCTTATACTGCTGTAATACCAGCAGCGGATACGTCCGTAACTTTGACTGCCATGTTTCCGTCCAATTTGCTCAAAAAGCTGTCCACTTGCTGCAACACGGATGTTGCGTCCCTTGTGTTCTCAGCTGCCCAACCGGCAACGATTACCACATCCTGGCCAGTAGCGAAGGCACCGGGTTTGTACTCGATGTAACCCTCACCAGCTGCGAATGGTAGCAATCCGGATGAACCGTATGTCGGGTAGGTCAAGTTCATTGCCTTTGCTGTCAACCTGTTGACAGCCGGACCACCGACCAACACCAAGTCCTTTCCGACTGTGGCTGGATCTGAGATTTCTGTGTCTAGCTTAGCAACCGCTGTCGTGACTGGAACAACTTTCTTGAATGTGCCAGATGTACCGCCTGAGGTACTTCCGGATGGACCCAAGATTACGACATTGAGCTTGAAGTCAGTCTCGTCGCCGTTGACATCGAACTCAAAGCTATCTCCGGAGAGATGAGCCTTCGGGTCGAATACGACGATACCAGTTTCTGTCCTGGTATCCTCTTCCCAACCGGAAATGTCTCTTGTTCCATACATCAAGTCGTTGGCGTATGTAGTGTCGCTGTCAGTTTCACCCAAGTAGGCGAAATTGCCGCTGCCGTCCTTCTCGATGTTTATAATCAAGTCGTCGCCAGTAGTCGCGTCCAAGGTTATGTTACCCTCGCCTATTGCTGCGTCCCAGCTTACCTTAACTGGTAATCTGGTGTCTTGGTAAGTGAAGTAACCCACTCCCGTAGATGCACCAGTCCCTGGGACAGTTGCTACGTATCTGATCTTGTTGTCGCTGGAGTCCTTGTAGAAGACAAGCACGTTGGTCGTACCGTTGTTGTACAGATACAAGTCGTCAGTATCGTGGCTGCCGGAATCCTCTATTGAATCCTTGCTGCTGCCCTCACCGAACAGGTGTAGGGTGTGAGCTGTGGATGCCAATATAGTGCTGCCGGTTGCTGGATACAAGTCAACGACCTCGTCTGCT
>MFRS01000015.1:0-7297 GCA_001784635.1 Candidatus Micrarchaeota archaeon RBG_16_49_10
ATAGTTCCCCGCTGTCGCGTTGCAGTACTCCCCTGCGCACGGTATGACCCTCTGGGTGGTCTGGGAATGGCATAAAATAGAAGTCGGCCCGCCACTCGCCGTGATAGGCACTATCGGAAGCCCGTAGCTCTCCACCCAATAAATACACTCTGTGCGGTTCAAGGTGACCCAGCCGTCGTTTTCCACATCGAACCTCTGGTTGCTGACTAGTATCGAGGCTAATGTGAAGCCTACCATGAGAAGCAATACAGCTATGCTGATGGGGAGTACTCTTTTCATTACCATCTAGTCAAAAATAGGGAAAGCAACTATAAAGGGCTATTTTTCTACCGGGAAGAAGCTTTTTTCATACCTCTTTGACCAGTGAGAAGCCGTAATTGTCGGCGTTTTCCACGTTTATCCTCTTCTCCTTCTTGTCCTCGTCCTTCTCGATGAACCAGAAGTAAACGAAGCCTCCAATCATGCCCCCCAGGTGGGAGATTTCAGACAGGGTACCGCTTCCTAGGAACACCATCATGACCGAGAAGATGGAGTAGAAGATTATCGCCACGACGAGGTTCGGCTCGAGCTTGAAGTCGAAGAAGTAGACGAAGATGGCGAGGAGGTTGAGGATGGGGATCACGATGATGGGGACCTTCTTGTCGGGCATTATGAGGGCGCCGAGCATTATGACGCCGAAGACAGCTCCCGAGGCCCCTATCGAGGCGACATTGGGCATCGATATCAGCGCGCGGAGCAGGATGTTGAAGACTATGGAGCAGAAGCCGGAGAACAGGAATACCAGCAGGAAGTTGAAGGAGCCTATCCTCTCCTCGAGGAATATGCCGACAGAGAGCAGGAGGGCCATGTTTATGAGGATGTGGAGCCAGTCCGCATGCACGAGCATGTGGGTGACGAGGATGTAGGGCTTCTCAGCTATGAGGTTCGGGTAGAAGCAAAGGCTGACTATCATGTTCCTGAGCCTCTCAGGGGTGACGAAGATGGAGTTCACCATGTCCCAGGTGTTGCCGAAGCTGAAGGCGAATACCATCACGCAGGCGAGGAATATCATTATGGTGACGATGGGGACGAACTCGGCCATGAAAGATATTATGGCTATTCAGGATTATAATGATTTTATATTCAACCAAAGGAGTCAATTATTTTTTCCAGAAAATCATCGAGGGACTGTCCGAGCTGGAATTAGGTGATTGCCAGCTCCATTCAATATAGCACCAGCTATAGCAGCAGGCACTATGTATTCCATATTGCCATGAGATGCCAAATAAGCAAGATAAGCAAAGCCACCACCCCCAACAGCAGCATTCACAGCGTCCATTACTGGACCTCTAATTGCTGGGGTAAGGATGCTGGCACCCGCACCACCTAAAAGACCAAGCAAATCATTCAGATTGCTTGTGGGTTCGGCAACTCGAACAAATGCTAATCCTGCACCGCCATAGGAAATTGCATTAATTGCCCTTCCAAAAGCCTCTAGTGGTCGAAATTGATGATGTGGTCTATAATCTTGATCAGCTTGTGGCGTAGTCCTTCTACATAGAGTCGGAGCAACATACGGTTGTGTGATAGTTGTTTTTCCGGTCAAAGATTCCCACCAGCCATAATTGTTAAATATATTTTTACTACTAACTAGTAAAGTATATAAACTTTTCGCCTTTTCAGCACATACATGCATCATCAAAAAACCTTTAAGCCTAGCGCATCCAAAATAAAAAACGAAGAAAGGTGTTGAAGATTGATTTGAGGGTTCCAGTCCCGACGGCAAAAACCATATAGCTCAAAGTGGCATGCAAATAAAACTTTATTAATCCAAAAAGGCATTTTGATTAGAAATAACGGTGCATTTGGAATGGACAGCAAGCTGAAGATTCATCTGGTTGGCATCGCTTTGATTGCTTTGGTGCTTATTGTAGGCAAGCTAGTCTCGGACCCGTCCAAGCTTACTTTGACTTACGTCAGCAGCTTCGGGCTTCTGGCCTTCCTGTCCGCCATATTCGTCCTGTCAATCCCCATACTGTCCAAGGTAAGGAAGGGCGGCTTCACGGCAGCCTTGGCTGAGAACAGGAAACTGATAGCACTTTACACCCTAACTTTCGCATTAATCCACGTGTCCCTCGTCCTCAATTTCTTCTTCAAGTGGGATCTGGCTAAGGCGGCGGAAAACCCCTACAGGAGCCTTGGTGGACTGGCTTTGCTGGTTTTGGCTGCAGTCGTGCTATTCTCAATCAACAGGCTGAGCAAGGCGTTGGGGAAGAACTGGGAGAGGATATACTACCTGCTCTACGCTGTGCTGGCCCTGATTATCGTGCACTCGTTCAAGATAGGCGCGATATTCATGAAGAGCATGGCCGCGAAGGTTGCGGTTGGAGTACTGGTGGCGCTGGTGGTTCTAGGGGCAATCCTGTACAGAAGGATTGGGAAATGAATAAGGTAAACGGCTCACTTGCAGCCGGAAGATAAGTTTTTATCTTTAACTGTCCTAACATAGGCAGGTGCTTCGATGTCATTAACACCAAGGTTGCAAGTCAGAACCACGCAATATAATAATTATGATGTTGTTAAAGTCGTTGGTTATGTTTTCGATGATACAAAAGACCCGTTAGATTCTGCGTTAAGAGAATTGACTAATGCTGGTAGATACAGAATAGTACTCGATTTAAGTGAACTCGATTTTATGAGTGCGGCTGGCGTAAAACTTGCTCTCAATGCACAAAGAGAGTGCAAAAGACATGAAGGAGAACTAGCTATTGCAAAATGTCCCAAAAGAACATATGATGCTCTTGAAGTTGCCGGATTTATTCCTCTTTTTAGTTTCTATGAGACCGTTGAATCTGCATCAGAGAAGTTTTAGGGGGCTTCCGCACATCTCCCCTTAAAAAAACAGGCCCAGTAATTTATAAAAGCTTGACCCCCGAATATTATTCTGTGAGTAGCGTGGGTGTCTGCCGGATCGCATTCTGAGAAAAGGGATTTAACTACTCACGGCAATAAATCTTGTTATGGTTCTGGGGGTGCCTAGCCGATGATGGACGCCAAGAAGAGGGAGGAGGAGACCCTCAAGTTCTGGAAGGACAACAAGATCCCCGAGCAGGCTCTGGCGATGAGGAAGGGTAAGCCGAAGTACTACTTCTTGGACGGCCCGCCCTACGCGACAGGCTACATCCATCTGGGCACAGCGTGGAACAAGATCCTGAAGGACGTCTACATCCGCTACAAGAGGATGAGGGGCTTCGACGTCAAGAACCAGCCAGGCTACGACACGCACGGCCTTCCAATAGAGAACAAGGTGGAGAAGAAGCTGGGATTCAAGTCGAAGGACGACATCGAGAGGCTCGGGATAGAGCAATTCAATCGAGAGTGCAGGAAGTTCGCCACAGAGTTCATAGGCGTGATGAATGACCAGTTCTCCAACCTGGGGGTCTGGATGGACTGGGAAAGGCCCTACCTGACGCTGGAGAACTATTATATAGAGGGGGCATGGCACACCTTCAAGGTGGGCTTCGAGAAGGGCTTCCTCTACAAGGACTCCTATTCTGTCCATGTCTGCCCGCACTGCGAGACGGCTGTGGCGTACAACGAGATAGAGTATGCGAAGGCTACGGACCCCGCGGTGTTCATAAAGTTTCCGGTCAAGGGGAAGAAGGGCGAATTCCTGCTCATCTGGACGACCACCCCATGGACGCTACCCTCGAACACCGGGATAATGGCGAAGCCCTCCGCGGATTATGCTTATGTGAAGCGCAACGGCGAGACGCTGATAATGGCAAAGGAGCTCGTGGAGAGGGTGATGGAGAAGGGGAACGGCGTAGCGTATGATATAACAAAAACGGTGAAGGGGAAGCAGTTAGAGGGTATGGAATATGACCACCCGCTTGCAGAGTCTTTCCCTTTCATAAAGAAGGTCAAGAATGGGCATAGGGTAGTGCTTTCGGAGCAATTTGTGACGCTTGAGGACGGTACAGGGCTTGTCCACACCGCGCCAGGGCATGGTCAGGAGGACTACAAGGTCGGGAAGGAGAGCGGCCTGCCGATAGTCTCTCCGCTGAAGATGAATGGGACGTATGACGAGGGGTGCGGGATGTATTCGGGCAGGCTCTGCAAGGAGTGCGACGACGACATAATGGAGGAGTTCGACTCGAAGGGATTGCTATTCCAAAGGGAGAGGATAACCCACGATTACCCCAACTGCTGGAGGTGCAGCTCGCCCCTGCTCTTCATGGCCGTTCCGCAGTGGTTCTTCAAGGTCACCAAGATAAGGGACAAGCTCATAGCCGAGAACAGGAAGGTGAAATGGTATCCTGAATGGGCTGGAAAGAGGTTCCACAACTGGCTTGAGAGCCTGGGTGACTGGCCAATCTCGAGGCAGAGGTACTGGGGGATACCGCTCCCGATATGGGTGTGCGAGGAGTGCGAGGCCGTCAAGGTGATAGGCTCCTCAGACGAGCTTCCGGAGAAGCCGAAGGACATGCACAGACCCTACATAGACAATGTAATCATCAAGTGCGACTGCGGGGGGAAGATGAGGAGAATTCCTGATGTGCTTGATGTCTGGTTCGACGCCGGCTTGGCGGGATGGGCCAGCTTAGGCTACCCGAAGGAGAGGAAGGAGTTCGAGAGGCTCTGGCCTTCCGACCTGAACATCGAGGGGCCGGACCAGATAAGGGGTTGGTGGAACTCCGAGTTCATAACCAGCGTAATCACCTTCGGCGAGAAGCCCTTCAAGAGCATACTCTTCCACGGCTTTGTCCTCGACGCGCACGGGGCGAAGATGAGCAAGAGCCTCGGGAACATAGTCGCGCCAGAGGACGTGATAGCGAAGTACGGAAGGGACGTGCTGAGGTTCTACCTGCTCTCGAGCCCGCCATGGGACGACTTCTACTTCAACTGGAAGGATGTGGAGAACATAGCGAAGATGTTCAACATCCTCAGGAATGTCTATGAGTTCGTCAGGATGTACGTTTCGGATGTGCCGGAGAGGCCGAAGGAGCTCAACGTCGAGGACAGATGGATAATCTCGAGGCTCAATTCCGTCGCTGGCGAGTGCGCGAAGAGCCTGGACAACTTCGAGAACCACAAGGCCATAGAGGCTTTGCAGGACTTCATACTCAACGACTTTTCGAGGTGGTACATAAAGCTGGTGAGGCCCAGGACATGGCCCACCTACGAAGGGAAGGACAGGAAGGCGGCATTCTATACTCTTGTTCATGTCTCGGAGCAGCTGTTGGGTCTGATGGCTCCCCTGACGCCATTCTTCTCCGAGCAGATGTACAGGGAGGTCATAAGGGACAAGAGGAAATCCGGCCTGAAGTCGGTGCATTTCCATGACTACCCGAAGGCCGACGTGAAGGCGATAAACAAGTCCCTGGAGAGGGGGATGGAGACAGCCGACAAGCTTTCCGAGGCGATAAACTCCGCCAGGCAGCTGGCCGGGGTGAAGCTGAGGTGGCCGGTGGAGGACGTGGTGGTCGTCTCGACCGACAAGGACGTGAAGGATGCGATAAAGGATCTGGAGGGCGTGCTGAAGTTCATCTGCAACGCAAACAGGATTACACTTTCTAAAAAGGAGCCGGAGGGCGAGTACTCGCACATGGAGTTCGACGGCGGGAAGATATTCATAAGCCTCGAGGAGAGCAGGGAGCTCTACGAGGAGAGGCTGTACAGCGAGCTGAGCAGGAAGGTGCAGGAGATGAGGAAGGTTGCAAGGATGGTCGTCGAGGACAAGATAACGCTGCACCTAAGCTCATCTGAGGACTTGCTGCCTACACTGAGGACTTTCAGGGAGAGGCTTGAGACGGACGTTGGCGCCGAGAAGCTTGTCGTGGGAAAGCTGGAAGGTAAGCAGAAGGGCAAGGTGGAGTTCAAGGGGAAGATGGTGGAGATTGGCTTTTAATAATCGGCTAGATGAAAATTTATCTTCTTGTTGATAGCTTCAAAGGTGAAGATACCTGTTGCGTTATTTCCTTTTCCTTCGCGATGGCAGAAAAAATAAACCCAAAGTAATTATTGGACATGATGGTGGACAATTTCATGTTTTTTAAGTCATCAATCCAAGATTTAGGCACATTAAATAGCTCGGATGCGTCAATTATTTCCAATCCAACAATCCTATTGGAGTGGTTTATGTCGACAACGAACCCAGGGAATATGTCTAAACTGGACTTCACACTCTCACCCTCATCGTACACGTAAAGGATGTCGCTTCTTTTATCGTAGCTATATTTTAGCATTATAATCATCTCTTATATAGTCTTGAATTGTTTAGTTAAATTTATATCCCTTGGCCATGCCGTCACCATAATGATTTTATTTTTCCTCAGCTCAAACACAACCACTATCGAATATTTGTTGGATCTTTTGTATGTGACTCTATGCCTAACTTTTTTGTTTCTGTGAGTCTGTTTTTCCCAGTGCATTATCTTGTCGGTGTCGAATAGGATTTGCTTTATGTCGTCTAATGTGATTTTTCGCCTGTTCAGTTTGATTCTATGTTCATCGTCCAAATAGAAGATTAGCTGGTTAGGGTTATAGCCTCTTATTTTGTTCTTAATCTCGGTCAAATCACCCATGAATTCAGAAACATACATATCCACACTTTATACGAAATACAAATAAGTAGTTGGGTTCTAGTGGGCCCTGCCATCGCAATTGTGCTCTTTGAAATAGGGCATCAGCGCCAGCCTTACTAATGGAGGAGTGCTGTAGAAATGGGCGAGATCGTAGTTGCTATATTTTTCGTGAAGGTAAGCGTGAGCCTCAGCGCACAATTTAAGTCTGAGAGATTCGGTATGCCCACTCCTGTACGGCTTAGGAATCAAACGGTGAGTAGAAAGATGGTTAACAGGGCAGTGTGGGCAAAGTCTTTTTACGATTAAAAATCCCCCCTAAATTCTATATCTAAAAAATTGTGAAGCTGTATTTTAAGTGAAATGTATTGTTTCATCTATAAATTTGGAAGTTCATTTAGGTCTGAAGGGAATCCAAGTTTACACTATACCTTATCGAAACAATAACAGGACTACCGTTTATTTCGTGTTTATTTGGGCAAGGTCTACTCAAAAAATCGGGAACATGTGGCGGCTTTTTCCCCTCAATGATGTAAGGATAGACATCAGGGCAGCATACGCACAATTCGCCACTGGGATTGTATCTTGTGCATTTTGCCGTAACAAGATATGTCTTTTTGGTTCCCATATCTGCCCATATTAAAATGTTAAAGCTAAATATCTTTTTGTATCGATGGTGATTTCGATGGCTGAATGCACGCTCTGCGGGAAAGACACAGTCCTCTATTCTGCGC
>MFRS01000015.1:7338-9569 GCA_001784635.1 Candidatus Micrarchaeota archaeon RBG_16_49_10
AGGTTCGGGAAGAGGGTTGATGTCCCGGTGGCCCAGAAGAAAAGGCCCGTCTACCACACTAGGGAGCCTGAAGAAACGTTGCTGGTCGAGAACTACGGCAAGCTCATCATCGAGGGAAGAAGGAGGATGGGCCTCGAGAGGAAGGACTTCGCGATGAAGATAGGTGAGAAGGAGATACTTATAAGGAAGATAGAGGGACAGGAGCTGAGGCCCGAGGACAGGGTAGTGAGGAAGATAGAGTGCTTCCTTGGGATTAAGCTGACGGTGAAGTATGAGCCTGTCAAGCCCGAGGGTAAGGCGAAGGGTGGGGAACTGACGCTTGGCGATATTGTAGAACTGTAGGGGAAACTAATATGTTGTCAAAGCAACTCACAATTAAACATAACGGAAAGGTCGAAGTGGACTCTCAGACCGTCTATTTGCGGGTTTCTTCCGGTTCTTAATGATCTCAAAACTCGTCTTGCCGTTGAACTTACCGCTTCGTTTGCCGAATTATAAATAGCAGTCTGAACACCATCTAACCCCTCACAAGAATAGATGATAGTGGCCGGTAAACTGCCGTTAAACCCTGTTCCACAAGTCCTGTAAAACGTGCAGGCCACAAGAGTGTCCCCATGCATCAAATATGAATCCAAGAACTCTATAATTTTATCCGGTCCCTTTTTCCCATGGGGCTCAAGAAGAGCTAGGTATGCAGCATGAAGACCTAAATAAGATTTCCAGACTAATCCATGAAGGCAAAATTCAGCTACGCGTCCACCGTCATATCTTATAGGTCTCCTGGAGTCATCCAGCCCGTAAAGAACCATCTAACCTAATTTTGGCTCTTCAACCTAATTTACTTTTCGCCTCAACTCAATAAATAAACGGAATCCAAAAATAATTTCAGATGAAAGCAAAGCTTTTCGAGAGGCTGGGAAAGAAGACAGTAAAGTGCACGGCCTGCTCCCACTACTGCAAGATCCCTGAGGGGGGGACGGGGATATGCGGCATAAGGAAGAACGCCAAGGGCGAGCTGCATCTGCTGACCTACGGCAAGCCTCTGGGGCTTCAAGTCGACCCCATCGAAAAGAAGCCGCTCTACCATTTCCTCCCCGGCAGCGAGATACTGTCCTTCGGGACCTACGGCTGCAACTTCGCCTGCGACTTCTGCCAGAATTGGCCGAGCTCCCAAGCACCCCGCTTGATTAAACAGTCCTCGAAGAGCGATGAAAAGACCATGTCCACCATCGAAAAGGCCCTGCAGGAGATAGAGGATGTTCCCCCGGAGGATATAGTGAAAGCCGCCAAAGCCAAGAAGGCACCATCGATAGCCTACACCTACAACGAGCCGACCGTCTTCTTCGAGTATGCGCTGGATGTGGCGAGGCTGGCGAAAAAAAGCAGGATAAGGAACGTCTTCGTTTCCAATGGTTTCATGTCAAAGGAGCTCATGGATAAGGCTGAGGATTTCATAGACGCGATAAACATCGACCTTAAGTCATTCAGCGAGGATTTCTACCTCAAGGTCTGCAGGGGCAGGCTAAAGCCCGTCCTCGAGAACATCAAGGCCTTCCACGAGATGGGGGTGTGGGTGGAATTGACGACGCTTGTGATACCCGGCAAGAACGATTCTGACGAGGAGCTGGGGAAGATAGCGGAGTTCATAGCTGGCGTGGACAGGTCGATGCCCTGGCACATCTCTGCGTTCCACCCCGACTTCAGGATGGCCGACGTCCCAGCCACGAGCATGGACACACTCCTCAGGGCATTCAACATAGGGGCCAGGGCGGGGCTTGAGCACATATACATAGGCAACGTGGGTGGCGGCGACCACCAGAACACTTATTGCCCCAAGTGCGAAAAGATAGTGATAGAAAGGGCGTACCCTGTATACGCCAACAGCTTCCTCAAGGACGGCAGGTGCCATAGCTGCGGGGAAGCGATAAAGGGGGTGTGGAAGTGAAAAGGGAAGCGGTCTATGCTGGGTCCTTCTACCCTAAGAACGATGGGGTTCTGAGAAGGGAAATCGAAGGTTTTTTCAAGAGCGCGAAGAAGGTGAACCTTAAAGGGAAGCTGAGGGCCTTGGTGGTTCCCCATGCAGGGTATATGTACTCAGGCATAGTCGCGGCGGCAGGTTACAAGCTTCTCACCAACCAGAAAAAAATAATACTGATAGGCCCCTCCCACCAGGCGTACTTCCGCGGGTTTGCGGCCTCTGGCAGTGACTATTGGTCCACGCCGTTGGGGGA
>MFRS01000015.1:9645-9847 GCA_001784635.1 Candidatus Micrarchaeota archaeon RBG_16_49_10
CAACTTCCTTTCCTCCAGGTGGCGCTGAAAGACTTCGAGATTTTGCCCATATCGGTGGGCGATGCTGATTACAGGAAGCTTGCCGAGGCCTTGCTGAAGGTTGTGAAGGATGATGTCATTGTTGTGAGCTCTGACCTGAGCCACTACCACCCTTACAACGTGGCTGTGGCCGTCGATTCGCTCGCCAACCAGGCCGTCCCGA
>MFRS01000015.1:9906-9995 GCA_001784635.1 Candidatus Micrarchaeota archaeon RBG_16_49_10
TGGAGATTGCAACGAAAAAGAAATGGAAGGGCATCCTTGTGGACTACAGGAACTCCGGTGACACTGCCGGGGACAAGGGGCAAGTTGTC
>MFRS01000015.1:10025-12146 GCA_001784635.1 Candidatus Micrarchaeota archaeon RBG_16_49_10
TGAATGCTGAGGAGAGAGGAGAAGAAGTACCTGCTCAAGCTCGCCAGAGAGACGCTGGAGAGGCATTTCGAAGGGAAGGGGGATTTGATTCCCAAAAGCATGCCATTCAAAAACCTAGAAAAGAAAGCCGGGACTTTCGTGACGCTTGAGGAGGAGGGTGAGCTGAGGGGATGCATAGGTCACATAATCCCTGTCAATCCCATCTATAAGGACGTGGCGGAGAATGCCCTCAATGCGGCCTTCCAGGACCCGAGGTTCGTTCCCGTTGTTAAAGAGGAGCTAGGGAAGATTTCCATAGAGGTGTCCGTGCTGACAGTTCCCAAAACACTTGAGCACAAGAGCGCGGAAGACCTGTTGAGCAAGTTGAGGCCTGGCGTGGATGGGGTGATAATAGAGTTTGAAGGGAGGTCCGCGACTTTCCTGCCACAGGTGTGGGAACAGCTGAAGGACAAGAAGGAGTTCCTAAGGCATCTCTGCATGAAGGCCTGGCTACCGCAGGATTCCTGGAAGGCAGGGGACTGTAAAATCGAAGTCTATCAGGTTGAATGCTTCAGTGAGTCTATCTAACCAAACCAGACAAGTATCGTGTATCTGGGAGTCTCAAGCCAATGACAGGTAGTGTATCTCTAATAATTTGGTAATCTGGTAACTTTTCTAACCTTTCAACTTCTTCAACAGCCACAGGGTAATCTTGTGTTGCGTATATTAGGATTTCAGCTTCTTTAGGACCAGTAATGTTGAATACTCTGCTTGTATTAGGAACTCCTGGAGGCGCACCAATAATATTTACACTTCGAACTTCTGTAAACACATAAATCGTTGTCATTAAACATCCCTTTTTTTCTTTAACAGGTACGTATTTAAGTTTTATCGTTCGAGACCTTGCAGAAACCCTCTGAGCCTCCAAGGGTCTACCGGCAATACCATTATTAATCCAGCCTCCTTAAATGTGCATATGGAAGTGAGCGAGAAGGAGTGGAAAGAGCTGAAGAGGAAGGCCGAGCTGCTGAGGGAGGCGGCCAGGATACTGAGCGTCGAGGAGAAGGACCTGCCCCGCGTGATCCAGAGGTTCAGGGATGAGATCAAGGAGATGGACGAGAGATTGAAGGGGAGTTCGAGTTAAACACTTTCTAGTTGGCAACTACACAAAAAGGAGTAAATTTCAGAATAACGACCTCTAGCCTCAGCATATAATGCGCCAATGTTCAATATTAATGCATTAGGGTTGATTTTTCTTATGGCAGGCTCAACATCTTCAAACATCGTAACAATAATGTCCGCAGCTTCAATTGCCTCTCTGTGGTATGCTGGCCTAAATTCAGTTCCAGTATTTGTAGCTTTGACATTTTTAATTCCCATCCTTTTTAGATACCTTTCAAAGGCAAGTCTTTCATCGTTACTACTTCCAACTCCATGCCTACAGACAAAACAGACAGTCTTCATTAGAATTTTAAGCGATGGATAACTATATTAAACTTCCACGCACCACAGGGCCCTCTGCGCCAGCAGGTCGCACAGGCTTCCCCTAATCTCGTCGTCGGTCGGGCCGGTCAAAGAATCAGTTCCCTTGTAGCTGGCCATCGTGACGGTCGCCTTATCCCCCGTCGTGAAGCCCTCTTGGAGGTATATCTGGTTGTCTGACTGTGCCACCCAGCCCTCGAGCAAACCCTTCTGCCTCTCGCAGTCATAGCACGCCTGAGGGTAATCATACTCCACCAGCGTGTACCCCTTGGGAAGCAGGGTCTTCCTCTGGAGTTCGGAAAGCTTGTAGTTCAGCACCTTCTGGGTGGGTATCTCATTGCTTGTATCCTTCTTCTTGAAAAGGGCGGTAAATAGGGCCCCTACGCTAGAGCCAACCATAAGCAAAATAAACACTAAAGCTATGACCTGTTTCCTGTCCATCTTATAGCCTTACTTCTGCGGCTCGAGCGCCTCTCCCCTGAAGACCTTGGCGCCCTGCGGGCAAATCACGAGGAAATTGTCGTCCACACCCACTATGTCGCCGTTCATGGCCATGCAGCCCTTCTGAAGCTTCTGTACAGACCTCTTCAGCTCCCCCAGGTTCTTGTCCCTCAACGTCTTAATCTTGAGGAAGACTATGTTGCCGTTCCTAGCGAGCTT
>MFRS01000015.1:12194-19837 GCA_001784635.1 Candidatus Micrarchaeota archaeon RBG_16_49_10
GGTTATCAAGGGCCTCTCGTCCGTGCGGGCCGACTCCAGCTCCACGAAGTTATCGGTGTCGTCGAAGTCCTCATCTTTGCCGAATATTGATTTAAAAACCACTCACTCACCTCTTATCTGAGTTATACTTAGTAATATTTAAATAGCTTAGGACCCGCCCTTTATCATCTCGAGCATGCTCACGATGTTCCAGATTTGCGTCCTAGTGTGCATGGGGATGTTGGGGTCGTTGGTTATCTCGTCAAGTATCGATATGGCCGAACTCGTCTTCACATCCAGCTCCTTCTCCTTGTCCTCCAGGTGCACTTTGGCCTCCAGGACGGCCTGCTTTATGTTCCTCGGCACTATCCTGTCCTGCAGGATGTCGCTCAAAATACCTATTATCGCGTCAAGATTATCCATGAAGACACCTCACTTGCCGACGAGCTTCCTTATCTCGTCCTCCATCTCCTTCAGCTTCTTGGAGACCCTCTCCTCGGCCGCATTGAGCGTCTTCACCCTCAGTTCGTAGCTCTCCTTCCTCTCCTTCATCTCGGTCCTTATCTCGTCGACCGTCTTCTTGATCATTATCGGCCCCACTATCTTGAACGCAGTCTTCTCCTTGGACGCCTCCAGCTCCTCCAGCGCCTTCTCCATCTCCAGCGTCTGCATCCTCAGGTTCTCCTTCTGGAGAAGGATTGACTGCAGCTGCTCCTGGTAGGCCTGGAATTGCATCAGGATTTGCTGCTCCGGCAGCTTGTTCTCAGCCATACCATCCCCCCAAATAGATGAGTTATTATGATTTAAATATGTTGCATTTACGTCTATTTATTTTGTACCTCTTGATTCAAGTCGCCTCAGCATACATTATAGTTGGTATGTAAGTTTCCCCCTCAAATTTCTATTTGATATTTAACCCCATCGGAGGTGTATTTAACAGAGAAGTTACAGATGTGGTGGGATACTACACCCTTCCGTCCCACACTAAAACTGGTTATTGCTTAATCCCACATATTAATGGGCGAGTCAATAAGAAATCAACCCCCTATCAATCTTCGTAGATCCCTCTAGTTTTTTCAAGGTGCCGGTATTTTAACACCAAGATATTCAACTTTATTGCCACGTCTCAGATCATCAAGAGCATAGGCTGCCTCATGTTTAAATCGCGCCCAGATTAACCAGCCTGGTTCATATTCTTTAATCCATTCACTGTATAGGGCTATGTTATGCTCCAAACCCTTTATTATAGCTACTCTTACGTCACCCAGTGGATAATTTTTAAGTGCTTCTTGAAGATTATCCCACACCAAACCTCCTTCACTCAAGTGTTTCAACATATCCATATTATCCCCACCTAAAACAATGGGAGCTAAAAGTATTAAGCCTATTCATTAGGCCAAAAACTATACTAGCTCATGACATATGTATTACATTCACAGTCGAGGGGTATAAGCAATAGGGTTTTTTGGGGTTATCTCGCAATAACCCTTCTTATGATGTTGGGCTTCTGCTTCGAGAATATCCTGTAACCGCAGAATGGGCACCTTATCCTGCCCTCCAGCTTATCGACCTTCTTCCCGCACTTCAAGCACATGAATGTCATTTCAAACACCCGGCCTATAGGCCCCTCCAGCAATCTTCGCCCCGCATTTCCTGCATTCCCAGATGCCCGCGGCAACCCTCTTCAGCACCGGCCTCTTGCACACAGGGCAGACATGGGCCTTCCTCTGCTCGGCCTCGACCGCTCTAAGCTTGACCTTGGCCCTCGTCCCGTACCTGACACCGAACCTGCCCGTCGTGCCGACCTTCTTCGTCCTTCCCATATGATCATCTCTTGATTATGTTGAAGTCCTTCTTGGAGCTTATCCCCTCGAGTATCTCCTTCAATTGCGCATCGTCGATCATCGACTTCAGCTGCCCCTGCTGGTAGAGCTGGACTATGAAGAGCTCGAGCTGCTCAGCCACTTCAGGCTTCACCATCTTCAGCCTCCCAAGCCTCTCTATCGCGCTCTTTGTAAGGACCCTGCTCTTGACGAGGGCCTTCATCCTTTCCAGCTTCCTCATCCTCTCGATGTCCCCGGATTCCATGTCTTCCATCATTTAGCACCAGCCGAAACCTTGTTAATGAACTCCATGCCCTTCTTTGACATGACCTTACCCCTTTTCCCCTGCTCGTTCTTCTGGACGAAGCCCGCTGCCTCTAGCTGCTGTAGTATCTTCCTTATATGACCACCGCCAGACCTCCTGAACCTCTCGGGCTTGTGCCCCCTATCCTTCCTTCCGCCGTAGAAAGTCCTCAGCCTCTGGACCCCAACAGGGCCGTCGAGGTAAATCCTCCTTAGCACCGAGGACGCCCTGGTATACCACCACTCGGCATCCGCAGGGGGGAACTTCCTGTGGCTCCCGGTCTTAGCATACTGGGACCACTCCGGCGGCTTTATCTCATTGATTGCCTTCAGCTCCTTGCTGCAGGCCTTGTTGAACTTCAGAGCGTCCAGTTCCCTAACCATGAAAAACCCTCAGCTATATTTTCTATGACGATATCTATATAAATTATTGGGCAAACTTAAGTAACTTTGCTGCCGCAGACCGAGCACCTCTTCGACACCTTCCCCTCCACTATGCGGACCGTCATCGTCTTCCCTAGGACCATAAAAGTGTTACAGCTTTTGCAGAACTTCTCCTTCTGCGCCTTCCCTAGGCGGAGGTTGTACCTGAGCCCTATCGTCCTGGCCAGTCTGACGTACCTCCTGCTCTTCTCTGGCCTGGCGTCCAGCTCCCTTCCTGAAAGCCCAAGCAGCTTCTCCACCCTTTCCGCCGCGATTTTGAGCTGCCAGGGAGGCTTGGTGGCCCTAGTCCTCTTCATAAGCACCTAATATTTAATACCCGCCGCGAACTTATAAGAGTGTTAATATAGTGTCACCACTTCTAAGTAAAGTATAAATACTTTTCGGCTCATTATTACTACAAAATAGTAAAAAAATTACCTGGAGGTTTAAAAAATGTTCAAGAAAACCCAAAACCACGTTTTAGTGGGGATTGTACTAGCTTTTGTCGTATTTTCGCTTATCGCCAGCGAGGTTGAGGCTGGTGGATGCATAAGGCTTCCCAAAAGGAGAGCCTACACCCCGGACAGGCCTGAATGCAGGTCTGGCAGCCGCTTGGGGGGTTGCGAGTCAAGGTTGAGGACGACTAGGTGCTCTTTCCAGGTCAGCTCGTCTGAGATTTCTCCAAGCCAAGTCTGCGAGGGTGGCAATGTGAATGTGGATATCACTTTGAACATGATGATTTTGAGGTTCATCGACCCATCTGCTTCAGTCAAGATGACGGTTTTAGACAGCGAGGGCTTTGTAGTCGTCGAGGGGATCGAGAGGGTCTACTTCGACGGGATTATGGCTGTAAGGACTGTCAGCTTCGACATAGACACGGAAGGGTTGGAGAGCGGGCAGTACAGGGTTTATCTTGATGTCGTAGGCGAAGGTATCTGTGACGGGACTAAGATAAACAATTATTACGTCGGCAGCTTCAGGGTGAAGGATTGCGACGCTGTCACAACCACAACGCCTACAGGGACAACCACTCCCCAGCCAAGGCAGTGCGTCCTTCAAATCTACGTTTGGGACCAGGACCACTCAGAGCTGGACGGGGAGATATACATAAACGGCCTCTTCGAGGAATACGGCAGCTACCTGCAGGTTGAGAAGAACCCCGGGACTTACAAGGTCTCGGCTAAGGCTGAGGGATACAGCCCGGACACGAAGTCCGTCTACTGCGGTGCTGGCGACATAAAGAAGGTAGACCTCTTCCTGAGGGAAGTGCCTGGTGTCTCTAAGGACCCTAAGCTCGTCGTGTCGAACATCGAGATGATAGGTGACAAGACATGTGGCGAGGAGGTGACCTTGAGATTCTGGGTTAAGAACTCAGGGACTGCGATCTCCAAGGACGCGAGCGTCATGTTCGACGTTGAGGATGATGCCAGTTACACGACTGACAGCGTGGACATAGAGGTCGGCAAGACGATGCCGATAGATTTCGTTTATGACCTCCCAGATGACGAGGGAGGCTCGATAATAGTTAAGGCCACACCGAAGGATAGCGAGGGATACTACTACGAGGGAAGGAGAAGCAAGACTTTCCCCATAGATTGCGACGACTACTGCGACGACTGCAGGCCAACGACAATATCATGCTACCCATACTGCGGTAGCGGGTATGACATCGAGGTTGGACTGATTAGCCTTAGCAACGAGTACCCTGACCAGTGCGAGGTTGTCCTTGCGACTGTGCCGGTGACGCTGGAGGCTTCCAGAGACTTGCCTGACAACGTCTTCGTCAGGGCTTTCATCGACGGCGGGGAGATGTACAGCACCGAGATGCACTTCGAGAGGTTGACGACCAAGACCCTGCAGTTCACGATAGACACCTGCAAGTACGGGAAGGGTGCGCACTCTATTGAGGTGGAGGCGAAGGTTGATGGCGTCTCGGATACGGCTAGGAAGATAATGAGGATACAGCCCGAGGATGCGATATACGCGACAGGGCCTGACTACTGTATACTTGTCGACAGGATTTGGTTGGATGACGAGCTGGTGGCAGGAGGGATGGCCAAGGTGCATGCCAAGGTGGAGAACTGCGGCTTGAGGGCCTTGGGTGACGTGAGGGCCAGGCTGGAAGGCTTCGACGCTGTCTTCAACGACGGCGTGTTCGGCATAAGGCCTAACGAGGACAGGGACGTCGTATTCAACGTCTATGTTCCCGAGGATGCTGCCGGGATGGAGTCATTCACGGTGACCGCATGGAACAGCTATGCGTCGGACAGCTACACCAAGAGCTACCTGGTCTTCGACGGAGCGCCATTGATTGAGATAGAAAGCGAATACGTGGTTACAGAATGCAAGGTGGAACAGATAGCCTTTGACGTGGTGAACATAGGGCAGGCTGCGGACACGTTCACGATAGATGTGAGCGGCGACCCTGCAAGCTGGATACAAGGGGTGCCAAGCTCGATCGCTTTGAACCCTGACCAGAGGCAGACGGTGAACGCATACGTTTCCGTGCCTTGCGGGACTGAGCCAGGCTACTACCAGTTCACGGTGAAGGCCAGCGGCTCGCCTGACTATTCGGTGACGTCGGTCCTGAGGGTAAGGCAATCCTTCAATATGCCGGCTTTGACTTTGGGCGACAACTGGTGGCTTGTGGCGCTGCTTTTGCTCTTGCTCTTGCTGCTTCTGCTACTGCTCCTGGCTTTGGGTGGGAGAAAGAAGAAGAGCGGCAACGGCAAAGAAAAGGACTCCAGCAAGAGGAAGAAGTTCCCGATGTTCGACGATTGTTGCGCTTAAATTTTTTTCTTTCATTATATTTTTATTGATGGTTGGTTGATATGGGACTTTTGAAAAAGGTCACTGAAGCAATCGTTACTGCTCAAAACTATGCGAATCCACAAAATATTAAAAAACGACTTTACGATAAGGTTGCGAGAATGGCTGAAGACGCAGGCAATGTGACTGGAAGCGTAGTTGGTGAAGGTGCAAGCGGATTCACAAAGGGTGCAACTGGAACGTACCTGGAAAGCATGGGGAGAGAATTTAAAGACTCAGGGTTGATGAACATATCTCTCTACGGCGGTAGTGCAGCTCTATTGATCTATGGTATTGACAAGCTTCTGGATAAAGACAAAGATGAAACTCCGTATAGGATGTTCAAAAGGAAGGCCAAGGGTATTGGTGCTTTGGCTATTTCCGCTGCGTGCTTGGGTTTTGGTCTGTATAACCAGTACTCTGAAAGGCGATCTGATTCTACACAGGATAGCTAAAGTTGCTCTCCAATATGTCAAGAAAACTTATACCGAATAGGGAAATTTTTCATTAATCTTTTAAATGTAGGCCCCTTAAAAGTAATTATGAGTAAACTGTTTTCATCCATCCTGGTATCAATTCTTTTGCTTTCATCCTTAGCTTACGCTAGGACGTACGACCTCGACCTGGGAGACATAAGGTTCTCGGACGATTCCATCTGCAGGGGGGACACTGTCAAGGCCTACCTCACTGTTAGACTGAGGGACGACGGCTGCGACTACTCGTGCGACGAGAGGACTGTAAGGGTGAGCTGGTACGTAGACGGCGATTATGAGGGGAGGACTGACGTCAGGCTCTCTAGGGGCGACTCCGAGACTGCGACAATGTGGATAGACACGGATGGCCTTTCCTCAGGCACGCACAGGGTCAAGGTAGTGGCCAGCATAGGCGGAGAGGAGGAGAGCGCTTCGGACAGCTTCTCCGTCAGCAGGTGCAGGGACGACTGCGACACATGCGACAGGGACTGCAGGTACGACGATTGCCAAAGGTGCGACTATGACTGTGGCTATTCAGACTGCGGATACCAAGGCTGCATGTACGATTACCAGAGGGATTACTATTACGACAGCCAGCCCTACTACTATGATTACTACCCTGGCCAATATTACGACTACCAGAGAGACTATTATGATTACAATTACCAGGGCGGATACTACACAGAACCGACCACGACGACTGTGACGGCGACCACCGTGCCTTCACCGACCACGACCACAGTCACGATAAGGCAAACGGCATACGCGGCAAGCCAGACCTACGATGTGGGGAATGTCGCCTTTTGGATTGTGCTGATAGTGTTGGTGGTGCTGATATTCGCGGTCCTAGCTGCCCTGAGCAGGGGTAGCTTCCAGAGAACACAAAGGGTTGAAACCTTCTAAACGTGTAAAAATATGTTTAATGTCTCATCACGAAAAGGGCAGATTTTCTTTCCCTATCATCCAGATATTAGGTGGACTTCATTATCTCAATATATCAGTGCCGCTTTAAAAGAACTTGGGTATCACCAACTACGAGACAAATTATACATACTTGGGATTGAAAATCGCAAAGTGTTAATTACTGATAGTGCGGTGGTATACGATGGTCCCTGGGACGATTCCATAGGAGAACGTACCCTTCAAATACTTAAAGAAACCAATACAACCGAAATGGTAGATGCCATTGGGGATCCCGTTAATCTAGACGATTAAAATTTATATCGACCATTAGTTATTTTATTCTTCCATTCTAACCATTTTTCATTATCTCTCTCAGGACTGTAGTGGCAAATCCCCCTTTCGGTAGGGTGAAAGAGACTAGAATTCCTTCAGGTTTTTTTTCCAAGCTGATGTCGGGCACTATCAACCTCCCGAGATGCCTCGTGCCTTCTATCTTCGCCCTCACAAAGTCTTTCATGGTTACGCCAGCCTCTTCCAGCACAGCCTTCTCCAATTTCCCCGCCTCCCCGGCAGCCTCCCACATCTTCGGCCCATAGATTGGAGCGGTGAAGCTTATCTCCTGCGCGTCATACCTTTTCTGATCGACTGCGACATCCTTCACCTCGAACAGCCCGCCGGTGTCATGTTTCTTCGCTATGTCCCCCGTTATCAGGGAATCGAACTTCCCCGCCTCAATCCTCCTTTTCAGGTAGAGGTTGCACAGGTAGGACTGGTAGCCCGATATCATGAACTTCCTCATCCACTTGTCGCTGACTCTCTTTCCGCCTTTAAGTATTTCATAGCCTTTCTGGACGTTCTCCCCGCCTATTCCGAACCTCTGCGGGCCGTAAAAGTTCGGAATCCCTCTTCTTCTCAGCTCGTCCGCAATCTT
>MFRS01000015.1:19849-22562 GCA_001784635.1 Candidatus Micrarchaeota archaeon RBG_16_49_10
CAGGGCCTCGCCCAAATCAACCTCCAAGTCCGTGACCAGTATGCTGAACCTGTTCCCTATTAGATGGCCTACCCTCAGCTTGTTTGTGTGGAAATTGACCCAGTTGACTTTTACTGGCAGACGCCCTTCTATCAGGCTTTTGGCCGAATCCACGAGAGAGGCTTCCACACCCTCAATACCCACGCTGAAGGTCTGCGTAGTCAGGGCGTTCTTGTCCTTCAGCCCGGCGAAGCCGACGGCGAACTCCTTCACCCTGAAGATCTCGGCAAGCCTCAGCTGAACGTCCCTCGTGTTCAGATTGGTTTTGGTGATGTTGATGTATAGGTGGGTCCCCTTGCCGGAAGGCTTGTAGAGGGGTATCTCCTCAACCACAAAGTCCTCAGGCTTTTTTCTGATGGTCCCGCCAATCCCCGGTAGCTTTTCCGTTATGTAGGGGAGGCCCATTTCGAAGTCCATAAGATAAAGATGGGGGCTAACCTTATTATTTTTTGGTTCTCACAAGCATGTCAGCCTTGAAGCCCACGATGATGCGGTATGTCAGGAAATATGTGAAGGGTCTGGGCCTGTTCCCGATGTAGTCCAACGCCATGTGGGAGAGGAATCCTGCCATTATCCCATAGGCCGGAACCAGCCCGAATAGCCATCTGCTCGCAAGGAATATAAGAGGGGTGAACTCTAGGGAATGGAAGAGCACCCTTATCCTTTCGTACTTCTTACTGTAGAAGTAGTCGAAGAATTGTTTTATTGTAGGCACCCTTCTTTTGTCGATCAGGTAGTCTATGATGTGGTCCGTGTCTATGAAGATGCCGACGATCAGGCAGAGCAGAGAGGCGAAAAGCGATTTGGTGACTAGGAAGAATGCCAATGATATGAGGAGTGACGCAAAGACGTGGTATTCGGGTTCCATGGGAATCAGACAATATTAGCCTTTCTGCCTTTTATACTCGAAGTAGGAGTAGGCTGTCAGATAGACGGAGCCGGCCAGCGGGAACGCAATCACCAGGATGAACCCGTAGCCTGGCAGGAATGGGACCAGCAGGAGCGCTATGGCGGAGAGCTTGAAGATGATGCCTCCCCGCTTGTTGACCTTGTCCCACACGCTGTCGCTGCTCAATGTCCAGGGATTCCTCACGCCGATGAACCAGTTCCTCTTAGACTTCTTCAGCATGACGCCTATGTAGAAGAAGAGCAGAGAGATGGGAGGGATTATCGCCTGCTGGACGCTGAACCTCATCCCTAGGTTCCAGAGTATCATTATCGACTGGGTATAGAAGAGGATGAAGAGTACTATCAGGATAAAGGTCTCGTAGTATTGCTGGAACTTCTTGATGTTGGCCTTGAGCGGGTCTATGCGCGGCACCAGCTTGAAGAGAAGGTAGACAAAAAGGGAGCTGGCCGGGGCTATGAGCAAAGCCCATGGCTTGGGCATGGAATCGTCCGGCTGGTCGTTGAAGTTCCAGTGGGACACCATCTTCTCTGGGAGCATGCGGTAGAAGTAGAGGGACATTATGACTGTGACTGCTATTATCCCAACCGCGAGCAGGTCGTGCCTTTTCATGGATTAGAATTGTGCTTGCTGATTAATATTATTGCAGCTTCACCATATCTTGACCAGCCTGCCGTTCATCCTCGCCTTTTCGTATGCCTTGTTGTAGAGCGGGATGGAGGCTATCAGGTAGGCCACGCTCAAGAGCAAAGCCTTCACCAGCATGGCAGTAGGGGCGACCCCGGTGAATGAGAGTGCCCTTATCGACTCGAAGATCCACGTGTACGGGAATATGCTGGCAAGAGCCTGCAGGATTGGCGGGTATATGGTCAGCGGAAAAAATGGCGCGGAGAACAGCATAATGCCCTGCATCGCAGTCCACGAAATGAATCCGTACTCGTTCCCCAGCACAGTTATCGCCGCGGCCACGAGTATTGATAAAGCTATGGAAGCCACTATCGTAAGGAGGGTTATGAGGATGAAGTAGCCCGAATGCTGCGTGAAGAAGGTGAAGTCGAAGAACATGGTCGTGATGAGGAAGACTATGGCGAAGCTTACGATTGCGAAAAACAGGCCAATCACTATCTTCCCAGCCAGGTACTCGAACGGCCTCATCGGCGATACTGATATCTGCCTGAAGGTCTCGGTCCACCTGTCCTCCATGAGCTGCTGGTCTATCCCGCTCTGTATCCTGGAGGAGAAGCCCCAGAACATGTTCACCGCCAGAAGAATGAGCCCGGCCTGGAAGGCCATCTCCCTCGACCACAGGATGAAGAAACCCCAGATCAGTATCGAGGTTATTGGGAAGAAGAACGTCTCGACCAGCTTCCACTTCAGGGACATCATTATCTTGAAGTCCCTCTCGACCAATGCAGCCACCCTTCTCATGTTCATTTCCTATCCCTCGTCATCTTGATGAAATAGTCCTCCAGTGTCGGGTGCTTCGTCTCGAAGCTGATTACATCATAACCCTTGTTCACAAGGAACCTTATCAGTTCGGCCGGGTCTTCCCTGTTGTCCACATCCTTTGTGAGGACATTCCCGTTGATTTTGAACCCCTGGCTTACCAGCATGTCCTTATACTTGACCTTAACGACCCCTATCCTGACATGGTAGGTGGAAAACTTCTTCGACTTCAGAGCCTCGATGGTCCCTATGTCCGAAACGATGCCACCGTCTATGAATGCTACCCTTTCGCAGAGCTGCTCGACCTCGTGCATGTAGTGG
>MFRS01000015.1:22580-37319 GCA_001784635.1 Candidatus Micrarchaeota archaeon RBG_16_49_10
CCTCGGCCTTGTTTATCTGTTTTATCAGCTCCCTGGTCTTGACGGCTATGTCCGGGTCCAGCCCTATGGTAGGCTCGTCCAACAAAAGCAGCCGCGGCTTGTTTAGGAACGCCTTCACCAGCGTCACCCTCATCCTCTCCCCCGACGAAAGCCCCCTGTAGAGCTTGTCCATGAGGTGCGTGGCCTCCATCTCCTTCATGAGGTAATCGACCCTCTCCTTGGAGTCCGCCTTGCTTATCCCGTAAAGGCGCGAGTAGAACTTCATTATGTCCCTGACCTTCAGGAGGTAGTGGAACCTCGTCTCACCTGACACCGTGTTTATCATCTCGAGTATCTCGTAGGGGTTCTTCGTCACGTCGAATCCCAACACCTCAACCGTCCCGCTGTCCGGCAGCAGCACTGTGGTGAGTATGTTGATGAGCGTGGTCTTCCCCGCTCCGTTGGGGCCGAGGAGGCCGAATATCTCCCCCTCCTTTATGTCGAATGATACGTCCTTGAGCGCATAGAACTCTAGCTTACCCTCCCTGAACTTCTTGGAGACGGCGTCTATCCTGACAATCTTTTTCATCTGCAATAATTGGGTTTTGGAGTTTTAGAAGTTTATCTCAGTAAACGCTGTTTACAAAATCTACTATCTTTCGTGCATTCCGTTCTGATGTATAAGGAATAAGTCCTCTGAAAAGATGTTTAGAATCGTTCTGGGAATCGTAGTTATACAGATTCCAGACATTAAATTCTCTACCCCCTTTGACTAAACAAAGACTCCAATCGGGCTTGACTATCACTAAAGTTTGACTCATAAACCCTTTCACATATCGAACCATTACTGAATTTGAAGATGCCATGTTACCGTCCTCCATAGTTAGTTTCTGGTTGAGGGATAAATCATTATGCTTTCCTACCAAATAGAAATGCACAATATTAAAAATACAGTAACGACACTAAAAATTCCGGAAAGAATCGTTACCCAATCTCCTTCACCAGCTCTTCCACCTTTCCCTTTATCTTGTCCCTCATCCTGCAGTGGAACTCGTATGGCATATCCTTTCCGTCCTCAACTTCCCAGAACCTAACCTTCCTCGACTTCTTGAGATAGCCAGGCCAAGTCTCCTTCTCGGCCATTGACACCACTATGTCTGCCCCCTCGACCATCTTGGGGGTTAGCGTCTTCGACCTGTTTTTCGAGACGTCATACCCTGCCTCGGCCATGCACCCGGTGACCTTGTCCGACAGGTCCCCGACACTCCTCCCCGCTAACCTTTCAGCCTTTGTGCCGGCACTGGACGCAGTGTTCTTCTTTGACATCCCGTTGAAGAAGGCCTCGGCCATCTGGCTCCTGCCGACATTGGCTACGCAGACGAAAAGCACTTTCATACGAACCACAAAGATATTGCCCGCAACCCTGAATAAATCCCGCTCATCTAACGGATAGCCTTGATTTCGCCTTCCCTCGCCACATTCAGCTGCAGCTCCCCCCTGAACTCCGTGAGGTAGCCGCCCCTTATCTCCACCGTGTCACCCTCCCCTATCTTCTGCATCTGCTTCCCCCATAGGGTTAGCTTGATCTTCCCGCTCTCGTCCTCGACCGTCGCCGTGGCGACCTGGGTCTTGTAGCCCAGCTTTGTCTTCACACTCCTCGGCTCAGGGAGCTCGACTATCTTCGCCCTCAGTGAAACGTTCCTCATCCCAATCTTAAGCTCGTTTATCTTGGCCAAAGATAAAACCTCCGACAGCATTTGCTATGATAAAGTTTTTAATGAATAAAGATAAATTATATTCGGGGTCTTAATAAATGAATAGGAAGCTCTTTGCTGTGGCTGTCATCACTATAGTCGGGCTTTTGCCGGTTTTGGCTCTTGCTGAGGATTGCGTGAGCGACAAGGTCACGCTTATAAACCAGCATACAGGAAATAAGGTTCTTTACAAGTGCTACAATTGTGTCAACGGCGTCTTCCAAGAGCCTCCGGCCGAGAGCGACGGCGGGGAGGAGGTCGACGGCACAAAGTATGTCTACTATGGCATCCGGGACTGCCTGGATGTCACCATAAATACTGTTCCTGATTTCTGTCCGGACAAGAACGAGACTACGGGTGAAACGGATGTCAGGGAAGGGATACTGGGGAAAGTTCTGACTGTCGACAACAAGAAGGGAGTCTACATGTTCCTGTGCGAGGCGAGCCTAGACTCAACTGAGGCGACAGGCAAGCTGTGCGGCACCATTGAGGAGTGTTGTGGCGACTCCGAATGCACCGACGAGGAGGCAATCAACAATTGCTACAGCACGGGCTCCACTAGCGATGGCTTCGAGCACAAGTGCCTGAAGGCCACGGCGGGCGGTGAAACCCCGGAGAAGGAGACAGAATGTGGTGATGGAGCTTGTTGTTACAATCAGAAGAACGATGACAATGACTATGATGGTCAGAGTCCCCTTACAGACTGCAAGGATCCGGATTGCGATAACGTCAAGGTCACTGTGAACGGCGTCGAGAAGGAGTGCGAGCACCAGACGGAAACCTTTTGCACTGACGAGTTTGACAATGACGGTGATGGACATACGGACTGCGGGGTTAGTAGCTCGACCAAAGATCCGGATTGCGATTGCCCAGACCAACCATCCCCGATAATAACGGCCCCGGCCTTGGTGGGACAGCCAGCCACGATAGGGATAGAGAACTGCAACTTCGGGATACTGATAACTAAGATAAAGTACGACGTGAAGCCGCAATCCGTTTCGGTGAAGGTGCTCAAGGCCACGACCTACACGACGCCGGCACTCGAGGGAGCGGGCACCATATTCGCGCACAGCATATGCCTTAGGCCGACAATATCCTCGCAGAAGACAACATTCCCAATATCGGCGCAATAGGGAAGACGCTGTTCCTTCAATCCTTTTTCATTTTACCTTTCAATAAGCCTTCTTGCCAAACCAATATACAAAAATATTTATATGATTTTGTGCATATACTCCCTTTATGGTAGTTGAGAAGTACCACAAAATAATGGCGAAGGTCTTCAAGTTCGTCCAGAAGGATGAGCCTACCAGCACCGCCTGCATAGCGAAGGAGCTCAAGGTGAACTGGAACACGGCGCAGAGATCCCTCTATGAATTGCAGACCGACGGGAAGGTTAAATGCAAAAAGGTCTCCGGGAGATGCATTTGGGTGATACCCAAGAAGTAGTTCCCTTTGGCATTAATCATTGTTTTTTGTATGCACCGACCAGCTCCACCTTGGTCAGAACGTGGCCCTCTATATCCTTCATTAGTTCCGCTTTTGTCGCACCCTCGGAAAGCTGCGGGATGAAGTCCAGGGCGTAGAGTTTAAAGGAATATCTGTGCGTGCCTGAAGGTGGGCATGGCCCTCCATAACCGACACTCCCGAAATCGTTCTTCCCCTCCTTTCCCGGGGCCTCGCCCTCCACTATCTTCAGCCTGTCTGCAGGTATGGCCCAGACCACCCAGTGGACCCACGTCCCCATGGGCGCGTCAGGATCGTCGATGATGAGCGCGAATGATTTAATCCCTTCCGGAACCTCCGATATCTCAAGTGGCGGACTTACGTTATCACCCTGGCAGGTGTACTTGGAGGGTATCATCTGATTGTCCTTGAATGCAGGGCTCCTCAACTTTATACCGTTCACCTCTTCCCTTGAAACGCAACCGCTCAACAACAATATTATGGCAATTGCTACAAAAATCCTTTTCTGCATAACCTATCATTCACTTATTGTATTAAAGCCGACTCCTCTAGGTAATCCTAGAATTTTAATAGGAATTATTTTTCTTTTTTTGATTAAAAAAACTTCTATTTAATAGTAAACAGTAAATGCAGTGATTTTTGATATCACATTGGTCAAAAGGGGACTTCTAACTCTTTAATGGAAGTATTACTCACATATAACAACTCTTTTTGCTGACCATTTTAATAGTTTCAAGAGGAAATTAAGTCTATGAATAGGAGTACGCTGTCCCTTTTAGCCTTTTCCATGTTCATGCTTACAAATTTCCCCGGCATCTTCAGTTTGCAGCAGGTTGCGGGAACGCTGGCTATGACAGTGCCCATCGGAGGGAGCGGATCCGCTAAGTACGGCCTGCTTAATGATGGCAACCAGACCATAAAGGTGGCGCTGAGGGCTGACGGGGACACGGCCAGCTATCTGTCGTTCCCTGAAACGATTGAGCTGCCGCCTGGAAAAATAATTTACGTCGAGGTTACTGCCATTGTGACTGATGATTACGACGAGTCCCTCGGCGGAGAATTGGCAGGCTACATCTATGCCTTGCAGGAGGGGAAGCCAGGGCAGGTGAAGCTGAACATCCAGATGAGGAAGGCTGTAAAGATAACCATACCCGGCCTGCCGGTAGCCTCGAGCACCACTACAACCCCGGAGCAGACATTAGAGCAGCCTGTGCTGGAGACAGGGTATGCGGTGAAGGCACCAATCCAAAACGCCTTGCCAATCACGTTTTTCGTTTTGATGCTCATCGCAATAGGAATATACATGATGAAAAATAGGAGGTGAAAGATGATGAAGGTGAGATTGATTGCAATTTTGACGGCAGTGATTTCAGTGATGCCACTTGCGCTAGCGGATGCGGGAGACTTGCCGGCTTTGGTCCAGGTGGGAGGAGTATGCGGAATAAGCGCATTCGACCCTACTGGATTGAACTTCGGGATAATAGCACCTGGGGCGACAAGCCCTGAAAAGAGCGTGGCAGTAACTTACACTAACGATGCGGAGGGGGCCATAATGAACATACAGGGAACCGAGTGGACGAGCGAGCCAAACACCATGCCAGTGGGACAGACAACCTGGCGCTGGGACATGCTAGCGTCTTTCACAGGGTTGACTAGCACAGCAACGGATATTGAGTTGGCCTTGGAGACTGACGGGGAGAACATACAACCCTTCCAGTTCAAGCTCAGCGTACCAGACGGACAACCTGGAGGCGCATACGCCCAAGTGATAACGTACACGATAGATTGCTAAAGAGGTGTTATGGATGAAAGGAATGTTGGCTTTTTTGGTGTCAATTGTGTTTATTTCGGCACCTGCTGCCTTGGCAGAGGACCTAGCAGCATCGGTAGAGATACCAGTGACATGCGGGATCACCCTTGAACCAACCACGATAGACTTCGGCATGGTCCAGACGGGAGGCACATCGGACGAGAAGACCACAGATGTGACGAACCAGGGATCATTCACCGGGAGCGTCTACGTGAAGGGCACTGATTGGACAACCGATTCCCTGAGCTTCGGCGTGGGGAGCACTATGTTCGGACCTACAACAACGGACAGTCCATTGTCTGCCGCTGACCAGTTCTTGGCAGACATAGAGAACGGGATGACACAATCAGCGCATTTCAAGGTCTCAATCCCATTGGGACAGAGGATGGGTAGCTACACCCAGACGATAACATTCACGTCGGCATGTGACGAGGTTTGATTTGTAGCCTTATTTTTTTGGCTGCCAATATCGAATAAGGGGAAAAAGATGAGCAGTGATAACAAGAATTTGAGGGCAGCCCTGATACTGCCCATTATGGCTTTGCTAGCGGTAGCGACGATAGCCAGCGCTTTCCAGGACGATAGCGATTTGGAGGCGACAATCAAGGTCCTCCCAGCTGCGGCTGTTGACTGCAAGCCCGACCTGTTGAGCATAAAGAGCAACGGCGAGTACGTGACCTGCTTCATAGAGCTCTCGGGCGCGGAGGTGGACGAGATAGACGTCCCCACAGTCAAGCTTTCGGTGCTGGGCAAGGGTGGTTCGGTTGACGCCGAGCTCTCTCCGACCTTCATCGGGGACTACGACTTCGACGGGTTGGATGACCTGATGGTCGTGTTCAGCAGGCCCCATGTCATAGCACTGATCGGGGACTTGGATGCGCCGACCGACTTCGTCTTTGTCGTCTCAGGGTATCTAGGGGTCTTCCCCTTCTCGGGGAACGACACCGTGAAAGTGGTGGAGCCACAGCAGATAACGCTCGTTAGATATCTCCAGTCCGGGGCGAAGGAGCTTGAGAAAGGCACGGTGTACAGGCTGGACGACCTCGACCTAGACGGGTCTTCCACAACGCTCACCCACTTCAGCGGCCACTTCTTCACAGCATCCGACGAGAGGCTCCACGGCTTTTCGGCCTTCCACTTACAGGGGAAGTTCAACGTGACCAAGAACATAAACTTCTTCGGGATGAAGTTCAAGTACAAGAAGGAGGTGCAGGTGAAGGCCTTGGCGCAGCTTGATGAGATGGAGGATTGCTACGCCTTCGAGGACATGGTGCATTGCGAGGGCAGCGGCTTCCTGTTGTTGAGCCCGGGAGGCAAGACGCGGATGGAGAGGTTCACTTTCGACATAGACGACGGGAAGGCGGAAATAAACGGGGGGCAGCAGTACAGCGACATCTTCAGCGTCACGGTGCCAGTGAATTACCTAAAGATAAAGTAGCTGTTCTTTAAAGGGGGTTTTCCCCTCACTTAATTTTTTTGTGTCTCTTCCTAGACCCGGGCAGGAAAATATTTAATCTGGCTTTCAGAAATACTATAACATGAAAAAGCTTGGCAAACAACTTGGCAAACTCAAAAAAATGAACGGCGTATATCCCATCATAATCGGGGTCTTAGCACTTATCATCATAGCGATACTGGCGACACCAAGGCTCGGGAAGGAGACTTTAATCACCACCACACAGCCGCCAATCATCACGACGACCTTGGCCGAGCAGCAGAAGCAGGTCTGCGACCCCTGCTTCAAGTACTTCAACTACTCGGGCTACATAGAGGGCGCACTAACGTTCAAGAACGGCGGCGAAAGGATACAGGTTTCGGCGGTGCAGGGTGGCAAGTTCTTCGGGAAGACGACCTTTGACCCAGGGGAGTACATAATAATAACCGGCATCCCCAAGACAGGCAGCGCGGACATCCATATAAGGTACATTGTGCTCGACTCCGGGGAAACGCACTTAGACAACGCAACGGTGCATAACTGAAGGGTGCTTTTTCCTTTTCTTGGTTCCTCTGGCTAGCTTTGCCCGGTTTAAGGTGAACGAACGTCTACTTTTTCTTCCTCTTGAGTGGCAGGTGCTTGTAGAAGCCCTTCATTATCTGGGAATGGTACTTCCCCCAACCCTGCTGGAGCCTTTTCTTTACTTTCATATCTACTGAAAGAATATTTGTATTCTGGGGTTTTAACCCTAAGCATTCAAGACCGGAGAAGGATGTATACGCGGAATTTCAGCCTTCAAGGTTTTTGTATATCTTTTCCCTATAGGCAACCGCCACGACAAATACCACAAGCCTTTTCCCGTCAATCCGCATTAGGACTCTATACTTTCCGGCCTTTAGCCTGTAATAGTCGGTTCCGACCACTTTCTTGACATGGTCATATGGCCTTATCCTACACCTTTCAAGCGCTGAGATTACCTTAGTTTGGGTCTCTTTTTCCAGTTTTTTAAGTTGCTTGAAGGCCAGATCAGAAAACTCCACCGAATAGGTCATAGTCTTAGCTCCCTTTTGACTTCTTCAAGGGTGTGTGTTTTGCCTTCACTGAATTCCTTCTCTGATTGTATTATATCCCTCTTCGCCTCCTCGGAGAGCTCCATGGAATCCTCAAGAATGTCCCACAGGACTTCTTCGTAGCTCTCCTTCTCGTAAAGCTTCCTGCCCTTGAGCTCTTTCAAGAGGGATTCGCTGATTTGTATCGTGGTTGCCATAGCAATTATATAAGTTGCTATAGTATATAAGCTTTTCGTTTCTCAGTGTTGGAGTCCCTTCAGCATTGGCGCATCATTCGAAGGTAGCCGAAAAACAAAGTCTCAGTAGGAAAGTCGGGCAAAAACAAGAAAAAAAGAAAGAAACGCAAAAAAAACACTGTAAGTCTTTTAGCATGAGACTAGAATTTCTTATGCTTCTGGTAGCAGTCCCTGCAATAGACCGGCCTGTCCGCCTTGGGCTTGAATGGTACTTGTGTTGTTTGCCCACAGTCGGAACAGACGGCGTCGTGCATCTCTCTGGGTCCGCCAAATCTGTCTCTTCTGTCAAATTTCCTCTCAAAAGGCATTCCAATTTCCTCCATCTTTTCTGTAAAAGAAGAAGTTACTCTTTCGAATCACACTCTTTTTTACATACTTCTACCTAAAATAGAGTGATTGAAAGTATTTAAACGTTGTTTTTGGCGTCGTGGATGGGGTAGAGGCCGTTGTTAGAGGCCTCTGGGTTAAGTCATGTCCTCCGGATTCGCTGGCTGTTTAAGGGCTTTTAAAAGGATCCACTACATTAAAGGTAACATATCCACGAAAGTCATAATCCGACTTCCCTTTCAGGTACTGATCAAACCACGATTTCATAATCTCCATCGCTAACGACCTTTGGTATTCCGGAATGCCTGTATTTACCCTCAGCGCCACGAATCCGGCGATATTCTCAAGAAGACTTCCAGTTATGTCAAATCCATAGTCGAAAAAGCCGGAATGGGTGCCCCCCAAAAATTTGACGAAGGACTTGTCAGAATGCAATGATTTGTAGTATCTATCTACCCTTTTGACTGAGCAAAACCTGTCCTCAGTCCCAATCTGCAACTGCACAGGCGCTTTCACTTGCCCGAGCTGCCCAAGGTTGACGTTCTTCCCAATTCCAGCAATGTCATTCCTCTGCGAGGGGGCCAAACAAACCACAGCCCCTATTCTCTTATCTTCAATAGAGGCGGCTAGGCTTGTGTTAGCACCCATCGAATGCCCTGCAAGCCCAATGGCATCTGCGTTAAAGCTCATCGACCCCTTTTCCATCTTTTCCAGAGCAAAATTCATCGTGTCCTTTATCCCAGTGAGAAAGTTTTTTGTGGTCATCACGTAAGATCGCGGAATCGATGGCATCAGGCACAGATACCCGGCATCCGCAAGAAAATCGCCTGTTTCCTGGTAAAACTGCCTTGAAACTATGCCACCATGCGTGAAGACTATTAAATATGGGTTTTCCACGTCCTTTGGCGTGAATATCGACAATGGGTAATGCCTCCCGTTCCTGGTGAAGCTGGTCTCACTGTACATGAATAAATAAAAACCAGGAAATTATTTAAGGGCTTCGAAATATGACAAGGGAATCCCCTTAAGGGTCATCCGAGGCAGAGGCTTTTTGTCAAAAACCTATTTTTTATATTGGCTGTCTATGAACTTGGCCTGCTCTTTAGACCACTTTTTGTTTGGGGTATCAATCAACCATTTAGCATAGGTTTCCATGAAATCCAAATTTTGTTCAAAGTTTCTCTTTTTTTGTTCATTTAGCTCTTTTATCAAAGATCTCTTCATAAGTCCCACCAAATATCCTTTTCAATACCTTTTCTTTTATATCCATGTCTTTTGAGAATTTAATTAAAATAGTTGGATTCAGGTAGTTTTTGAAAACCCTCGCCAGGAGAATCGCATCTAATATATCTTTTTCTGAACCCAGAAACGCTTTGTAAATTATTTGTATTTCTATGGGAGAAAAAAAGAGTTCATTCGAGTCAAAAAGAACCTTCATTCTATTGTCAAATGTTCCTCTGTCAACAGAATTGGATATAAATTTCATCTCAATGTTAGGCATCATTTGCTCTTTCTTTGCAACCCTTATAGCCATTTTTTCATCGAGAATCTTGTAAAGTTCGCTCTCTTCGCCTGAATTTATGAACCAATACTCTTTAATTAAGTCGTTGAACAACCTGGAAAACTCGTCCCTGTCCATCTTTGGGACAAGTATATCAACATCCTCAGTGGCCCTACTTCTGCCGAAAAATATTGACACATAGCCGCTTACTATGACATAGTCAGAATGTTCTTTCAGAATTTCTATGAAATCAATGACAAATTTATCCAAGATGTTCAATTCTTTGTTGTTCATTGTAATCTCGTTCTTTATAAAAGTGAATTCCATGCTTTCACCTATCCATAATTCTGTGAATACCAATATATGGCTTTCCAAGGAGGGTAAGGTTGGGGTGAATAGGAAGCCTCATGCGAGGATTGAACTCGCGACCTCGTGATTACCAATCACGCGCTCTGGCCAACTGAGCTAATGAGGCATTAACCTTCTAATATGCTTGTTATTTGAGAAATATATCTCTTTTACCCACTTCTTTAGGTTTGACTCACCATATAGCTCTACAAAATATGCTTCTGCCCTATTTTTATACCTTTTCCTTAATTTTTTTAACCTCCAACACGGCCTAAAATTCAGGCTTTTTAGGAGTTCGTACAGTTGAATAGAAAGCTCCTTGTTTGAGATTTGTATAGACAGCCGAGGATAAGGATTCTTGTAAACTTTCCTTTTATCCCAAAAAACCGTGCCTTCAGCGTCAAAAATACCTCTTATAACGCACCTGATTGTCTCGTTGTTTTGGAGAAGAAAACCAGGTATCTTTACTGTATACGATTTTCTGCCGCTCGGCAACCCCCAGTCATTTACAAATCTTTCGTACATGTTTTTTGAGTAGTAATAAAGGACAAGACCTCTATTCCTTTCCTTGAAGTGGGGTTTTGCGTCACTGAAAATTTCATCAATCAAGGGGGCTAAAAAATTATAGTAATATTCCTTCTCCTCTTTAGGGTTCCCGACAAACTGAATCATTGTATGGTTTCCATACTTCCCAGCGAACCCGTCTCCGATGAAAAAACCTATCAATTCGGCGATTTTAAGCTCATTTTCCATACAAAGAACCAGAGATTATTATGAAAAAGAGGATATCCACCTTTCCAGGGGGTATGGTTTGGATGAAAATGAGTCAATTGCTTTCTATAGTATTGCCGTTTGGCACCTTCCCGCCCTTGAAGCACAGGCCCTTGAAGTCGCAGTAGCCGCACATCTTGGTCACGTTCTTCGGGAAGTCGCTGATGGAGTCGGTGTCCTTCGACCTTATCTCGTCGATGTCCGCCTGTATCTCCTCCACGTCCGCCTCGGAGATCGGGTAGTAGACGCTCTCCCCGGTGCGCATGTAGTAGAAGGACACGTGTTTGGGCAGCTCGTTGAAGTGCTGCTTCCAGAGGTAAGCATAAGCTTTGCCCTGCTTTATGTGGTCCTCAGGGATGAAGTGCGGCAACGAGCATCGTGAGGTCTTGTAGTCGACGATCGCTATGCCCTTGCCGAAGAGGCTCATGGTCTTGTCTATGACACCGGAGAAGTTGAGCTCGGCCAGGTCAATCCTCAGCTCCCTGTCCTTGGGATAGAAGAAGCGCTTGAGGTCGTCCTCGAACCACTCCGAGTTCTTGTTCAGTTCGCACAGCTTGTCGGTCACGGAGTAGGCCAGCTTCGCAGAGTAGAAGTCCAGGAAACGCTTGGTCTCCTCCAGCAGCTCGCCCTTCTCCCTCTCGCTGGCGAAGCAGTCCGGGTACTCAGATCCTATCAGCTTCCACTCAGACTCAAGGAGCGTGAAGAGCACCTTCCGGAAGTCCTTCCTCAGCTTCTCCCAGTCCCCCTCCTTCAGGTCAACCAGATTGACGTAGTCGAAGAAGCTCTCGAGCACCTTGTGCGATATCGACCCCCTGACAAGGGCGGGTCGCGGCTTCAGCTCCGCCTTCTTGATGTAGACATAGTAGAACTTCCTCTGGCACGACTGATAGAGGGTTATGGCCGAGGGCGAGAGGCGGACGTTGTTCCTCCTGTTGAGGAAGTGGTCGATGGGCGGCATCGGATAATATTGTGTTTGGGATGATTTATTGATTTGTATGCGGGAATTGAGGGTTCTTTTGGTTAAAAAGTCGGTGTTTTTGGCTGAAAAGGCCAATTTTAATTTTAATAATATTGAAATTGAAAGTCTTTTAATTTTACTAATATTGTTATTAAAAACCGGATCTAACCCTTACTCCTCTATGCTTCTCTCTCCCCAAATCTCCTGCAGTTGAAACTTCACTCCAGAATCTTTGAGGAAATCTAGGACTTCGCTAGTCTTCTGGGTTGGAACTATGAACATACCCTTCCGAAGTTTTTTGCCTCCCATCTGCTTCAGGAGGCCCTCCTTTCTGTAAACCTTGCCGCCTGCAGCCTTGCTGTAGCCAAACAGCTTCCTTATAATTACCATCTTTTTCTTTGGTTTAAGCTTACCGAACTCGTACCTGACCATAGTGTAATGGATAGCCTCCTCCGGCCTGTAGTCGAACTTGCCGTAAAGCACAATGCCGGCACTTGTGATGCTCCTCCGCAGGGGCTTCCACTCGTCCGACTCGAGGTCGCCAATGGCGTAGGCTATGTCGAAATCCACCCCTCTGGCCTTCCATTTGCTCTTTTTCAGGCCTTCGAAATCGAACTTCAGCCTCTCGATCTTCTCCCTAATCGCATCCGTGCCTCTCCCATCGAAGAGGTCTATGAAAAGGTCTATGTCGCTGTGCTCGTCGAAGTCCCCCCTCGCGACCGACCCGAACAGAATGATCCTCCTTATCGGCCTGCTGTCAATCCTCTGGAAAAGCATCGACATGAAGTCCTCTATGTAAGATATCGCATCCTCCTTCTTCATTTCACTCCCCTATCTCCTTTTTGATTATCTTCTTGATCTCAGAGAAGAGCTTCAAGGCATCCTCAATCTCCCTCTTTGGCTTCGCCTTGCCGTAGCAAAGCAGGTTCCTCTTGTTCTCCAGCAGAACCATCCTTTTGAGTATCTCCCTCTTGTGCGGGAAGTCGAAGGGAAATTTATCCATCGCCATCCTCTCCGAGGAGAACCACCTATGGTTGATGTTCATACCCTCGTTGACCAGCTTCATCTTGTGGAGGTAGAGCTCGAAGTAGTTCTTGGCGCACTCCGTCAGGGAGAAGCCTATTATCCTCTGCCTCTCCGCGATGACGCCTTTCTTGATTTTCTCCTCAATGTCCTGCTCAAATTCCCTTATGGCCCTAAGGTGCTCTTCCCTGCTGACCATGATATATATTTGATGGTCAAGTATTAATATTTTTCGTTACATGTAACGAAATTTTACGTTATCTGTAACGAAACTTGGAGTGTTTGTGAATAATCAAGGGGAGACCATGACAATTGAGGGTTAAATAATAGGAAGATGCATTATTCAATTGATGCGAATAGCAAAGAAATGTGCCATATGCGGCAAAGCAATCGAAAGCAGGAAGTTCAATCCCAGCTCTTATGCCCAGCCTATAGGGCCGATTAATGAGGGGCTGCTGAAAAGGTATGGCGTGGAGAGTGTCTGCGGGGACTGCTTGAAGAGGATGGCAAATAAAGGGGCGTGAGTACCAACAATCGATGAAGGTATCAGTATACCTAACGTTTTCCTTTTTTCGAGGAATTTAATAGGCGGTTCACCTTCTCCTCAATTGAGTTTAGCCTTAAATTGAAATTCTCCTCGATCGAATTCAGTCTCAAATTGAAATTCTCCTCGATCGAGTCCAGCCTCAAGTTGAAATGGCCCTTCAAATCCCTCTTAGCCTCGGACAGCTGCCACGTGAAAATGAGCAGGCTTCCTCCCCATACTGCAATGAGGTCTGACGTCGTGGCGGGGCTGGAATGGGTTACTATGAACCATACGATGTACAGGGTTAGCAGGATTATTATGATGTAGCCGACCAGATTTTTCACCGAATCACCCCAACAGGCCAAGGAAGGCGGCAAGCATAAGCAGAGCGCCAATGGTCATAAGGATATAATAGAAGACCGTTGACGGATCCATGCTTTTCTTTCCTTTGGACATGCTATATCTTTCTCTTCCTTCCTTAAATTTCTTAGGTTCCATTTTTAGTCTCCTTTTGGCTCCCAGAGGCCGAATAATACGTATAGAAATCATTGTTGTAGTAGCCATTTCCAAACAGGCAACACGGCTATTTTCATATTCCCAACCGTAATCTCATCCTCCTGGCTGTAAGTAAGTATGAAACCTTCCTCCAAGTCAAAAGACTTCAAGGCTTCAGTCAAGCCGTTGACCTCCCTGCTTTTGTTGTCGTCCCGCAGCTCATAGCAAACCTGATAGCAGCCAACTATCTTCCCCTTCTCTTTAACAAGGAAATCGCACTCGTTCTTGTTCTTGAAATAGAATATCTCCCTGTACTTCCTCCTTAGATGCAAAAATACTGCATTCTCGAGCATCACCCTCCTGTCCTCGGAGAATGAAAGGGAGTTCGTTGCAGAGAGGCCGTTGTCTATCGAATAGACTTTTTTCTGGCTCACAAGTTGCTTTTTCGGCGAGAAGTCGAATCTGGGAATGGTGAAGATCAGGTAGCTGTCCTCCAGGTACGAGACGAAGGCTATTGCACTGTTTGTGGACCCCAGCTCGAAAACCCTTTTCAACGCGTTATAAGAGAACTCCTTGCCAAGGTTCGTCAGGAGATAGAGGGCCATGTCTTTTATCGTCTTGGGGTTTCTGATACCGTGCCTGACCACAATGTCCCTTGAAACTATGTCGTTCAACAACTCCTGAGGTATTTGCATCCTCCCCTCCCTCAGGTACTCTGGAAACCCACCCTTCAGAAGGTACTTTTCGAACGACCCCAAGTCGGGCTTCTCCCCCGTGAAAGCCGTGAATTCCTCGAAGGAGAATGGAAAAAGCTCGTGATTGAGGTGCCTGCCCGTGAGCCTAGTGCCCAATTCCCTGCTGAGCAACGAGGCGTTTGAGCCTGTGATTATGACATGCCTTTTCCTGTCCAGAATACCCCTCACGAACAGCTCCCAATCCTTTACGCTCTGGATTTCGTCGAAGAAATAGCGGTCGCCCTCGCCGTATTTCTCCCTGAAAACCTCGTCCAGCTTCTGGAAGTCGCTCGCCTCGAAGCCGGCGG
>MFRS01000015.1:37328-47811 GCA_001784635.1 Candidatus Micrarchaeota archaeon RBG_16_49_10
GAAGTAGAAAAATCTGCCGGTCCCCTTCATCAGCTGGCGCATGAGGGTGCTTTTTCCGCACCTCCTTACGCCTGACAAGACAATGGCGAACGGTATGTCCAGCCTTATCTCGGATAGCTTCTCCCTCTCAACGCCATATTCCCATGATGACATCTCGGACATCTGCGATTCCACTATCCCCCTCAGCGTTTCCTTCAATATCATAAACAATGTTATACCTTGCTAGTTTATAAAGGTTTTCATTGGCAGTGAACACTTTTGTTCATTGGCAGTGAACACTTGTTTCGATGATTTTCGAAACGTTTATAATAGGGATGAAGCGAAAATCGAAACCTGCTTGTCATCTCCAATGGCAGTTTTCTAGCGCCCTCAAAGCCCAAAGTATTTGCCGCTATCTCTGGTGCTTTTCGCAATTTTTGCCATAGAAACAGACAATTCACGCATATTTTACACCTTCCAGAGCCTTTTCCAGCAACCCTATGCCTTTTTTGGGCTATTTCTATCCGGGCTTTTAACCGGGGGGAATATTTTACAGGATTCCTGAAATATGCTGGAAATAATGCAAATGCTTAAATGCTTTTTGGTCCTAATAGGGTTTAGACGGGTATGGGATTGTTTTATAGGCTGACCAACCAAGAAAAACGGGGTTTGGGGCACAATGGGCTACCTGTCAATAACTATCACCTTCTGGGGGACACTGTCGAGCTAAATGGCCATAATTATCTCATTGATGATCCTAGAAAGTTGGCTACCGCATTGTTGGACGCTATTGATCCGGGCGCGGGGGCGCCATTAGTAGTCGCAAAGACACCTCATATCGGGGCTAGAGAAGTCAAAAAAGACCTGGGAAGTTACGACCCCTATTCATCTGACTCTGGGTTTGACTCCACTGAAGGGTTTATGGCTGGGCCAAGCGGGATAAATTTCAGATATCTTAGGAATTCGGACGGTATGGGACTGTGGGCCCCTGCAATCGCAGGAGAGCAACCTATCAGGCAAAACCCTATGTTTAGTCATGGTGGTGAACTATATCACCAGTCAAACGGTTTAATAGCGCCAGTTAAACTGAGCCGAGAGGGTTCGCCTGTTGGCCTAGATTCCCAGGCAATACAAAACTATCACGACTCATTAAGGCCCCCTATGATGAATGCCGGTTTTATACCTATCCCCGATTTGGGGAACGTTGACTGGGGGAGGGTAGGGAAAACAGCTCTAAATCTACTTTTAATAGGGTCGATGGTGGGATGTGCGGGCGCAGTGGCTTTAGCTAGGGATATATTCACCCCGACCGCTGGAGACAATGCAGGCTCAAGTAATAATAATGCAGTGACGCCAACCACTACTAGGACGCAGGGACCGACTGCAACCTATACGGCAATGCCAACGGCGACTTACACCGCAATCCCAACTGCGACCCCTATGCCGCAAGTTCTATTCAGAGTGTGGAAAGATGGGAATGGCAATGGGGGGTTGAACGCTGGAGAACCCCTTCTTCCAGGAATCAGAATATCCGCAAGTGGATCATCCTGTATCACAGGCGGCGATGGGACTTGCTCTATGAGCCTTAGAAATGGGAGTCATAGGTTATACGTCAATGACCCCTCAGGTAGATCAGCTTATTTTCTCCCTTCTGTGAGAGATTATGTTATGATAGGCCAGGGATTGGGATTTAATGTAAGAGGAAACACTAAAGTTTCTGTCCCCCTTGGGGATGGGATTTTTACTCTTCCGTTGAAGGGGAAGATTGTGGATAAGCCTCTTCTAGACGAAAATGGAAGATATATATCACCATCAAAAGGGGAGATTGTAATAGATAGGATGTATGACCACTCTCCAGGAAGAGATATACTATGGTGGAATGGAGTAGATGAGTGTACTCCAGAAGATTACCTATGCTATCACGTCCCGGGAGGAACAAATAATCATGGTGGTATTAAGTATAGGGTAGCAGATTTTGGGACACCTGTGTTTGCTGCAGCAGCTGGTATAGTTTATAAAAACGGGATAATACCACATGGGAATATAAAATGTCCATATATTATAATTGAACATCCTGATGCATTAAAAGGTAAAAACTTATTTACAGGATATTTTTTTATGTCTGAGTCTCTTGTTAAAATAGGACAAAGGGTTGCGAGGGGTGATTTAATAGCAAAAACTGGAGTACAATGTAATCCCTATGATTTGTTGCATTTTGATTTAAGGACAAACCCAAATGATGATAGTTCGTGGGGGCTTTTGGATTTTTATGAACCTATTGTTGATGTGCCAAAAGGTTTTTGGATTAGTGATTATGAACCACTATGGACAACAGAAGACCATTCGGGGAATTATATGAATTACTGGACACTTTGGAATAATCCACAACAACCACCATAATTGTTTACAGGAAAGACAGAATTGAGTGATAATATAAAATTATTAATTAAAGCCTTGTTATGATTTTTAGCTATAAGAGTAAGTCGGTAGGGATGAAAGTAGAAAAATTAGAAGATGTTATAGTTGTTGATGTAGATTGATGATTTTCTGGATAGAGATTGAGGTTTCATATGTTGCTTTTTAATTTACAACCAAACCTGTAAACTTCAAAAATGTAATCAGGTTCGTATTCAGATTCCACCTCATAGATATATCTAACAAATGATAAATTAAGACTTTTATTAAGCATAACACTAAAAAGAGGCCCATGAGCTGAGGAAACCTGCATTAAGCTTCCATCATCCCTATTCCTGTACGGAATATCTATGAATACTATTCTATCGTTATTTTGCAAATTGTACTTTTTCAATTCTTCTACACAAGTCTTTCCAGCAAGTTGCAATTCATAAACATCTGAAGTTGACCACCTTTTGTAAGACAAGTTTTTAGATGAAAAGAGTATAAGTAACAGAATTATTACAACTACGATAGGTCTGAACCTTTTTTCTAAATAGTTTAATGTTTCGAACAAAACCAACCCAAAAATTAATGAGAAACCAAAAATGGAGAGGTGGATATAATAATCCATGAATCTGAACTTGAGTAACAATAAATGTACCATAAAGATAAAATACCAAAGTATCAGAAATGACATAATTTTTAATTTATTCTGGATTTTCTTATTGTTTAAATTCAAATTTATTTTTCTGTAATTGTTGATGATAATAAAAAAGCTGAATACTAAAAAGAATAAAAGAGTATAGGACCAAGTGACTCCATTAATTCCAAGATCAAAAGTGAAAAGGATGTAAGCTTTGAGATTTCTTATTATATGAAAGCCAATTCCCATTTCATAACCGTGTGTCTTTATCAATACTTCTTCTAGGAGAAAAATTCTTACGAATGAATATACTAACATTATTACCAAGAATGGAAATAATTCTATTATTGCTTTAAATACACCCTCAATATTTATTCTTTTGCTGATTACAATAAAATAGTAAAAAAATAGAACTACCGGGAACATAAATGCAGTTTCTTTTGATAACAAAGCCAAAACAAATAATATAATCGAGAGACCTTTATAAGTTCTTTTTTGATTTTTGAGAAATTTCAAATAAAAAAGGAAAGAAAGAAAAACGAAAATAGACATTATGAATTCTTCGCCGGCAGCTATATAATAAACTGGAATCGTATGTAGAGATCTTGTTATAAAAATGAAAGAGGATAGGAAAGCTATTAGCCTATTTTCAAAAATTTCTTTTGAGATAAAATAAACCAAAATGACACCAAAAAGAAAAAGCAGGAGATTGACAAGATGGAAATAGAAAACGTTATTTAAAAATAATGCCTGTGTAAAGAAGAAGAATATTTGAACTGAAATTGGCCTATAAAGTTCTGTTTTTAATCTATAGGTGAATACATCAAAAAAACTTTTTAAATCATTTATATTATTACCAAGTTTCCAATAAAAAGAATCGTCAAGAACAAAATATTGATTTAGAGCCGGAAAATATATAAAGAATGTTGAAACTGCTAAAACCAAAATGTAAATGGTATCATTTCCAAATATTTTTTTAATTGACATCATTATTTCATTCTCATAGAGTTTATTTATAATTATTGATAAACTTAGTAATTATAGATAAACTTCCAATTACAAAAAATAAGTTTAAAATTGCTAAATCCATTATTTTTTTGTCATCTGAAATTAATGATTTAAGCCAATTTGACATTTTTATAATTTTTTTTGGTTTGGAATTTAAAAAAGAAAAACATTGGACAGCAAAATAAGTTCCTTGGATGTTTGAAAAGTCGTTTGGTGAAGAGGCGTATCCACCATTTTTATTTTGGCATGAGTCAAGCCAATTGATGACTGTTTTTTTAATTTCATCAATTCGATTTATTTTTAATCCAATAAATTTATTGCTGTACTTTTCAATTAAATGGAGGCTTTTCAAGCAAAGGTATGTCGCATACATATATGATTTATTATTTTCACCAAAACCGCCGTCCTCATTATAGGACTTCATGATTAAGTCAACAAAATGAATAAGTTGCCCAAAATCTAAAATTTTTGATTTATTCATTCTTTCGTCTAGTAATAATAATATTTCCAACGAATCTGAAATTGTTCTAAATATGAACATCTGACTTTCTTTTTGGTTTATAATACCTACTTGTTTGATTATGTTGTATTTAACAGTATTTTTTAAATTAATCTCTATTTCTTCTTGTAGTATCTTGAAGGAAATTAATGAACTGCTTGTATAGTGTAACATATTAGAGTTAGAATTCGGTACAGGACCCCACCCAGTTATCCCAATTGATTTTTTAAGAAAAGAAATATATTTTTTTTTGTCTATAAAATCAGTTGACCCAAGGATATTCAATACCTGAATAGCTGAATTATTTGAGTATACTCCACAGATTTCTTGATTGGAAAAAAAACCGCCATTTTCAGTCTCAAAAGAATTTACTATATTTATTATTGGTAGCTTGAAATTATTTGAAACACCAAATAAATCTAAAATTTTTACAAAAAAGAATAATTGCTCGAAATTAAGTAGAGCGTAATTACATTTTGAATTAAATTTTCTAAAATAATTGTAAACATCGCTACCTAAAAACTTCAAAGACCAAATCAAATGAAAAAAAGATTTGAAATCGGAAACATATCCTAAGTCTTCAAATTTTTTAACGGCATGTAATAATTGTTTTCGTTTATTTTCGTCTAATTTTATTGACAAAGTTTTAATACATCTAAGGTATCTATAAATATACTCCAAATTGACAGGTGAAAAAAAATTATCTAGCCATTTAATTGTATTATCAATTTTTTTAGGGTTAGATCCAAGTAAGCTCAATATTTCTATGGCATTAAAGGTATCCCATATATTAGAAAAACCATTACCTATAGACCCAAAACCACCATCAAAATTCTGAAGGAGTTGATGAAACTCTATCATTTCGTCTTTTAACTTTGGTTCTATTTTTAACCAATTCATAATCTGTAATGCATAATAAGTCCTATCTGTCCAAGGAAGTTCTCCTGGCATCTCAGAAAATCCCATTTTACCTGTATCTAAATTTTTAATGTATTCTATTGTTTGTGGAGAGATTTTTTCTCCAAAAAAATGTAATATACCAACACAAAAATAGGTATCAAGATACATAGGAGATTTATCAAAAAAGACGCCTTCTTTTGTTTGTTTGTTAGCCAAAATGAATGATATCCTTTTTGTGTCAATAATACTAGTCAAAATGCATTTGTCTTTTTTCAAAGCGACTTTCTTTTTTCTATAATTATATTTTGAAGAACTATCTTCCATATTATAATTATATTTTATTAGAAATTAAAATACTTTAAACTTTTTTGAGAAAACATAAACCATTGCATTTTTTTCTGGTTCTATAAATACAATTTTCACAAACACTACTTATCTTCATCTCTGCTCTATAATAAAGAAATTTATTAAATATTTGCATTCTATTGTCAAGTTTTTCCAATATTTCACCATTAACATTATTGAGAGGCTCGCAATATCTAACTCTTCTATTATCTATCGTAAAAAGTTCGCGACACTCAAAACAATTTTTTGGTTGTTTGTCATCTACCTTGACACTTATACAAGGGGGTAAAGGTCTACTTAAAGTAAACCTTATTTTTCTTTTTTTTAACTCATTAAGAAATTTATCTATTTTTTCCCCAATTAATTTATTATTTAACTGCTCTTCCTTGATTCTAAAAGATAACAAATACTCATTAGAGCCTTTTTTTAATTTATTAGAAATTTCTTCAAGGTTTTCTGGATTCAATATTGTATATAATCTGCCCAATTTTTCTTCTGGCATTTCACTATTAAAAGGTTGGTTTCTACAGAAATCACACCTGTCAATATTAAATTTTGGTGGTAGAAAGTCTTTAAGCCTGTTACAGCTTGATTTAGAAACATGAAAAAATCCTGGTAACGTATTTTTCCATTTCAAAATCATTGGTAAAAGATTCTGATTATTAATGTTACCCATGAGAGAATATTTTAATGTTATTGAACAACCATAAAGATTACCATTTGGGTATGTTGTTGGATAAAATTGACCTAGGTACCTTCTTTGGGATCTTTTGGAAGAATGCGCAAAATAATAGTTCGGCTCACCAGACAAATCAAGTTTTCCAGCATATTCTTTTATTTTGTCAAAAAAATATTTTTTTTCTTTATCAAAACTAATTTCGGAAAAATTTTCCATTTCCTCGGCTTTCCCATAACTTCCCCAAGAATGAACCTCAACTTTAATGTTATTCTTAACAATCATCTCAGTCAATCTATTTATTAGAGTATGGCTTTCGGGATCAATACTTATTCTAAGAATAGGTTCTATCTCTAACTCTTTACATATATCAACAACAGTCTCTATATTTTTCAAAGGAACTCTTTTTAAATGGAAACGGTCTGAGCTAATAACTAAAGTATCAAAATCCAATCTTTTTAATGGTCCCAAATATTTTAATGTATTTTTTTTGCTGTTCCCAAAAAAACCAGAGGTTATTATAAGCAAATCACTAGGCTCATAGTATTGAAACAGAATTTCTATACATTTTTTAAGTTTGGATAAATCTAAGAATGGTTCACCACCACATATCCTAATTGAAATGTCGTTTTTTGAATACTCTTCGGCCACTCGATGAATTGTTTTTTCTGGCATCCATTTTTTTTGATCCTTTTCAATATTACAAGCATAAACACAAAAATCACATTCAACGGGACACTGTGTAGTCAAAAGTAAGTCTCCATCAAGCGGTTTATGCCTATGGTCAAAATGTATTACCATTATATCTACCAGTTTACTCTCTGCCCATAATTATAAACACAATAACTACAAGGTGATGCAGTTTTTCTTGGAAGTTTCCAAGAAATTAGGTTCTTCGATTTTATTTTAGTAAAATTTTCCCTTAGTTCAGAATTTACTATAATCATGTTTTTAAGGTCTATTTCTGATAATTTTGTCAAATGAACATTATCTAAATATGCTAAGAAATGGCAATATGAAAGTCTTCCGAGGCAGTCCATAAAAATCCTTTTTTTCCTAAAATAGGTGCAATTAGCGCTAGGTTCCTCGAATTGTATGGTTTTGAATGAAGCTCCTTTAGATATTATAGAATCCAAAGATTTCCTGACCTGAATTTTCATTTTATCATCAAGCAAAAATTTATATGTGTTATTTGAAGGGAAGACTTCGATTGGTATAAAAGTCGAACATCCATAATGAATAGACATATCGTAAGCATCTTCTAATTCTTGATAATTAAGGCTACTTATCGTAAAAAGTACATCAAAATCTAAATTTCTTTTTTTTATGTACTCCATTGATTCTATTACTTTATCCAAAATATCTTTTCCAGTTATTTTTTTTATTGTTTTTTTTTCAGAACCGTCTAATGAGATACTAAAGCGAAGTTTTTTAATTAATTTGTCATCTAATATTGAAAGCCAATCTTTAACTAAATCACCATGACTGTTTATATTAATATTTATGCTGTAATTCGACATAATCTCAACTATTTCAGAAATTTTTGGATGTAATAAAGGTTCACCAAACCAGCCAATTTCAAAAACATTTATTTTTTTTTCTAATAATAAGTTGGCTCTAAGTAGATTTGAAACTAATTCAATATCTAAATCAATAGAATTAGGTTTAGGTTTATAGTATACATAATCCAAATGCGACCTGTTAGTTATCTGAATAACAAATACATCAATATCATGATTAAAAATAGGCATAAAAATATTCACCTAAAATTATATTATCATATATACTTATAGATATTTATTGTAAAATCCCATATATCATAACAAACTGGCTTTTCTTAATAATATATTAATTTATAATTTTAAATGCGGTGTTAAATGGTTAAATTTATAACTCTTGTGAAAAATTTTAAAAATAATTTCTATAATCCTGAAAAGAAGTATACTTTTTGTCCAGATATGTTCTATATAGGTAATAAAAAGGGCTTGAATATATTTTATTCTTCACTAAATGGCATCATATATGCACTTAATAAAGAGGAATATGAATCTTTCAAAAGTAAGAAAACCATTAATGAAAATCTCAAAAAAGAATTTGTCAATTCTGGATTGTTCGTAGAAGAAACCGAAATCAAATACCCAGATTATAGTAAAAATGGCTTAAAGACGTCTACTATTACTATTTTCCCGACAAACGAATGCAACTTAAAATGTGTATACTGTTATGGTTGGGGTGGAGATTTCAAAAAAGTAAAAATTGATTTTGAGATTGCGAAGAAATTTATAGATAATTACTTGGATTGGAATAAAGAAAGAACAGTGACTGAACCTATAAAAATAGAATTTCATGGTATAGGTGAACCTACAATGGGATTTTCAGAAATTAAAAAAATAGTAGAATATGTGAAATTAAAATTCCCGAGAGCAACTTTCAGTATACAAACAAATGGTATTTTAAATGATACTATATTAAATTTCCTTATCGACAACGGTTTTATAATAGGTTTATCTGTTGATGGACCGCCATACATTCAAGATATTCAAAGACCAACAAGAAACAACACTCCTAGTAGCTCAATCGTAGAGGAAACTATTCAAAAACTGAGAGAAAATAATATTAGAGTAGCTGTCAGGGTAACTGTATCAAAAAAAATAGAAAACAAAATGTTAGAAATACTTGAATACCTGAGAAGGCTAGATGTCAAATCGATAAAAATAGCACCCCTTTCCAATATTGGTAGATGTGGGAATAACATCTCAGATTATGTAAAACAGCCTAATTCTAGAGTTTTTATCAAAAATTTTTTGAAGTCTTTGGAACTATCTGACGAGTTTAGTGTTAGTTATGGTTCCGGCATTAGTAACCTAGAAATAAAAGATAGACATTGTGGCGTTCCAGATCCAGGAATGGCACTGACACATGAAGGTTATATCACTAGTTGTTACGAAGCAGCAATATACAACAATATAAATTCGCCTTTTATCTTTGGGAAGTACGACAAAAAAATCAAAGACTTCGTCATAAACCAAAAAAAAGTAAAAATCCTCAAGAAATGGGTTATAAAAAATTTACCAGATTGTCAGCCGTGTTTTTTGAAATATAGTTGTGCTGGAGATTGTCCTATGAGAACTTACATAAAAAATAGAGAATTTTTCAAGACAGATATCGATAGATGTGAAATGAAAAGAGTTTGTACTAAAAAATATGTTGAATATTTAATCGAAAAAAACTTTGTCAAGATAATTCCATATATGAAATTTAAAAACGGAAAATTGTTTTTCAAAATGTACTTCAATGAATTTTTAATAGAAGACATTCAAAATTCAGGAGGTTCCTCAATCATTACTATAAACTCTTCGACATCCTTTGAGAAAACATTAAAAAAAATACTTGATATACATCAAAAAAACTATACTCCGAAATTATTTTTATTGTCTATACATATCGAGAGTTTTTTACTTAATTCTTGTTTGATTGAAAAATTAAACTTTTTTCTGAAAGAACTTGAAAAAAATAAAATCTATTTTAAGATTACAAAACCCCTTCCTTTTTGTATTACTAAAAAAATAGAAAATGAAATAAAAACTAAATACATACCAACTTCCTGGAAACAATCTATTGACCTTTTTAATGTGAATGAGAAGGATTATATAGTTTTTTGCAATTCTAAAAAATCTACCAAAAAAATAGGGTATTACAGCAGCAGAGAAAAAATTTGTGATGAGATAAAAGAGGGAGAAATAATTGCTTACTCTAAAATCTGTGAAGAATGCATAAATAAAGCAAGAAACAAATGTAAAGGTTATTTCAAATTTTAATACTTAATCAGGAAATCGTTGTGCTTAAGTACATCTTCAACTGAAAGCTCCGCAAACACCAGTTGTTGATGCGGTTGTTGTTAAGGTTGTTCCTGAGGTTGTTCCTGAGGTTGTCATTGTTGTTCCTGAGGTCGTGGCGGAGGTTGTTCCTGAGGTCGTGGCGGAGGTTGTTCCTGAGGTTGTTGAGGTTGTTGAGGTAAAGTCACACGCCTGATTAT
>MFRS01000015.1:47845-47949 GCA_001784635.1 Candidatus Micrarchaeota archaeon RBG_16_49_10
ATCAGGATTATGTGCTGTGCAATAGTCGTTACCTGGAGCATAATAACCCTGGCAAGCGGAAACACATCCTGTTGTTCCTGTTGTTCCACTTGTTGTAGAACTAT
>MFRS01000015.1:48010-55042 GCA_001784635.1 Candidatus Micrarchaeota archaeon RBG_16_49_10
GTGGAGGTGGTGGAGGTTGTGCCTAAACTTATGCTCGATGTGTGCTCACCTAAAATATGAGTTCCATTATAAACAGTGTTTGTGAATGAGGTGTGGTTCGACGATGCAGCCTGCATACCCAGACCACCCAAAAGCACACCCATCCCGACTACAGAGGCCTTGGAAATCCTCCCCTCCTCTGAGAGCACAAAACCCACAACCTTCTTCTTTATCTTAGGTAAATCCACCATTTCTAAGACCCACGACACCCGAGGTTGTCCTTTAAGGAAGACCAGGCCGTCAGTATCCACCTGTCTTCCTCACTAAATACTAGCTTTTCTAATATATATTTGGCCATCCTGCTTTTTATTGTTAACTCTTGGTCGTTCGAGGAGTTTGCAGTTATGTTCCCGGTCTTGCTGTATGTGGATACCATGCAAGAGCCGACAAAAGGGTACCACGGGGAATCGCTATAATCACTGGAAAGTCCGGAGGATGTGTCTATTATGCTTAAAACGTCAGGTGATGAAAAGACATCGGAATAAGACTGGCTTACATGGCCAATCCTGAACATATCGCCGAACGACCTGCTCTCGTCGCACATGTATATATTCCCTTCGTGATCATAGCCTACTTGGGACAGAGCAGCCCCACATGGGCATCCCCAGCATGTGTATCCTATGTAGTTATTAGACAAGAATTTCTTTGCGAGTATGGTGGCCGAGTATTCCGAGAAATTGACGCCGCTCCTGTTCAGTTTCATTATGTATTCAAGCATATTCTTCCAGAAATGGATATATTCCTCGCTCGTGAAGGAAATGCTCTTCCACAGACTCTCATTCATACCAGTGTTCAGTAGTGGTCTCGAAAAAATTTGCATTATTCCCAGACTTTTGTATTCGTCAACAATCTCCTTGTGATGATTCAGCGACAATTTTGTAATCGTCGGTAAGGCATTTATCGGGAGATCGTACTGTGATTTAAGTATCTTTATCCATTTCACCACGTCCTTGTACGTTCCACTCCCATCCAGATATTTCCTATTCTTGTCATGGATATCCTTTGGACCGTCAAGGGATGTCCCTATTCTGAAGTCGTTGTCGGCTAGAAAAGTGGCTATCTCATCATTCATCTTTGTGAAATTGGTCTGTATGACAAAATTTAAGAGTTTTTTCCTTTTTTCGTTCACATTCTTGGCATAATCGACAATTAATTTCAAGCTGTCAAACGCCAGCAACGGTTCCCCTCCTTGGAACTCTATTGTTATTATCTTTGAAGGGCTTTGAAAGATGAAATCAACTGTGTTTTTCGCCATTTCCTCATCCATATTATACCCTTTTGCGTCCATACTCACAGCTCGAGCATGACAGTAGGTACATTTCTGATTGCACCGCAATGTCGGAGAGATCACATGGAGATTAACCGAGTTAAAAAGGAACGAGTTCCTGGTCTGGATATTCCTTAACAGTGCTTCTTGATTGTCTGCTGTCAGTATTATCCCCGAGTTCTTAAGATAATTGAAAAGATTCGGGTTCTTCTCCGGCTGATCTGTTCTAAGCAAATCAAATTCCTTCTGATTCAAGACAGCCCACGAGCCGAAGATGTTGCTGACGAAGTAATGATTATCCCTAATCTTCTCGTACGAATACTTGTTTATGATGTAATCCGCTACATTGCCACTTTCCCCAACAAAGTCAAAAAAGCTCAAGGGCAAAATAATCACCTTTTTAATTGTAAATTTTTAGTGACTGAGAACACATAATTGTAGAACTCGTCCTCGACAAGCTTCAAGTCACTGTCGCTTTCCTTTGGTATCAGGACAGCCATTATCTTCTCGGGAGAACCATCTACCAAAACCCAAAAAGATGTGGTATATTCCTGTGCGGCTATCAGCACATGCTCCTTCCTGAAAAACTTACCATCAAAGAAAATTTCAATTCTTTTCCCTTTCTGTGTCACCTTGCCCTTCACCTCCAAGATGAACCTGTAAAGCTCTCTGCACTATCGCGGCACGGATGTCTTTTGTCTTTTCGCCTCTTATGTCAAGGACAGTGTAGTTTATCAACTCGTTGTTGAACTTCCTTCCAGTAAGTTCTAAATCAGACTTTCTCTTCGGCTTAATCTTGACTATTATCTCCTCACTCGGCTCCCCTTCAACCCTAAAGTAGTTATCGTCCAGCATCACATAGATTGCGGAATTCACAACCTCCATGCTGTAGAAGTTTGGGTTTACTGAAACAGTGACTAGATTGGCCTTTTTATCTATCTCAAGATTGTCCGTTCTGATGGTGTCATCTGTCATAAAATCTAAACTATATATTGGCGGAATCATTATTTTAACTTATGTCCGTAATTGACCCTTTTTTGGTTTTTATTATGATTTTTGGGTTTTGGACGTCTTATACCGATATAAAGTATGGCAGGATAAAAAATATTACAATAATTCTAATGATGTTTTTTGGAATTGTACTGAACATTTTTGTTTCAAAATCATTAGTTGGAAACCCGGTAGGGTTCATATTGAATGCTACTCTGTCTCTTGTCGTCAGTTTTGGGTTTTACATGCTTGATTTGTGGTCTGCTGGAGACGCAAAGCTATTTTTGGGATTTTCAGTATTGGTTCCATTCACAATTTATAAAAATTTGGCAATCTCCACATGGCCCTCGCTCATCATAATGATAAATACTTTTATAATAGCTGCAGGTATAATAGTATTGAGGGCCATCCCTAACGTCAAGGTAGGGAGTATAATGAATTTGGTAAAAAGGTACTTATTAGGCAAAGATATGCCACTTGCTGCCCTATACATATTTGGCCTATCGACTCCCATGAATCTGATATTCAATTCTATTGGTATAGAAATTTCGAATCTTCTCCGAATAATAATTTTGATTGTTCTACTTAAAACTATGGAAAAAATCAAGATAATTCCAACCAACCATCTAATATTATTTTTATCAATGGTAAACGTCATTTTCTTCTTTGAACACATCGCGAACCTGTTTTTTATAAAGACTTTCGTCTGGATGGTAGTCTATTTTCAACTATTTAGAGTTCTTTTGGACTATCTAATGGATTTTGAAATTTCGAGAGAGGTTAAAATCAAGGACTTGAAAGAGGGTATGATTCTTCTAGACCGGGTAGTGCAAGAGGATGGATTCTACCAACTGAGGAAATTGTCGTTCGTCAGTATCTTCGCTTTCTTCAGCTCGATTGAAGGAAACGTTAATTCAATCTTTAACCAAAGATTGGAAAGGAAGGATATCCAAAAACTTAGGAAATTGGAAAAAATAGGTAAACTGAGATTTGACTCGGTGAAAATTACAAGGTCGTTTCCTTTCGCGCCATTCATTTTTGCAGGGACTTTGGTAACATACTTCTTCGATATTTGGGGCCTTTATTTATTGACAGAATTAACATCCCACATCAAGCTTTATCTCTATCTTCTGTTTGCTAATGCAAAGCTGAGGTTAGGTCTATGAAAGGCAAAAAAATAAAAAGTAGTAAAAAAAAGGAGACTCTCAAACTTTTGATTTTGTGTATAATTTTACTTATTTTGATAGTCATGACAATCCTTTCGAAATACTGGGTTATAGGAAGGACTTCTACACCCTCAACCTCTACTGTTCCTTTGTCCAGCATAGTGGGAAACAAAAGCAATCAAATAATAATCATAACCTCACCACAGAACAAGACCTACAGGCAGAGCAAACTGATGCTGAATGTCACTTGTGAAGGCGGGTGCTTATGGATAAAGGATAGGATAGATGAAGGCCCTGAAATGACGGGCTGCACTAAATGTTATAGATACGCCATATACAACATTGAGTTCGAAGAAGGCTCTCATGAAATCGGAGTGGTGGCAAGAGGTTACGATGGAATAGAATACCAAACGAAAGTCGTGTTCGCTGTATTTGAATAACGATATTTTTTTATTTGGGAAACATGAAATAATGACTATGAGGAAGCTACACTGCCTTCTTGCCTTTGCGTTCCTTTTTTCATTCCCGATAGTCTACTCAATAGACCCTATAGGGGAGCATGATTTCACGGCTTGCGACAGCATTCAAGGTTGGGCGTGTGATCCTGACAATTTTTCGACTCCTATGACTATCGTTTTTTATTTGGACCAACAGAAAGATTCAGGGGGTGTTTTACTGGGCCAGACGATAGCTAATTTAAATCGAGGTGATATTTGCGGAAGTTGTGGCGGCCTGTGCAACCATGGGTTTGATTGGAACCCTCCAGATTGGATATTCAATAACCAAAGCTTGAGTTGTGATAATCACGCAATCTTTGCTTATTCTATTGGTGTTAGACCAAATGGATCGCAGACTACGAATTATTACTTAATTGACAGAAAGTGCCCTAATTCTGACCCAACGCAACAAAACAATTGTAACCAATTGGGTATTACAGACTCGAGGCTTAAAAGGCAGTCCTGTGCTGACTGGATAGGTTTGTACGAAAATGGAACTGACGAACTGAAGAAAGAGTGCGAAATAGACTGCGGCGGGACTTGCGAATGGCCTTTATTGATTTTGCCAGCAGGAAATTATACATCATGGGCCATTTCAAGAGGAACCCCCAATACTTTTAGGCGGATAGAAGCGGAGTCGAATGAATTGTCGTATGCAGGGGGGTATGATGTCACAAGCCAGTGTGGGTCTGGCTCTTCAAGCGGGCAATGTATAAGGGACGGAACCTTTTCTTTCAATACTTGGGCGAATGCGACCTACAACTTTGATTTGAACAGCGGCGAATATGGAGTCAATATTGTATATTTTGCCGATGACGATGGTGTCGACAGTTATGTGCTTTACGTGAATGACGCGCAAATATACAACTGGACAGACGGTTCAGGTAATCATTGGACAAACTTATACTTAGAGCCAGTACTAATCAGTCAAGGTGACAACATCAGAATAGATTGTAAGAGGGGAGGGTTTAGCAGTTTTTGCAGGCTAGATTATGTTGAATTCGAAATACTTGGCGGCGAACAAGGATACCCGAACGGATGTGTATGCAGTACAGATAATGTTTCATTCGACACAAGTGTAGCAAACAGCCCGCCAGAGGCGGTTTCAGTGACCCCTTCCAGCGCGTCAGCCTCACCAAACAGTGTCCTCAATTTCACCGCAAAGTACAGGGACCCAAATGGGGGGGATGACATAGTCGATGTGTATTTTGCAATAGCCCCTGCAAACACCACAGACTCGCCAAGCGGCGCCTGGGAGGATGCATACTGCCAATCATTTGAGAAAAGCCTCATTAATTATGTTGGGGCCGCATACCGAAAAGATGCTTATTATCTGACGGCCGCGAATGGCACGCCGGGTGCTTGCTCATGGGACTATTACAATAGTGAGAACAAACACAACCTGGTGCACACCGCAAGAATTTCGGCTGTCACCTATTCAGTGAACGGCAACGACATGGACGTCAACTTCAGCGTGGAGTTCTACCCCAACTACACCCAGGGGAGCTACAACATCTATATGATGGCTAGGGATTCGGTCGGCAACGGCAGCTGCGCCGTCTCAGGGACCTTGGACGGGTCCTTCTGCTGGAAGAATGTGGGGACTTTCAACATAGCGAGCGGCCAAGTCTGCGGTAATCTTATCAGAGAAGGCACAGAGGAATGCGAGCTGGCCATACACTGCGCCTGCTGGGAGGACTGCATCGCGTGCGGCTGCCAGAGATTACCGAATCTTACCGGTTGCGACTACTTCGACAACTGCGTCGGGCCCACCTGCAACTTCGCTGACCCAACGGCTGGAGGCGACTGCTGGACAGATGATCCTAGTCTTATAACACGGGCGGGTGTGCAGGAGGCGTGCCCAGACGCTTCACACTCATGCCACGTGGCAATGACAGGCTGCTCGGGGCAGCTAGCCGGTCCCCTACCCAAGACACCGCCTATTTTAACACTCAGCAATGGAACTGACTCCGTCAACTCCTCGGGGCTCGTGGGCTACTGGAGGCTCGAGGCCTTCAACTCAAACAATATCACTGAGGACTACTCCGGCTACGGGAACAACGGTATAGGTGGCAACTTCCAGACCGACCCAGCATCTGTAACGGCAGGCAAGTTCGGGAACGCTGTGGAGTTCGATGGTGTGGACGACTACATCAATATTGGAAATGTATTAAACACCTCGCAGACCTCCTTCACCGTCGAAGCGTGGGCTAAGCCCAACATGCCTAACGCAACCGCCTGGGAGAATGCGATAGTCAGGGACATTGGAGGGATTGATGGGACCCCTGTAATACTCGCCTTTACATTGTATCAAGGGAATGGCCTTGCCGGCATATACGGCAACCCAAGCTTCGGCCTCTGCCTGTGGAACACTACTGGTGGTGGCGCCTGCGCCGGCACGAACAAGACCGGAATGTACGACCAGTGGCACCACGTGGTCGGCGTCTACAACAAGACCAACAGCAGCGTGCACATTTACATTAACGGCACGCAATACGGTGCGAACCCCTACTACGGTATTGTGAACGACACGATATCACCTGCCTCCATAAACATCTATGGCGTCAGGGCATTCAACGGCACGATAGACGAGGTCAGGATTTGGAACAGGGCGCTGAGCCCTGCAGAGATAGCCATGCTGTATGAGTTCAAGACGCAAACTGGCGGAACCATATCCTATTCAGAGCCCAACGCATGGGACAGCGACCTCGCCTACAAGTTCTACAGGAATACAAATCTTATACCAACTCCTCCCAACAGTGACAGCCCGTCAGATGGCTATTACTATTACATCGTCAACACCACGGGAGGGGCGAACTACACAAGGGGGGCACTGCTTGTGCCGGTGAGGGTGGGGTGATGGGATGAAGGCTAATACGATGATATTTGTAATGATCCTTCTGTTTGCATTACCGACGATATCCCAGGCTGCGGGCCTCCAGTTAAATCACATAGGCTTCGGGGAGACGGACAACGAGGTGATTGTAGGCGTAACCAATGCAGGCCCTCTGTACCTGGCCGAAATCAAGATATTCGTGGACGGCAAGGTCTACCTCGACGTCGGGACTGCGCT
>MFRS01000015.1:55136-57476 GCA_001784635.1 Candidatus Micrarchaeota archaeon RBG_16_49_10
GGGAGTCAATAACCGTGAACGTCATGGCGGTCGAGCCAGAGCCCGAGGGGAAGCCACCGATTTACATAGAGAAGAAAAACCAAATCCTGATAGCGCTCTTCCTTGTAGCTTTCGTATTGGTGTTCGTATGGTACGTGAGGAGAAGGCCAAGGCTGGACTACTAGTCGCGATTGCAGTCATTGTTATGGCAGCTTCCCTAATCATGGCCTCGAGGCAGGTGGTGGAGGTCACTTACTTCACATCCCCCGGCTGCCTGGCGACTGAGGGCGCGGACAGGTTAATGGTGGATCTGCATAGGGATTTCGGGGAAAGGCTCGAAGTTGAGACTGTCACGGTGGACCTGAGCGGCGTGGTGGAGCAGAGAGGTGAGTACAAGGTCTATGGCGTTCCCACCATACTCGTCGATGGCGTGGAGTCGAGCGTCGCCGAGGCTAAGGTAAATATATGCCGGAACTTCATAATTAAACCAGGGGCGTGCTATCGCTGAGGTAATCCTGATGGGGGCGGAGATGAAAGTTTTCCTGGCGCTGGCGATAGCCTTGACACTTTCCACCGGTATTGGTTATTCTGCCTTCTGCTGCAAGGACAATGTTACCCTGGAGGACAGGTGCTATGTGAGCGGGAGCGGGCAGTGCTGCGGAGGAATCTTCTACGCTGACTCGTGCCACAACTTCACGATAAGGGTCTATGGGCCGGGGAACTACATAGTGGCCGAGCCTACCGAGCTCATCGTTGAGATAGACAACACGGGCCTTTACGGGGACAGCTATGAGCTGAGCGCTGTCGTTGTGGATAGGGCGGGTTTGCCTTCACCTAACTCGCACCTTATAATTGTCAACATGGATGCCGCGGACGAGCTCGATGTGGCCGCCGGCGCGACAGGTTTCACCAGGCCGCAGGTCACGGTGCTGGCCGCGAACCTGGTGACCGACTGCATCAACATAACGGCCCACTCGGTGGGGGCGGACATGAATAAGACGGCGGTGACGTGCATCGACAGCGTGGATGTCTCCCTGAGCTTGGATGAGTTTCAGTTTATCGGGCTGGTACTGATGATGTTGATTGCACCCATTATAATCATCACAAAGTTCAAGAGGGGATGAGGTGAAACCTTTTTTGCTCACCCAACCAATTATTGTCAGGCGAGTCCATGAATAGAACTATCCTTCTCTTAATCGCCCTTCTTTCAATCGTCATAGCTGCCCATCCCGCTACCGCTGTACTCGTTGGATATTGGAGCTTCGATAACGGAGATGCCCGCGATGATTCAGGCAATGGAAATGACGGTACCCTACAGGGCGGATTGGATTGCAGTGGGGACGGAGGTGTACACGGAGATGGATGTGAGTTCGACGGGGTGGACGATTTTGTCGAGACCGGACTTTTATTAAACACGTCGGAAAGCTTCACCGTAGAGGCATGGGCGAAGCCCAATAGGCCGAACGCCACTCAGTGGGAGAACGCGATAGTCAGGGATATCAATCCAAATCCTGTAATACTCTCCTACACATTGTATCAAGGGAATGGCATGGCCGGCATATACGGCAAACCAACCTTCGGCTTTGTCTTATGGAACACTACTGGCGGCGCATATGGCGTCGGCACGAACAACACCGGAATGTACGACCAATGGCACCACGTGGTCGGCGTCTACAACAAGACCAACAGCAGCATACACATCTACGTTAACGGCGCGCAACAGGGTGTTACAACCTATTACGGTACTGTGCAAGACTCCCCAGGATTCACCTTTATCAACGTCAACGGTGTCAGGGCCTTCAACGGCACCATAGACGAAGTGAAGATTTGGAGAAAAGCACTGACGGGAGATGAGATATTGGAATCGTACATGAACGCAACAATAGGTACTACAACAACAACCTTGCCGTCATCACAATATGTTGAGAATTACAGCTACTCAAATAACTTCAGCTTTACGCAGTGGGTGAGTTCACCTGTTATACCTCCGAACAATACCAACGTGACCCTCAACATAACCACCTCCAACAACGTGGTGAATGCGGGCATCAACATAACAAAATATGTGGCTGAACCACCAAGCCTACCTGGAAAGGTCAACATCGGGAAGTACGTGGACATCGACGTGGATTCCCTCCTCAGCGGCAGACTGTCCTGGGCCGTGATAAAGCTATATTACTCCGACCAGGAGGTTGCTGCTGCAGGGTTGGACGAGTCCACACTGAAGCTGTACTATTACAACGACGCCACTTCCGCATGGGAGGTCTATGACTCGCCGAATGGCGGCGTCAACCAGGACGAGAACTACGTATGGGGGAACACGACGCACTTCAGCTTCTTCTCGATTTTCGGCAGCCCACC
>MFRS01000015.1:57485-60137 GCA_001784635.1 Candidatus Micrarchaeota archaeon RBG_16_49_10
CGGAATCCAGCGGGTTCTTCACGGCATTGGAGCCGCAGAGGGTTAACGTCTATGTGGAGAACTACCGCAACGGGGATGACGCCGACTATGCTATATCTATTGACAGCGTTTCTGGGAACTGCCCTGGCGGAGGGGACTGCAGCCACTTGATAGAGGTCTCCATGGTATCGGACAAGGTGCTCGACCTAGACGAAGGGGAGGTGGGGTACACGATAGCTACGGTGTTTATCGAAGGCCCTGTGCGCGACGGGAGGATAGTCTTCAACGTCGAAAACGGCGTTGAGACAAAGCAGTCAGAGGTTAATTTCCAATCCTCGGTGCCGACATCCCTCCCGGAGTTCGGAAACCCGGGAATGATTGCAATCCTGATGATACCCTTCATCGCGCTAGTAGTATCTTATCGCCTTCTGGGAAGGTTTTGACGCCTCCTCCAACGCCTTGAGCCTCTCGAGGACGTTCTGGTTCTGCACCTTTATGCTGGAGAGGTCCGTGAGTATCAGGTCCAGCTTGGCCCGGACGTTGTCCATCTCTATCCTGCTTGTGTCGCTGGCAGTCGTCTCCACTCTCCTAGGCAAAGGTTCGCTACCTGCCAAGTTATCCCTCGCCGACCTCTCCCTCATCGCCGCGTCCAGCGGCTTTGCCGAGGTCGCCAGCCTGTTCAAGTCCGCGTCCGATACTGGCTTCCGCCTCTTCCTCTTGAATATGCCGAATATGCTCATATGAGATTCGCCTCCTGCTGCTCGAGCAGCGACTCGCCCTGGTCGGGCCTTATGTTGAGTATCTCCTGCACTGTCCTCTTGAATTCAAGCAGCTTCTTGTCGCACCATATCTTCAGGTAGGACCTCCTCTGCTTGTCGTAGAACCACAGCCTGTAGAGCCTCACCGTCAGCCTGTATATGGGGTTGTCGAAGTTCTCGATGACGCTGTTCCCGCCGAAGGTCGTCTTTATGACGCCGCCGAAGTTTATGTCGACGAAGCCGTCGCTCCCGTCCAGCGGCTGGAGGCCCTGCATTTGCACCTCGATGACGAGCTTGCTGAACCTGTCCAGGGTCTTGTCAACGAACATGGTGGCCTGGAAGCTGCCGTCCGGCGTATCGTACCTGAAGAGCCTCTCCCACCAGTCCTTGCTCTCGACCTCCCAAACCTTCTTCATCGTTTCCTTCATCCTGTCGTAGACCGCGATGAACGCACCCTTCCCGGTGTAGTGGATGTTCAGGTATATCTTGTTCGGGAGGCAGTCGTCCTCATAGGTTACGGAAGTCATGTCACAACCTCTCGGGCACCAGGTTGAAGAAGGCCTTGAGCTCCTGCGATATCTTGCTCAGAAGCTCGCGGCAGTGCTCCTGGTACTCGTACCTTTTCTCCCTGTAGAATATCTTGTGCCAGAAGAGCCTGACCATCTCGTAGAATATGCTCCTCTCCCAGACGGTGTCCTGCGGGTACTCGGTTCTGAGGATGCCGTTGAACTCTATCCCGACCTTCCCCTCCTTCGACCCGCCCTTCACCTCGGCGAAGCCCTTCATCCCGATGTTGATGAGCAGGTAGCTGAACTTGTCCATCTCCTTCACGACCTGCCAGGTGACCTTGAAGTTCTCTGTGTTCTCCTTCCTGTCCCACGAGTAGTCCGTCTCCTGTACCCTGTCGAGGACGTTGACGCCGATTATCGTGCTGAACATCTCCCTTATCTTGGTGTAGGCGAACTGCGGGTTGGGGCCGGCGTAGTTGACCTTCAGTATAGGGACTGACGTGTTGAAGCAGTCGTCGTGTATTAGGAACTTTGCCCTTGCGAAGGTCGGCATACAATCACTTTATTAGCTTTTTATACTACTATTTTGGCATGGAACTAAATAAAATTATTGTGGATTCGGCCAAGGTGGCGGGGGGGTTGATGGTGTTCTTCGGCCTGGTGACCGTGTTCGGGATCATACACCCGTCCTCCAAGGTAGATACAAAGGGCTTCTCGATAGGCCTAGTGGTGGGTCCGACGCTAATCTATTTAGGGTTGAAGCTGCTTAATCTTAATTGATGGTAATAGCTAAGATATTCGGTTGGCTCTTCACCCTTGCTGGGCTGTTCATAATCTTCCTCAACCTGCCCGACAGCGATACGCCGCCGGCGATTGCGCTGACGATAATATTCATCGGGATAGTCGTCCTCTCGATTGGCATCTTCCTGCTGAAGATATAATTCTCTAGGGTGTAGTTTTTTTATTACGGAAAGCTAAAATTAGTTCATGGCGTACCCAAACATCAACCTGAAGGAGCAGCTCGAGAAAGCGCCTGTCATATACCCCTCAGGCCCCAACCCTCCTGTGAAGGACTATCCCGCCCACTACGACAAGGGGGCAAGGGTGGATGAGGATGGCATTTACCAAATAGATGATGAGGTGTGGGCGAAGAGGAACTTTCTGATGAGGAACGGGGAAGGCCTTAATGCGACGCCGTTCGAGTGCGAGGAGAGGATAAACATCGTTTTCATGCTGGGCAAAGGCACGGGCTGGTGGTATTCATTCACATTCCAGCTGCCCAAGTGGGGGTTCGACACGAAGAACGTGGAGAACATGATCGAGGTCAGCACAGCCTTCCCGGAATACTACGCAAAGACCATCGAGCAGAAGGAGAAGCTCGAGCAGAAGATAAAGGCAGGCTTCGC
>MFRS01000015.1:60189-60876 GCA_001784635.1 Candidatus Micrarchaeota archaeon RBG_16_49_10
TGAGCTCATCGCCCACGACCTCAGGAAGTACCAGGACATACTCGTATTCTTCAGGGACCTGGTGGTTGCGGAGAAGGGACTAGAGGAAACCCTCAAGAAGAACAGGGTGGTCGACGAGGAGATAGAGAAGGCCATAGACAAGGTGAAGGAGGCCAACCACATCTTCAGGGCCATGTTCGTGGATGAGGTCGACGTACACACCGGGGAAGGCCTTAGCCTTAGGTCCATCGCCCCAAGGTGGCCGACGATAATCGCGGACTTCATGAAGATGAGGGACGACTACGACGTGGAGGGGGAGGACAAGCTGATAGACGCGATAGCTAAGGAGCTGAAGGTCTCGAAGGCCGAGGCGGTCATACTCATAACGAAGAACAAGCTGTTCCTCAACTGGCGAAGCAGTTTCATAGACACGGTGAAGGAGAGGTACAGGAACCTGAGGTGGCTGGCCGAGACGAGGAAGAGGTCGATAGAGGAGTACAGAATCCAGATAAGGCCCTTGCTCTCGAGGTACAAGATATTCAAGGACATGAGGCAGGAGTTCACTAACACGAACTTCGTCGACAGGACCAGGTGGTACATGCCGGGCACGCAGGCCGTTTCATGGGACACGACGACCGTTTGGGCATACAGGGCTTACACCGCGCCGGACCTGTTCAAGACGTCGAGGGAGATCAAGAGCGAGGTTTC
>MFRS01000016.1:0-392 GCA_001784635.1 Candidatus Micrarchaeota archaeon RBG_16_49_10
GGGAAAGGGAGCCAGCTACGCCAGAAGCCACGCAAACAAGGTTGTGGGTGACGGTTGTTTCTTTGTCAACCCATCGATACCCGACTGTAGCTTGGGTCCGAGCTCCCCGGCCCCAGACACAGGCAGCAGTGGTGCAGACTGTGCACATTTCGTTTCCTATGCCTTGAGCGATGGAGGCATAGACATCCCTTGCAGGTACGACCCTGCAGGCTGCACACCCTACGGCGAACCTGCCACCCATAACTTGCACCTGCTGTTGGTGAACAAGGGCGATGGGGAGGAAGTCACTTCAATAAACCAGCTCTCGGAGGGCGACCTTGTATTCTATGATTGGAACAGCGACAACAGGGCGGACCACGTCTCGGTCTATTTGGGCGGTAACCAGGTGGCTT
>MFRS01000016.1:403-25689 GCA_001784635.1 Candidatus Micrarchaeota archaeon RBG_16_49_10
AACGGCATCTTCGACTGGAAGATGGGTGTATCCAACGCCGAACACTTCTTCGTCAAGCTGGTGTGCTGACGGCAATCAGTTAAGTTAATTTTGTCGGAAACACAATAGGTCTTAGGTCTGAATGAAAGGATTGGCTCTCGAATCGATAGCTTACATGATACTGGCGTTGGTCTCGATAGCCCTGATCATAATGATAGTCACCGGCAGGCTGGGGCCCGCAGCCAAATCCGCCTACTGCAACTTCCTCAAGGGGCTCAAGTCCCTGCTCCCACTGCCTGCCCACATGAGGACGTCGATGCCTGCATACTGCACTCAGGAGGTGGCAGGTATAGAACCGGTGGTCATAAACTCGAGGGATTCCGCAGCGATTTCTCGGGACCTTGCCGCATACATAGCCGCGTGCTGGGCCAAGACGGGGAAGGTGAATATGGGGAAGGACTTCCTCTGCTACGAGGTGACGATAAAGTACGTGGACAGCCAGGTCACTGAAGACAGCGTCCTGCAGGTGCTTGTTGATGAAGGTTTCCCGAACTTCCCGTTGCTGTGGCTTGCGGGGAATATAGATTCACCCAAGGTGCTTAGCGTGGGGTACGAGGCTGACATCCAGAGGATAGTGGTACAATGATTTTAACTGGAAAGAGCAATCTTAATTGGTGGTAAAGTGTCGATGGCGTTGGAATACATATTCAAGGTTTTCCTTTACGTAGCGGTGATACTGATTCTCATCGGCATCATGTGGGGGTTCAAGGAGAGGATTCCTTTTTGCATATTCGGCTGTGAGGATCCGGGAAAGAAGTGCGAGGTAGCCACCGAGGGCTCGACCGAACAATATTTCGACAAGGAGCAGATTGACAAGTACTGCACTTTATGCTGGGAAAAGAACATGATGGGGGGCTGCGAGAAGAGCGTACTATGCTATGCAGTGGACTCGGCTTACGGCGTCAACGTCAACGCCATATCAGATTTGGCCCATTGCGAATTCTCTTGCAGTGGCAACGCCCACACGATATTCGTCAACTACGACTATTTGAGGCAGAAGGTCATTATAACTTGCTGAGGCGCAAGGTTTCGCTACAAAATACAGAGTCTACACATTCTTTGCTTGATTTTTCCAAAAACTCTATTCTGTATAAATTTATTAACCAGAAAATGAATAATATTTTTCAGTTGTGATTTGATGAGGAAAGGTATCAACGCCCTGGAAATAATTTTCAGCCTCTTTACTCTGGTCATAGTCACCTTGGTCGTCATCAGGATGTTCGCCAAGAACGTCAACGTAGATCCTGTGGTGACACAAATGACCGAAATACAGAAGCAGCAGGATTACGAGCAGGCGGCCAGCAGATGTAGCAACCTATGCTCCGACTATCAGCTATCAGACTGCGACTACTCTAAGGCAGTGCAATTCTGCCAGTATAAAGTACAGGTCGATTTGGACGAGAACAACAAACCCGGTGAGTCAAGCCAGAAAGGTCAGCAGCACGGGGCTATCGTGGACGCTGTACCCTATTGCGAGGATGGATTCTACTGTTTCCACATAAAAACTAATTGTAATTGTGGCCCTCTTGTGCTAGACGCCGACACTTGCGACAGCATCATGTGCGAGTATCTTATGAGTGAGTCAAGACTGACCCTAGATGAGGCAAAAAGTTATACCAAAAACAAAATAAACACGGGTACGTGCAATATCTCCACAAAGAACTTCCAGAGAGAGAACCTCACCTTCTTGGACAGGGACACCATGATGGGGAGCGGGAAGAACTGGTTCGATATATTCGGGATGGGTGATTGCCAGAGAGGTGTCAGCGGAGGAGGCGGCGCAACCTTCACGATGACGCTGAACAACTGCAGCATAGGCATAGATTCCGGCGGCAACGCCAATTTCGATTGCAACATTGTTTCCTCAGGCTCATGCAGAGGTGACCAGACGGTCGCCGTCCTCGGGAGCGATGACAACACGGCATTAGCTCAGACATCATTAGGATACGGCTCAATCTCCGTGACAGCAACCAAACTTTCGGGAAGAGCCGTTCTACCACCTTCATCGACACCCATAAACCCCGATTCAGGCTGTAGCATGCTTACTTACCTCTGCGATGACCCAGCGGTAACCAGAGTCACTTCTGGTGGGACTTGCACATTCTACAGGATTTAGAGAGCGCAAAGATATTATCTAAAAAGATAAAATTATGATTGATGGCTGACGAATGGATGTATACTGTTGGCGGAATTCTGGTGGCTATGATTGTGATAGTCATAAGCTACCAGCTTGTCTCATCCTCGATAAGGCAGATGCAAGCCCAGAACTTCAACTCGGAATTCACGGACCTTTACACTGACATAGACTCCTTCTGTTTGCAGGAGATAGGGACTTCGAACATATACAACTTTGACGTCCCCTACTCTGTGAGAATCATCTACGCCACGAATGACACCGAAAACCCTCTCCCCACGGTCTCAGACAAGATACAGAACAAGGAGATATCCATCGGGGATAACCTTTGCTTCCAATACAAGGCGGAGCAGGAGATAAGATGCGCCGAGCTCAACTGCAACATCTCGATGCCATACCTGGGGGCGCTGGAAACATACAATGATTTCAGGCTTTTTGTCAATAAAATATTGGGGAAGCCCCTTTCGAAGACCTACACCCTGAAAGTCACCAAATTCCTTGAGGGAGTGGCCGTCGAGACAGGCTTCGGGGCGACCGAGGGGAAATCATGTTCGAGCGATACACCCTGCTCCTATGAGGCCAGCTACTGCTGGTCCCAGATTTCGCCGAACGATTTCACATGCCATATAACTTGCGGCCCTGCCGGCAGCTACTCCTTAAACAGCTATTCGTGCTGTTCAAAGGACAGGGATTCGACTTCAAGTGCCTGCATCGACTCCACAACCACGATACCTTCGGGCGGAACAACGTCACCACCGATTCCAGAACCCGAATTCACAATACTTTTCATCCAGCTCCAGAGCTCTATAAACAACTTTAATCAAAAAACCCAGGCTGCAAAAGACAAATGGGTTGCGATTACACCCTTGTCCTCTTGCCCTGAAAATGTCAAGACGATAGTGGTCGAGGACAAAGTATGCCAAGTTCCAAACCAGGACGACGTTTGCAAGGGTAGAGATCAGGTAATCTACGATACAATAGACGACATCCATTCATGCGCAAACAGCTGGGGTTACACAGGATTGTACACAAGAGTCGTCGGCGTTTTACCAGGAGACTCCGTTTGTAAGCTTGGGAATGGATATGTAGGTGGCTATACAACATTATACGCCGATTGGGTTGTAAGCGCCGAAGATACAATTATGATTGTCTGTACCCACGAAATGGCGCACACATTCGGTCTTTGCGACGAGGGTTACAGCAACATCCAAGAGTCAAGTTGCCCGTCAGGCTTTTGTGCTGGGGCGTCAGACTGTAAAAAAATGGGACCATGCCAATATTGCTGCCCCAACCGCCCTGAAAAGGACAGCATCATGTGCTCTAGCGACTTGTGTAGCAGAGGCTGCACATTCAACGAGTCTTTTGCGCCCAGCAGTTACACTCATTTGGTTAAGGAGCTAAATAGGTATTGTGGAGGTTGATTGTGTTGAAGGCATTTATTGCGGTAATAACTTTACTCTTACTGGTAACGGCGGTTTCGGCTTCACAGCTGATTTACGTGCTGAATTTGGACGTTTATAGCAACGACACAGTGACGCTCAAGTCACTCAACAGAAGTGTCGGCCTTACATCCCAGTTTTTGGATTCTGAGGCCCCCTACAAAGTGAAAATGTTTTCAGGCTCCAGAGAGTTGTTCTCGGGAAACCTCTACATAAGCTTCACTGTCATTACTGACCCGCCGATTCTGGACTTACAGCTTGAGAAAAACCCTCTTGAGCTGAGGGTTCCGTATTTTCCGGAGGCGGATATGTTAAAAATTTACCACAATGGCAAGGAAATATTTTTTGTTCGGCTGAAACTAGAGGCCTGTAATAATAATGGGTTTTGTGATGTCGGAGAAGATACTGTAAATTGCCCTGCCGATTGTCCCAAGAAGAGCAAAAGTTTGTTACTAATTTCGATAATATTCTTGGTCGTGTTAATCCTCGTCGCAGTCATAACAGTGATAGCCAAGAACAAATTAAAACAAGGAAAACAAAATATGGGCAGTGGATATGCGCAAAGCGGTAGCCTCTAACTTGTTATTGACCATTGGCATCCTAATAGCGGTGAGCTTGGTTTTGCTTCAGTTGAGGGCCATCTTCTCAAGCCAGACAAAAGTCGCCCAAGAGAATGTAATCTACAGCTTCTCCAGGGACATACAGAGGATTATTGAGAAGAGCAATTCTATATCTGGAAACACGACTTTCGTCTATGAGCCTGAAATAAAGGATTACTCTTTCGGGATAAACTCCTCCATAATAGAAATCCAAGACAAGGTCACGGGGCAGAACATAAGCTTTGGCAGCTATCAGATTGACTTGATTCCTGATTATTTTGAGGACGCAGAAAAGATATACATAAGGAAAGTGAATGACTATGGTCTTATCTCGGACAAATTGTGCAAGGATGACGGTGAGAATTGCGAGATAGGTTATCAATGCTGCGGTGGGTATTGCTGGGGCAGAAGCCCGAAGAAGGTCCTTTGCAACAACACATGCGCGGAAAAGGGAAGTTATGCTCCAGATGCCCTCTCATGCTGCACCGGTGAGATTGACTTGACGTCGATGAGGTGCATAGAGAAAATACAGAACACCACAGGCGGCTCTGGCACAAATGGAAGCACCGGGAAGGGCGATTTGGATTCTTGCCCGGCATCGGTAAACCAATACAAAGACAAGTACAACCTCTACAAGGATACGATATATTCTGCAATATTACAGTCAGGCTTGGATAAGTACATTCCTATAGATAACGCAGCGAGGCTGGTGGCGGCAATAATAACGGCGGAAAGCGGTTGGGATGAAGGCACCACATGCCAGCAGGGATGGGGTTGCGGCCTCATGCAGGTCACGGGGTCTTGCCAATACTCTTGGGATGAAATGACCGACCCCCATAAAAACATAATGTGCGGGGTCCAGATACTGACAAGCAAAATATCCTACATGAGCGACTATAACGATTATGACTTCGAAAACCTCATAAAACTGACTTTGGCCAGCTACAACGGCGGTCAAGGGACTTTGACCAAGGCGATAGAGTACGCCTCGGACAGCCATTGGGACAATGTTGGAACAATAGACGCCCTGTCCTATGGGACGGAGTTCTATGGCGTCTGCTTCAAACCAGAGCACAGGACGGACTGCACAAATCTCGGCTATGACTGCTACCAGTGCAAGGCCCTTGTGATCCAGGTTTATGTGGATAAGGTCTACGGCTATTACCAGAATTGGATGCAGTGCACCGAGAAACAACCTTCAGGCTCTGGTGGTGGCGGAGCCAGTGGCCAGATAATTTGGCCCACAAAACAGGCTTCCCGAATAACAAGTTGCCATGGCGATACTATATGGTACGGCATCCATGAAGGCATTGATATAGGTGGGCTGTCTGATGGCGAAGACGTCTACGCTCCTGCGGACGGCGTTGTCGAGGCTGTGGGCTTCGACTCCGGAGGAGGCAACTATCTGGTAATCAAGTTGGACAACCCGCAGCTATGGGCAGTCTTTTTCCATTTGCAGAAGAGCATCGTTAACGAAGGCAAGAGAGTATCAAGCGGGGATAAGGTGGCCTATGTCGATAACACGGGAACAGCAACAACAGCTACCCATCTGCACTTCCACTTACAGAACGGCCTACCTTTCACCAGCAAAGCTTACGACCCCTGCAACTATTTCGATGACAAAACGAAATGTAATTTATATTGCGGGACACCTATGGGATGATTGAATGAAGAAAGGAATGTCTGAAATCTTGATGAAGCAGATTTACTTAATCGTGGCCATACTTTCCATAGTCCTCGTGATTAACCAAGTCTTCACCCTCACCAAGAGGGGCGTTGCTGACAGCCGGCTGTTAGACATGAGGGCGCAATCCAACGACATTTTGAACACGCTGGTTTCTTCGACAGAGTGCCTGGCCATGGACACCAACGGCCAAATGGTCCTCAGCCCGACGGCACTAGACGAATTCACTACGGTCTTCAGCGATGTGGAACCCAACTGCATCAGAAGCTACGATTATGGCTATTCCGTCAGGGTGGAAAAGTTCAACACCACCATAAAGAAGGGGGAGAGCAGCGAGCCGGAGATGCCTATAGGGAACAGGGATATAGTCCTGATTGTCGACAACTCGGCAAGCATGCTGGAATCGAACTCCAGGACCGACCCCACCCCGAAAATTTACTATGCGAAGATGGCCATCAAGGAATTCATAAAATGCGCCAACGAGACTGACAGGATATCGATAATCATATTTGGGTCAGGGACGTGTGCGGTAACAAACCTCTTGACAACGCATGGGTACCCAAACTTTGTCCAGCTCAACACCCCGCAAATCAAGACCGACCTGTCGAACCTTGTTGAATCTGGGGTCAGAGCCAGCATAATGACTGGGACGCCTATCACCCAGAGTCTGGAGGATTCGATTGACGTGATGAAACAGGCCAATCCCCAGAAGAACAGACTTATGATACTCTTCACAGATGGAAGGGAGACTTGCTGCCCAGAATGTCAGTCAGCACCCTCAAATGTAGGTTGCAGGGGAATTTCAAGATGCTCCGGTTCGACTTGGGACAAAATATCCGGTAGCTGTTGCTGCCTCCTTCCCTGCTCGGATGTAGTCTGCGCTCACAGTTCCCCAAACATGGACTATTTAGTGACCGAAAAAATCCCAATATACACGATATTCCTAGGGACGGACACCATAGGATCCCAGCAGATGGAATGCATATCCAATAGGACAGGGGGCAAGAGTTATGTTGTCGATGATGCCACAATATTGCCAAACCTGTTTTGCGAGCTCATAAGCGAAGCTCCAGAGGAGACACCCGAATTCCAGGATTGGACCTTTGGGACAAGGGCCCATTCAGAGGGCGGTCTTTTGAGGTCAGCTTACACCGTGACTTCCCCAGTGCTCATAAAGAATAGTGAAACTCTTGTACAGCCAGGACTGTTGTACCTGACTGTCTATGACGGGCAGCTTGAGGAGCTAGCCGGCATAATTAGAAACGTCTGTGAAAACGGTGGGAAAGTGGAAAAAAGGGTGGATTTCGGTTCGCCATCCTACTTTAATGACGGCAAGATTTGCATGTACAACGAGGGCAAGGAGCTGTGCAAAAGGGTATTTTGTGATTTACCTATAAACTTCCCCAAGGTTGACCAAGCGGGATCATACTTGGTCAGAGCGTACAACGACAAGGGGGTTGTCGAGGTAATAATATGAAGGGCCAATCTTCCGAATTATTGAACATAGCAATACTGGTGATATCCACAGTCATCGTAATATTGCTGACCCACTTCCTTTTCACCAAGACCGGCGTTTCGCTTAGGCAGAACCTGGTGACCGAGAGCAGGTACGAGGAAGTTATTGACTTGACGACCACCTTCTACAACGCCAAGATTGCTGGGACCAGGAGATCTTTGGCGCAGCTTACAGGCGACAGGATAGTTCTGGAAATACCAGATGTACCATACGGGAAAGTCGGTGGCACCATAGATGTCGACCAGCAGCTCACTGATTTTTTCAGCACATATTTTGGGGAGAGATGGGCATTGGTGTATGACGGCGACAAGTATGAGTCTTTCGAAGTTGGTTACAAAATCCCTACTCTGGGAAACAAAGTCACATATATAGTGCTGGTCCCTTTGCCGAACATAGGGAAGCAGATAGCGGAGTTGAGCCTTTATGCGTGGTAGAATGAAAGGGCAATCGAGCATACTGATAATACTGGCCATGGTAGTCGTAGTGATGGTCACTTGGGCCTTTGCCTCTTTCAACCAGGCCAACATCAGCGGCAGGGAGGTCTTCAGTCTGATGATGTCGAAGGTCACGGGGAAGATGGACACCCTAAGGGGATTTTTCAAGGATGCGCTCACCCTTTCCGGTTATGCGGCGTCGGACATCGTGGGGAACGATGAGAACAAGACATTCTATTGTAATGGTCCTTCTGTGCCATCTGAAAATGAGATGAGGGTTATGCTTTCGGATCAGTCAGTTGAGATACTGAATGCCTACAAGAACAATCTGAAGTTCAACGACCCACTTCTCACGGTTAAAATAAAGGACTTCACATGCGTCGACATACCGAACGATGGGAGAGTGAAGTCAGGGCAATACGACGAGGGCTTCAACATAAACGCCTATGGCTCGGACATCCAGGTGATTAGGGAGGAGAACGTCATAAACGGTTCCAACGACGTCTTCGAGTATGTGACGGACGACAGGTTCTGGTTCCTTTACAGGAAGATTTCCTATTGGGTGGATAACAACGGCGGCTTCATATATTCGCATATGTGCAACTGCCTTGACAATCTGGACTGCACGTCCAAGAATGCCTGCGACAGCGGCCAATGCCCGGTCTTCGGCAGTTGCGTGGAGGATGCCTTCAAGATATACGCCAATTCGCTGAAGAAGTACATAAACGACCAATATGTGACCTGCTCGGGCGTTCCGAACTGTTGCGCAACCGAGAAAGGGCCTTCCTGCCAGCCAGACCCCAGGACCAGCTGCGACCTGCTGGACTATGGGGAATGCTTCGATTGCAAGAACTACTCGAGCGAGCTGTGCATAGACAAGATTAGTGCCCAGACGTGTGGTGGGGTTTGCTCCTACTGGGAATCTGGGAAAGCCAGCGTGAACGGGTTGATAACCTGCAGGGATGAGAAGTACCAGCTCTCCGTTCCTGGCAAGGATAGACATCTGGAATTTACCATAGAGATAGTCTCTTCATTGGAAAAGAACGGCATAAACGTCGACGTCTGGAATTGCGACAGCAATTGCGAGTGTCAGGGATCCTGCGGGGGATGCGAGGCTTCACCGATAAAAAAACCTCCAACTAAACCCTACCCGGGGCCAAATAAAGAACCTAAAGATAAAGACAAATTCCCTGAGCCAAAGGGAAATCAACCCCATTATCCTAGTCAGCCTAATAAACCCACAAAAGATAACAAGCCAGATCGTGAACCTACGGGACCAAAACCTTCTGGTGGCAATGAGCCTAAAAACTAGCATCTACAAATAAGCTTAAAAATGTACGCGTCCCATTCTTTGTTTAGTACTTTGGTACACTGAAAAAGAAAACAAGAGGTGAAATAGATGGCAGAAAAAGCAAAAAAGGCAGCTCCTAAGGAAGCACCTAAAGAGGTAGCTAAAATAGCACCTAAAATAGCACCTAAAATAGAACCTAAAACAGCACCTAAAGCAACACCCAAAGAGGTTCCTAGAGAGGCGGCAAGGGACAGGCCAAGGATGAAGGACAACGTGGTATTCGTCGGCAAGAAGCCAACGATGAGCTACGTTCTCGCTGTGATAACCCAGTTCACCAACGGCGAGAAGGATGTCCACATAAAGGCCAGGGGGAGGTCAATCTCCAGGGCGGTGGACGTTGCGGAGATCGTCAGGAATAGGTTCTTGGGCGATGTCAAGGTCAGGGAAATCACCATAGGGACAGAGGAAAGGAGCGTCGAAGACGGGAACAAGATAAACGTTTCCACAATGGACATAGTTTTGGCAAAGTAAGACACAATTTTCCTTTTTTCTTTTCTTTTTTCTTAATCTTCTTATCCGTGAAACGGCCTTTATTGGTTATGGCAGGCTTGGACTTTGAAAATGAGAGGCTGATTCAGGATTTGATACGCTCAGGAGGCCTAAAGTCAAAGAGTGTCATTGAGGCTTTCAGGGAAGTTCCCAGGCATCTTTTCGTGATGAAGGAACACTTACGGTACGCCTACATAAACGAGCCTCTCCCCATAGGCAATGGGCAGACAATATCACAGCCTTATACCGTCGCGGTCATGCTGGAGGCCTTGGGTGCGGGGAAAGGGGACAATGTCTTAGAGATAGGCACAGGTTCAGGGTGGTCGGCTTCCTTGCTTTCAAGGATAGTTGGCAAAAGCGGGAAGGTGACAACTTTGGAAGTTTTCCCTAAATTGGTGGATTTCGCGAAGAAGAACATCAAAAAGATAGGCCTGAAGAACATAGAGGTTGTGCTTGGGGACGGAAAGCAGGGTTTTGCAAGTCGCACGCCTTATGACAGGGTGTTGATAAACGCTGCCTGTGACAGAATACCCACAAAGGTAGATGAACAAGTCAAAGTTGGAGGTAGAATTGTGGCCCCCATAAACTCATTTTTTGCTCAAAGGATGATGGTCTACGACAAAATTTCAAGTAAAAAATTTGTGCAAAAGGACTTAGGCTCGTTCATTTTCGTTCCTTTACTATAAGTTTCAATTTCCTTTATGGTACAAAAAATACCAATAAAATGGTAAAGTATTTAAACTTTGAAAATAAAATACCAATAAAATGGTAAAAATTGAGACATTAATAAAAGAGAAAAAAGTCAGCAGGATAAAAGAGCTAGAGTTAGGTAGATACGTCAACTTTTTTGAAAGCTCCTACAAGGACAACCTCGAGCATTCGAAACAAAACGTCGAAAAGTTCGCCCGTTGGAGCATAATATCCGGCTATTATGCTATGCACGACATAACTAAACTGTTTTTGGCCAAAAAATTCAGGTTGAAAATTGAGTTAGAAGTCCACGCCACAACAATAAAAGTCTTGAGGGAACTCATAAAGGACAAAGAAATTTTGCGCCTTATAGATAAAGGTTATAGCGAATTCATCTCATTGGCCACAGATTTGGAGGAGGCAAAAAGAGAGCGTGTAAAGGCACAATACTACACAGGAACCCCTTTCATGAGAGAACGATTCAAGAAAAGGTCAAAGGAATTTTTTAAGGAGGTTGTCCTGCCGTATATTCAGAGGATGCGGAAACTTTTGGGTGATTAACTTTGATAAACCACATATTTGACTCAAATTCTTTCAAGGTAATAAGCCTCTTCTCTCTATCCCCAGGATCAAGATTCAGGAGGAAGGAAATAAAGGATAGGACAAAAATGCACAATCTACCTTTGGATAACGCTTTAAAGAGGCTCTTGGCCGGTCAAATTTTGAAGAAGGAAGGCAACCTTTATGCCATGAATTTGCAAGACGATTCCTCCAAAAAAATACTGGAAATAGCAAAAGAGAACTACAAAAAACTAAAAGAGCCTCCTTTCGATGTGTACCTTCTTCTCACGGATCTGGTTGGGGCAGTTGCAGGTTCAAGAGACATAGAAATACATCTTTTTGGCTCCTATTCCAAGCTTGTGTACAGCGAAAACTCGGATGTCGATATAGCTGTCATCACGCCAAAAAAATTTGACAAGAAAAATCTATCAAAAACAGTAGAAAAATTGGAAAAACTCTATGGAAAGAACATTGAAACCCACTTATTTGTCAAGGACGAGTTCTTCAGGAACAAGACGGATTCTCTGGTGAAAGACATACTACAAAACGGCATTCGCCTGATTTAGGGATGGAAAAATTGGGGTCGGAGGGATTTGAACCCCCACGACGAGGTATCTTCCTATCATCTTGGAATCAACGCTCCATCAGAGCACCTCTGGAGCCTCGCAGACTACCTGATTATCTCACGACCCCTTTTCTTTCTGTTCTTTAGTCCCTCACATATTAAAGCATTTTTGATAACAATAAGTATTTTTCTTTCTACCTTTTAACTATATTGGCAGGTGCAGAGATGAACATTTTAAAGCATATAGCCCTTGCTCCTGACGGCAACAGGAGATGGGCCAGGAAGAACGGCAAGACAGTCGTAGAGGGGCATGCGGCAGGAGCTGAAAACATAAGCAAATTCATCAAAAACTGCTTTAATCTGGGCATCCCACAGGTGACAGTGTGGCTCATGTCCACCGAAAACCTCAACAGGCCGAAGGAGGAATTGGATGCTCTCTTCAAGCTGGCTGAATACCATTTCGACAGGCTTTTCAAGGAAATGGACAGGGACTACAAGGCAAGGGTGCGCTTCTACGGTGAGTTGGAGAGGTTGCCAAAAAAAATCCGGGAGAAGATGAAGACAGTTGAGAAAAGGAGCAATAAATATACCGATAGGAAGGTGAACGTCCTTATAGCCTATGGCGGCAGGCATGAGATTTCCGAGGCTTTCAACAAAATACTCAAGAAAGGCCTAAAAAAGGTCGACGAGACCACAATAAAAGATAACCTTTTTGTTACAGATGATGTGGATTTGGTCATCAGAGCTGGGGCCATGAAAAGGTTGTCAGGCTTCCTGCCTTTCCAGACCGTCTACAGCGAGCTCTACTTCACGGACACCCTTTGGCCGGACTTCGGGAAGGAGGAGCTCTTGAAGGCTGTGAAATGGTTCGAGGATATGAAAAGGAACTTTGGGAAATGATATGTACGACGTCTTGGTGGTGGGTGCTGGTCCTTCGGGGTCCAAAACTGCCCAATTATGCGCTCTAATGGGGCTTAAAGTCCTCCTCATCGAGAGGAACAAGAAGGTAGGCGTCCCCGTCCAATGCACAGGCCTCTTCAGCCACAGGATATTCGAGCTCAGCGGAGTATCGAACAAACCTCTATTAAATGTGGTTGACAAGGCCAGGTTCTATTCCCCAAATTCACAGTTTCTGGAGCTAAAATCAAGGAAGCCTGCATACGTCTTCGACAGGAAGCAGTTCGACTTGGAACTGTTCGGATTCGCTAAAAAGGCTGGTGCTGAAGCTAAAGTCGGCACAAGTTTCTTGGAATACAGGGAAAAGCCAGGCTATCTTGAGGTGGAAACTTCCTCGGGCACATTCGAGACGAAGCTTTTGATAGGTGCAGACGGCCCTAATTCTTCGGTGGCTAAGGCTGCAAATATAGAGGTCCCGCAGGACTTGATAGTCGGCTATCAGGAGACCCTGCACGGAGATTTCAATCCCGATACCGTTGAACTGTGGTTTGGGAAGGGAACAGCCCCTGAATTCTTCGGTTGGGTCGTGCCGATAAGCCGAGACACAGCCAGGGTAGGCATAGGCGCCAGCAAGAGTGCTCAGGCTTACTTCAGGAAATTTGCCGAAAAGAGGTTAGGAACGCCACTTGAAAAGGGCACAATCGAGGGCGGCATAATAAGGCGAGGCTTGATCAAAAGATCGGCAACTGAAAGGGTCATGCTTGTCGGTGACGCGGCCTGCCAAGTGAAGCCATACTCTGGAGGCGGGGTAGTGTACGGTCTCATAGGGGCCAAAATAGTCTCGAACGCATGCTTTTTGTCGGTCAAGAGTGGGGATTTCAGCGAAGCCTTCCTGACTAGGCACTATGACAGGCAGTGGAAGAGCCAGCTTTCTTCAGGCATCAGAAAGGGGCTTTTGATTGATTGGCTCGCCCACAAGTCGCCAGATTGGACCCTTAATTTCGGTGCCGCAGTTTCTAAAAAATTCAAATTCCTTCTTGAGAGCATGGATATGGACCTCATTTAACCTAATTTTAACTTTCATCCAAACCCCACCGTTCCCAAAGGTTCCTATACCCCTTATCCCAATCTATTTTCCAGCGGGTGAGATAGTCCCGCCCACACCTTCGGGTGATTTTTATGTGCAAAAAATGCAACGGTGTCGAAAAGTTCGCCTTCAAGAACGGCTTCAGCCTGACTCAGATTTGCCTCAGGTGCGGGTCGATAGCGAGCACGCCGAGAATCCTGAATTTCATGCTCTAGCCCTCCTTTTTTCTTTTTTTCTTTAATCAATCACCTTTTTAGTCTCCGGCTCAGAAAATAATATAGTGATCCGATGCCCTTAGCAGTAACCCACATACTGGTTCCCATGATATTCGTGGACTTCCTCAGGGACCACTTCTTCAAGAGCCACCGCCGGAAATGGCCAAACAAGTACATTTTTCTAGTAGGGGTGGCCGGCCTCATACCAGATGCAGACATGCCCTTATCCATCCTCCTCACAGGGACAACGCAGCTTCATCGTACCTTCACCCACACCATCTGGCTGCCCCTCATATTCCTCGTCCTTGCCGCCGTATCTTACGCCCTCCTTAGGGACTTGAAGGTGTTCGGCTTTAGGCTTTGGAAGTCCTTCCTCTTGGTGAGCTTGGGCATCTCGAGCCATCTATTCCTGGACGCCCTCCTTGCCGGTAGCGTGAACCTCCTCTACCCGCTTAAGGACATGCAGATAGGGCTTAACCTGATACCCGAGGATTGGATCTGGTTCCACTCGTCTCTGGACGCCTTGCTGCTTCTAGGCTGGCTGATCCACGAGGAGCTGGAGCACAACATCTCAGAATACTTTTGAAAGAGAAAAGGAAAAATAAAAGAAAAAAAAAACATTTTACCCCCTTTGCAGACGGGACTCGCTTATCTGCCGAATAAGACGGCAAACATCGCGGGAATGAAAGCCCACAAAAAAACCATTCCTAGGACCAAAACAGCCCCACCTGCCTCAGTGTTAAAAAACACTGCTGACATAAGGAATACATTAATCGGAAAAGAAATTTAAACTTGTGATATACTGAAAAGTATATATTTCTAATGTATGCACTCTTTTCAAGTGGCAGGCCTGTATGTGACAGTCATCTGGGGATTTATAGGTTTTTTTAAGGTAAAAATAGGTTAAATTGTGGTTATTTTTTATAAAATACCCATTAAATCATCCTTTTTGTTTTAAAATTTGTTAAATTTACTTTTTTCTTGAAAAAAACAATTTATATAGACCTAAAATAGTTTTAACACGTTAGTATATAAAAAAATTGATTTTAGGTGCACAAAGACTTGATAGAAGATTGGTTTTTGTAGGTCTCTATAAACCGCAATTCATATACGACCCTTGGAGTTCCCACTTCTAGTCGATAACACATTTCGGAGACATAACCGGTAAGGACAATCCTGTTACGGAAATTGATTACCCATTTACCTAAAACTTTCATAGCCCCCATCAATTCCATAAAACTCCAGGAGTTCTTGATAACAGGTCATAAACCTTCTAGGTGGCTATCTTAATGACGTATTAATACCATTTTTTGGGGTTTTTCTTTATGAAAACAAGATTTTATTTTAGTTGAAAATCACATAAGGCCCTTTTAGCCCTATAAACACGTTTTTTCCGGACTTCACTCCAATAACTTTTTGATTAGTTTTGAACAAGCGGCAAAAAAATACGGCATTTTCCAAAAAACGACTTTAAAAAATTCAACATAGACTTTTTGGTATAGAAGGATGAATAGACAAACCAGCCCTAAACTCCTGTTTTGACAAAATCCTCTAAAATTACATTTTTAAGGCTCAAAAGGCCAAAATTCTAAACCAGAAAAATCGTTTCACAATGGTTTAGGCAAATAATTTTTTAAAGTCAAAAAAGTATAGTTAACTATAACAAAATTTGGGGCATCCAGCAAAACAAACGATTCTTATGGCTAGGGCGGTAGGGGACTCAATCCTAAAATTCGACAAGTTTTGGGTTATTTGGGGGACTTCTCTAGATGCGCCTAGAACTGTAAAGGATGTTCAAAGGATTTGGGGTTACGAGGGTAACGCTCTGTACCAGAAAGGGCTAGAAAGGCCTATTTTGGAGGAGATGATTGAAAAGGGTTTCGTTAAAAAGGTCAGCAAAGTCAAGATGAGGGGCGTTTCCGGTTTAACGATAGAGGGGAACTTCGATTGGGTTCCAGACTACCTTGAAAAATTCGCAAAAGACACCAATTTGAGGAGCAACAACCCGCTTATTTTGGAAATACTGGATTCGATTGGCGATAAGAAAGCCCTTTTGCGGTTCATCAAGGATCACAGGCAGTCTTTCTACTTCATTGACAGGGTGAAGCTACTTTTCGGGAATAAGGAAAGCCTCAAGAGCAACTACGATATGCTCGTTTTCGCCCCCATACTGACCATCTTGAACATATACGCCTGGAAGATGCTCCAGAAGAGGATGGGGATTGACGAGAACATAACCTTCTTCCTGACTTCGACTTTCATCTTCAACATGAACCCAAAGATTAACTTCCTGGATTACTTTCTCTTGGTGGCCAAGGACTTCAGGGATGTGGAGCTACCTTCCACAATGTTTGACCAGGCAAAGGTGTTCTCTCTATGGAAAAGGTATTCAGTTAAGATGAAGGAGAGCCTATTTCTTTAGGCTGTAGTATTTCTTCCTTTCGACAATCTTGGTGGTTGCCGCACCGCTGTTCTCCAGCTCCTTCAAGTATTCGTTGCACCTGGTTCTGGAGAGGCCTATCAGCTTACAAAGCTGATCAGAGCTTAATGGGCTATGCTTTTTGAGTATGAGCTTTATCGCACTCCTGGTCCTAGTCCTATAGGGGATGGCTCTCAACTTCTTCTCCCCCATTTTCACGTACTTCTTGTGCAATTCCCTCATTAGTCTTTGGTTCTCGTCTAGCTTGCCTTCCAATTCCTTCATCTTTTCGAGTATCTTGAATATCTGGATGTATTGGTTCCCCAATTGCCTGGATATGTCGACATCACTGTCTGCTTCCCTTTTATGCCTTCTTATTAGGGCCATTATCAATAGTTTTGTACTGTCGATTTATATTTTTAATTTTTTCGACACATGTCTTGGCTGTTTTCCTATTTCATAGAAAATCGACAACACTACCCCTTCCAACACGCCTCTGTTTTTTAGTTGGTAAAATGAAGGGGATAACACCCTTTAAACCCAGATATTTTCTAGGTATTTTTTAAGACCCTTCTTTCGACAACTTGCATCTTCATTTGGGTTTGGATTATATCAATCGACACAGTATCTTGTACAATAGTATTATACAACGTTGTATAAAGATGTGGGGGGCATTTTCTGAGGCAGATCCGAGAAGGAAGATTCTTAAAGTCCTTTCTACCTACCCGTCTGGTTTGACCCTCACCAAACTGTCTGTGCTCGCAGGCTTCCATAGGCACACGGTAACCAAGTACGTCTATGAGCTTTTCGGCGCGGGGATTGTCGGGTTCAGAGAGATAGGCATGGCGAAAGTCTGCTACCTTAAGGTGTCTGCTAAGGACTTAAGCCCCCCAGAGAAACCCAAAGAAAGCCTCCTAGAGAAGATTGGCTTGAGGACAAGGGCCGGCCAAGCAAAGGTTTTGGCGTTTTTCCTTTTCCTTTTGCTTGTACCGACAACTTTCATAGTGGCCCAGAGCATTACTGGCAATCTTGTCGTAAGCTCAAGCGAAGAAACATTACAGACCCCTGAAACATTTTCCGTACCCCCGGGAAGTTTTGATGAGGTCAATAACCAACAGTCTGAGATTGTACTTTCTGAACAGGCAACCACCACAACTGACTTTGAAACAATCACCGAATCGACGACATCCACAACAACGACAACCTCCACGACCGAATCAACTGTAATCCTGTTGCCAGATGAGTCCTCCTCGACCACATCAACAACCTTAGTTGAATCCCCCACTACTGAAACAATTCTTGAAGGCACTGAAACAATCACAGAGTCCACGACATCCACAACAACCACTACATCGACAACCGAATCAACAATAATATTGTTACCAGACGAATCTTCTTCAACAACCTCTACGACACTTCCTGTGGAAACTTCGACAACAACTATCAATGAAACAGTTTCAGAAGGAAATGAGACAATTACCGAGTCAACAACCTCAACCACGACAACCACGTCAACAACAGAGTCAACCATAATACTGTTGCCTTCTGAGTACTCAACAACTATAACAACTATCAATGAAACAGTTTCAGGAGATTTCGAGACTACCACAGAATCAACTACATCCACCACCACAACTACATCGACAACCGAATCAACTTCAATAACCAGAGAAGAACCAACAATCATAGAGCAATCGGATTATAGGCAACTGGACGATTTAATACTGATTGGAAGAAACGTTTCATGGGAACAGAGAACTATTTTACACAACCCCTTCGACAAGGTGATAAGCTACAACCTTGCTTTGACTTTACCCTCGGACGCTTTCGATGTGGAAGTTCTGGAAGGAGAAAACATCATATCAACTTCCGGAACAATCGCACTGAATTTCGCCCCGAACCAGACAATCGAACTTCTACTACGTTTCAAGACTCCACCAGTTGAACTGGAGATTACGGACGACTATCTCGACCTATCCTCGCTCATCCCAACCCAAGCCTTCAACATAGAGGTCCTTAAGGATGAGAGCTCCATTTTCAAGGCCAGAAACGCAAATTCGCTCAAAAACTTCAATTACAAAATATCAGGCGGCCAAAAGAAGATTTTGGTCCACCACGATTCCGAGCTTCACTACAGGAATATCTTGGTTGAGATACCCTACCCCGAAGAAAACATATCACTTATAGAGGAGATAGAAGGTTTCAAGAGGGAGATCACTGAGGATTCAGAATATTCAGTTTCCTTCTCCGATGGCATGTTGACTTGGAAAATCTCAGAGCTTTCCTCAAAAAACTATTCGATAGTCCCCGAGGAGGTCGAGACAATCCAGGGTCCTGCAAGGGTGGGCGATCCAGTCGAGTGGACAGTGAGAGTTCAGGATTTTGAGATAAAGTACGAGACACCTGCCGCCCAGCTGAAAGAGGTTGAAATAGACGACGGATTTCTAATAACAGTCCAATCTCCTTCGGATGAAATACACTATTCTAACATCAGCGTCGTTGAAACGCTCTCAGGGAAGGGGCTTTTTGACATATCTGGAAAGGAGGGCTACAGCCTTGGCGAATCCCCGAAATTCACTTTCCAAACCAACGATTTCGAGATATTCTGGGTGAACGGGACCACCGAACTATTTTCCAACGAGACAAATGTGGCTAAGGACTCTTCTCACGGTCTTGCCTTCACCGATACGGATGGGGATGGCCTTAATGAAACAGTTTCATGGACCGTTCCCCAACTCTCTGAACAAAGTTATCTGCTTAAAAAAGTTCCAAAAGGTGCATCGGATATAAGGGCTTGGGTAGAGCCTTCGGCTTGTTGTGACCTGCCATCAGTTAGCGCCCTCTTAGTAAGAAATGCTGATGGTTACGAGATAAGCCTCCCCAAGGACAAGGAAATAAAACCGGGGCTTTACAAGCTTGTTGTAGAGGCGGACGGCCTGAGGGAGGAGTATTGGTTCAAGTGGGGTCTCATCTCTGTGAACACGAAAAGGAGCATATATCATCCCGGGGAAACCGCCGAGATAATAATGGTGGTTTTGGACAACAGGGGCTTCCCCGTCTCAGGTGCCGATGTCAACCTCATAGTCACCAACCCTAACGGTGTTCAGGAGACATTCTCGACAAATGGTGGCTCGATTGAAAGCGGCGGTAAGGGTGTTTACACGGCATACTATGAAACTTCTGTCGAAGGTAATTACAGCCTACTCGCTTCTGCAAAAACAAATGAGGTAAACAGCACTATAGAGTCCTATTTCTTGGCGAAAGACTACTACGAGTTCGACATCTTGAGGGATTCGCCGGTGGTAATAAACCCGGCAGCCGGGCCGTTCCAATCGTCCATAAGAGTTATATCCTATGTTGATGGGGTTACAACCTTCAGCTTCAGGGAATATCTCCCCCCGAGCTTCATTGTAGTGGACGCTGGCGGGGCTACGGTGGTAGAGGATGTTGACTCAAAAGTACTTGTTTGGGAAGGTTTGGAGAACAATTCGGTAGTAACCTATTACGCCAGTACTCCTGAGACGTCCCCCTACCTCTATGAGCTTGGACCAGCAGAGGTCTTATATTCAAGTCATGGCTCTGACGAAATCTTCAGGGAAGCCAGGTCTTGGTTACTAGCTATAGACCCTGTTTGTAACTGGATGCAGGACGATGTGAGCTTGGGTTGGACGACGCAATCAGGCTCTGACGTTGATATGATAACTAGTGACAATAAAACTTGGTCTGTAGGATATAACTGTACTGCCGCCGGAGGCCCGACTTCACAAACGGGCTGTTACATAAGGAACATAACCATAAACTTCTTCACAAGCTCCTCAAGCACTGGTACCAGGAACGCCAACTTCAGGATATTCAACAGCACTCTTAATACTTACTTACCGGCGGCTTATTACCTTGCAGCACAAATACCCTTTGGCCCATTGCTGACCTGCGGTGATAATCCCGCTAATAATGCAACATCCGGCGGGACTACGCCAACCTCATGCTCGCTCACAAGTAACAGCGGGTTCGCTAAAATCACCGCGCCAATAAACTACACCACAACGGCTCTGGTCCCGGCCAAGGGTGTCGTGTCTGTTTCGCAAATAAAATACGAGTGGTGCTGGGAGGATATAACCCCAAAAATCACGAACACCAATGCCACGCCTGTCGGGAACATAAACAGCAACACTGGGGGCTGGGGGGAGACCTGGAACTTCACAGCATACGTCTGGGACCCTGATAGCATAGCATTCCTGTCCTTGAACGTTTCCTACGCAGAGCCCCCCTATACAACCTACACCGTGAAGAACGGCTCTGTAGTGAACAACAACACCTGGGTGTCCTATCACAACAAGTTCAACTGCTCCGACTTCTCCTCTTTGACCTCTATAGCATTCAAATACAACATATCCGACAACAGCTCAAACACGAACACATCTGACATCAAGTATTTCACCGTTGAGAAAGATGACAACTCCGTACTCCCTGCGGAGCCTGCCGCTGGCTCAGTGATAAACAGGACAGCCGAAACCAACTTCACCATAAGGGTCTACGACAGCGACAACCAGACCTATCTCGGAACCGGGAACGACGTCAAGATATCAATAAACACCACGCAGACACTGTTCGACGATTCGACGAAAACCACCAACTCAACTGGCCATGCGATTAGGACAGTGACCAACAGCTACTGGTGCAGTCAGGCCTTCCCATTGGGCGGCCACGTCTGGAAGTCCGAGCTTTTGAGCAACCTCTGCTGGAAGGTCAACAGCTCAGGTGAGATAGGGTTCACTCTTATGGGGAATCTGTCAAACTCCCAACTCAGCACGCCAGACGGCTCCAGCAACTACACCCAACTTGACAGCATCCAGTTCACGGGGACAGTTACGGACGACTGCAGCGAGGAAAAGAGCGACTTCTCCAAATTCGGGGTTGACTATATAATCTCAAATGGCGCCACGCAGTACAACTGCACGCCCTCCGGAACTTCAACTTGCACAAGGTCCCTGCCCCTTAGTGCCCCTACCGGCTGGTACAACGTCACGATAATCTCATTCTCAAAGGGAAGCGAGGCGGGCAAATATTGGAACGGGTCGGACACCACAGTCAATGCTTTTTATCTTAATGCCTACAGGGAACTTAAAAACGATTCGGTGGATCCCTCATCGGATTATTGGGGGCACGAAAATTGGAACTTTTCAATCAACGCAACATCCGGCAATGATGATGTCATGAATATATCACTCTTTTTGAAGAAGGGTTCCGGCAGCTTCAGCGAATGCGTCTACCCCACCTGCAAAAACCAGACACCCACAGAATGCATAAACTGCGACGGGCAAGTTGTATACTGGTACAGGAACTTCACCTCGGATGACACGGCCACATGGACATATGAATTCAGGATGTACAGCGATGCGACCGGGGAGCTGGAGGCCACTTCCAGCCAAGGCTTATTCGATGTCAATGAACCCCTGCCAGTTTATATATTCCTTGAGAACGTCACCCGCAACCCGGCCTCAGGCCAGTGGGGCTCCGGCAACTTCACCTTCAACGTCACCGTTAACACGACCGGGATAAACAACGCGACCGTCTTCCTATGGTATGGCCCCGCTTCAGATGGCCCGTGGACGCTCATAGGCCAGCAGAACTACACGGTAGGCGGCCCAGCCTGGCAGCAGCTGAACTTCAGTAAGGCTATGGACTGTTCAGATATTAGAACCAACTATTTCTTCTTCAACGCGACCAACTACAATACCACAGTCCCCTCGACAAATTCTACATCCACCCAGACATTTAACGTGAGTAAGGACAACATAGTCTTCATTGATGTGGCAGGTCATGCCTCGATTGCAAACAGGACAGGTTCCCAAACAGACTTGCTCAGTTTCCAGCTTAAGGACGCCAACGGCACAATTCTCCCCTCCACTCCAGTGAAGTATTCCATCACTTACAACAATGTCACCTACCACACCGACAACAATTATGTCGTCAGCAGCGACCCGAACGGGTATACAAACTTAACCTTCAATGCGACTTGTTCGGATGACTATGAGGGATCCCCGAAGTTCCTAGTGGGCGAGCAGCGCTGGAAGGCCGACATAAACGATTCAATGCAAACCTGTTATGCTAGCAATGACACGGCCTCCTCGATGTACAGGAACCTGACTGTGACGGGAAACATCCTCATAACCCTCAACAACCCCGACGGGACAGCCAATGTCACCCAGGGCGGGAGGATGCAGTTCCTCGGTTACAGCGATGACGACTGCGGCGATTCTCTGACCCTGAACACGACCCCAGGGTACGAAGAGATAAACTACTACGCAAACTACAGCAGCACCGTGGCCGGTTATGACTGCGGGGATTCGACAGTCATAGGTGCCAACGCCTACCAGTGCTACTGGCAGACAGACACCGACACCCTAACACGAGCCTACAACGCCTCAATGTTCGTGGACAAGACAGGGTACTACACCAATAAGACACTAGAAGATGCGGATAGGGGTTGGCTCTTCTATGTGCTGCCGTTGAGGGAGTTCACGAATATAAGTGTATCCCCTCTAGCCTCCATATACACCCACACGGACTGGAACTTCTCGGTCATCGCGACGAGCGGGGACGAGACCAACGAGACGATAGTCCTCCAACTCAAGAAGGGTGCGGGGGTGTGGCAGAACTGCGAGGACGCGGTGGATGAGTGCAGCAACATGACACTCACCAACCTCACGGATGCTGTGAACGTCACCTACTACTGGCATGTCAACTTCTCGTTAACAGACACGGACATTTGGTTCTACAAGTTCCTCATGAACGACACGGACAACAACGAGATTGACAAGGAGACGACAGGGTCTGACACGTTCAACGTCCTCGCGTCCGACGTCCTTATAATGCTCGAGAATGTCACCCGCAGCCCGGCCTCAGCCACATGGGGCTCCGGCGACTTCACCTTCAACGTCACCGTCAACACCACAGGCATCAATAATGCGACGGTCTTCCTCTGGTACGGACCAGAATCCTCGGGCCCGTGGACACTCATAGGCCAGCAGAACTTCACGGTAGGCGGCCCTGCCTGGCAACAACTGAACTTCAGCAAGGCGATGGACTGCTCGGACATAAGGACCAACTATTTCTTCTTCAACGCCACCAACTACAACCTCACCGTGAACCTTACAGCCGCACAATCCTTCGAGGTCACGAAGGACTACGTCCTTATGGACTACATCCAGGGCAACGACACGATAGCGAACCGCTCGGCCAGCCAGACCGACCCGCTCTCGATAAGGCTGACGGACGGCAACGGCACCCTCCTCTCAGGATTCAACGCGACATACTACATCGAGTACAACAGCTTCGTCTATGACGGCGGCGAGAACATGACGTCGGACGGCAACGGCCTCGCCAACAAGTCCTTCAACCCCAAGTGCTCGAGCCCAAGGTATGAGGTCGGCGACCAGAACTGGAAGGTCTCAGTCCTCACACAGTCCTGCTACTTCGCCAACGACACGGACACAACAACCTACAACCTTAACCTCACGGTAATGGGCGACTTCAACATATCCTTCGATTATCCCTCCACGACTAACGGGACGGTAGGCGGTGCCCAGGTCAGGCACGAGTCCGTCATAAGGGACGACTGCGTGGTGGAGCTTAGCGGCGTCGAGGTCAGGTACAACGCCACGGCGAGCAACTTCAACGATGAGTGCAACCTTGTCACCAGCCCGGCAACGGGTGTCTACAAGTGCTTCGAACTTGGCGACGACGGCTGGTCCTCCGTCGGTGCGAGGCAGGGATACTACAACGCTACGATGAACTCGACCAAGGCATACTACTGGAACAACATAACGACGAAGGCGGAGCAGGGGGCTGGACACTATTACCTGTACATACTTCCATCATTGACATTCCCCTCAGTCTCGCCGGGGACGGAGGGATGGTCCATAAACAGGACCTACTTTATCAACGCTTCGGATGACGCAGCGGACGACCTTACAGTCCAGCTCTGGCACAAGAGCGAGGATGGTACAGGTAATGAATGGGTAGAGATTGATTCCTCCCAAACCTGCTCTAGCTGCGCCGGCGAGAACATGACCTGGCCCAACGTCAGCTACAACTGCTCCTTCATGGGAACGGTCTACTACAACTTCACAACCGTAGATTTGGACGGCAACAGGACAGAGAACATGACCTCCTTCACCATAGAGGCCGACGATGCGATAACCACAAACATTACACCAACAATAGGATTCTCAATTAACCGATCGGATACGACGGACTTCACATTAAGGATATACGACAGCGACAACCAGACCTACCCCAACGGGGCTGACGGCAAGGTGTGGATAACCACATCGGGCACCACATGGGACGGGGGAGAAGCTGTCGAGACCAACAACACTGGCCACATGAACAGGACTATGACCTCGTCCGACTGGACAACGCTCCTCACCTGTGATGCGACCAAGCTGGGCGAGCACTACTGGAAGGGCGGCACATACGGGGACACCTGCCCGACAAGGCTCAAGGACAACGTGACGGGAGGAGGCTTCGAGATGCCCTTCACCCTTCTCGGCACGCTTACAGCCACTCTGGTCGAGCCGGACGGGACTGCCAACAAGACCCTAGACTCTTCCATCTTCTTCAATGGCACTGTCGCCGCCGACAGCGGCTGCGGGGCGGTCACGGACGCATCGGTCATCTTCAACATAACGAACGGGACGAACTACTTCTCCTGCCCTGGAGTCCACCAGGGGAGCGGCGTCTACACCTGCAGCTGGAACTCGACCGGCAGGAACACCGGCTGGTACAACGTCACCATGCAGTCCACCAGAACCAACTTCAACCCATCCACAGACACGCAGACGAACGCCTTCTACCTCAGGAGCAGGGTATTGCTGGATGATTTGGACAAGATACCTTCCGGCACATCCACCCAGTGGGGTTATTCCCCATTCACATTCTCCATAAACGTCACCAGTGCGGACGGCGAAGCTGTAACGACATACCTTTGGCTCAAGAACGCGACCAACGACTGGTGGGTACAGAACCAGACCATCTGCACATCCTGCAGCAGCTATCATTTCCCGACCGACGTCGCCTTCACCAACCACTCCATAGCGGCGAACATATGGTACTACAAGTTCAACGCCACTTCCGACACGACCTACACCAACGCATCCATAACC
>MFRS01000017.1:0-4156 GCA_001784635.1 Candidatus Micrarchaeota archaeon RBG_16_49_10
TGGAACTCCTCGAGCTACACGATAGACGCCTACGGACAGTGGAACTACACTGTCATCGCATGGGATGCTGGCGGATTGAACGGCACGTCTTACGGCACCATAAACTTCCTGCAAATTACTGAATCATTAGCCCCATCAACTCCCACCATCGGTCAAAATGTTACTGTATCTGGGCACATTAACGACAGCCAATGGAACAGTGTGGCCAGCCAAGAAATTTTCATCTTCATGAACGAGTCTCCGTTGGTCATGGTTGACGGTTGGAACCTTGGCGACTGGTGGAACATCAGCTGGAGGTACAGGAAGGATGTCTCCGCCGAGCTCCTTACCCCAACGAACATGAGTAACTTCATTTTAATGCTGAATTTCTCCACCTCAGGCCTGATATCTTCGGGGAAGATGAAGTCTGACTGCGGGGATGTAAGGTTCGCAGACTCAAGCAAGAGGGAGCTGGAGTACACACTGGAAACTTCGACATGCAATCAGGCAAACACAGTATTCTGGCTTTGGGCCAACATGACAGGCAACGCAAACACAACGGTTTACGCCTACTACGGGAAAAGCGACGCCAGCTTGAAGACCAGCTACACCAACCCCGACAGTTCATTGATTCTTTATTACCACTTCGACAACTCAAGCCAATACGGTGAAAACAACACCCGAGTTTTCGACTTCTCAAATACTGGGAACAACGGCACGATGGGGAACGGCAACGAATTCATAAACTCTTCCGGGAAATTCGGTGGGGCAGTCCAGTTCGATGGTGCCGGGGACTACGTGAGCGTGGCTGGGGGAGGGGGTCTTAACGCAAGGAGCAACGCGACCATCATGATGTGGGTGAAGTGGACGGGCACTCAGGATACCGGCTTTACAGGATATGGATCAGTCTTGGGAAGGCAAAAGAACGGAGTATTTTCAAACAACATTATAGGACTAACTACAAACAATCCCGCCACAGCGAATATACAGTGGTATCCATACAGCATTACCCCAGTCCTCACTAGCACTATTTCCCCAGGGAACAATGTCTGGAGGCACATCGCCGTCACTTTTGAATCAGGGAGCCACAAGCTATACATTGACGGCCAATTAAACGGGAGTTCGACGACTACCGGTTCCCTGAACAATGATAGCACCATACCCTTGACTATAGGCGCTTGGATAGATGCCGGCGACGGTTATTCTACGAGTTATATAGATGAAGTCAGAGTCTACGGCAGAGTTCTATCCTCTAACGAAATTTTGGCCATATACAACTCAACTAGGCTCCATTTCAATGAGAATGGGACCGTGACTCAGACGAACTCAACAGGCCATTACAACTACACTTTCACGGCACCATCAACTATAGGTGGCTATATCGTCAAAGTCAACTCAACCTACAACGGCGAGTACGGCGAGCAGACGCAGAACCTAGATGTCAATCAAGTTCCGGTAATCAACTCCAACACCACAATCCCATCCACGGTCTACTACGACTCGAACGCGGGAGGTTTGAGTATAGTAATACAGGCCAATGTCACTGACGAAAACCTAATCTCAGTGAACTTCACTCTAACAGCACCAAACGGGACAGATGTTTATGCTAATCTTAATGGCACTACAGCCAATGGGATAATATGGAATTCTTCTAGCTACACTATTGACAACTATGGTCAATGGAACTACACTATAATTGCCTGGGATGCCGATTCTCTTGATGCAACATCTTACGGTGCAATAAACTTCCTCCATATAAGTGAAATATTGACCCCATCAACGGTAAATACTGGCCAATCTGCTATTGTGAGTGGTCATGTCAATGATAGTTTAGGGAATAATGTCACAAACAATATTATCTATATATATATAAACGATTCATTAATTAGCACTTACGGTGGGATATATTGTGGGAGTAATTGGTGGAATTGCTCATGGGAATCTAGGAAATATATTCAGATGACCCCTGTCTTATCTTCCAATAATTCAATAATATTAATCAACTTCTCAACGTCTTCATTAATCAGCGAAGGAAAAATGAACCCCGACTGCTCTGACATACGATTTGCAGATGAGTTTAAAAATGAACTAGAATTCACAATGGAAACGTCATCTTGTAATTCCACAAATACAATATTTTGGGTGTGGATAAACCTAACTTCTGGTGTAAATAAGTACATTTTCGCTTATTATAATTACTCAAGTGCTACATTCAAATCCAGTTACAACAATCCCGATAACAATTTAGTCTTGTATATGCATTGGGACAATTCATCCACTTATGGAGAAAGTTCAAGTCTTGCGTTTGACTTTTCAAAAAAAGGAAATAATGGAACATTGGTCGGAAGTCCATTATTTGAGACAGGTATGTATGGAAAAGCCATTGCTCTAGATGGTTCAAATGATTATATTAATTTTTCAGATAATTCCTTCAGTGATTATAATCAAAATACTAATTTTACTTTCTTGTTCTGGTTAAAACCACAAAATCAAGGATATCTCAATGTAAGTAGCGTGCTTTCAAAATATGATTCCTCAGAAAATGGCTTTGCATTGAAACTCTACCATGACACAACACCAGATATTTTTGTAAAGTTCGGTAATTCTACCAACTTAGATAGAACATCTGCAACTGCTAGAAGTACATACAGTTATTGTAGTGGTAGCACAGCGAATAATGTGATTGACAACAATAATGCAACCTATTGGAGTTCTGATGGTTATTATGAGACAGGATACTATAGAGATGGAGAATGGATTTACGTAGATCTTGGTTCAGTAAAAACATTTAATGAGGTTGGCTGGGTCAAAGGTTGTTCAGATAACGTGCCAGGAGATTATGCCTTCCAAATCTCTAATGATACTTCAACATGGACAACTGTCTATGAAAGAAATTTAAGTGGTTTGAGGAACAGCGCATCACACGAAATTCCACCTGCCGGAGCAAGATATGTTAGATTACTAACTTATTGTCCCTATAACGGTAAATCTTGTGGAAGCTGGCCAAGTGGTGGAGGTTCCGCAGTTTATGTCGCTATAAGTGAGTTAACTGTAAAAAATTATACTGAACTCAGATATTCCAATATTTCTTACACTGTTTGGAATATGGTTGGTTTTACAAAAAATACAAATAACATCTCATTGTACATAAATGGAAATCTAGCAGAGAGCGTATTAACTACACCCAGTGAAAGTAGCAGTGCCTCATTCTATATTGGTGCTTTAAATACTACAAGTCAGTTCTTTAATGGCTCTATTGATGAAATTAGATTTTATAACAGAACTTTAACAAACGATGAAATTATTGCTTACTATAACGAAACTTCCGTTTCATTCTTATCTTCAACTGATAGCGATGGAAATTACAATTATACTTTTAGTACACCATCAATAGCAGGTGTTTATACAATAAAAGTCAACGCGACATACAACGGCGAGTATGGAGAGCAGACGCAGACGCTCACCGTCACCAATCCTGCAAATATTTCCGTCCTCTTCACGCCTGGCACCAACACCACCACCTATCCAGATGAGGCCACCGTACAGTGCAACATAACGACGGGAGATACCACTGCTACCCTTACATTGTACAGGAACGGGACGTCAGTATCCAACGGAGCCGGGAACAGGTCCGTCAGCCAGAACCCTGGAGGGGGTGTTTGGAACTACACCTGCGTTTATGACGAAAGCGAGAACTACACCGCCTCGAGCAACAGCAACAACTACCTGACTGTAAACCAAGAAACCACTACCTGCACGGCCTACCTGAACGGCTCAACGAGCGACCAATCCTATGAAAACGGTCAGATAGCGAACCTGACAGGCACAGTTGACACGGGATACGAGGTAACAATTTACTTGGATATGAACGCCACAGGCTACGGGGAGAATTTCGTTTCAGATACCGACTCAACAGTGGAAAACATCACCGATACAGCCAACCTGGACGCTGGGACTTATAATTTGACGGCTCACTTCGACGGCGACCAGAACTATACGGCCTGCTCGGACGAGATAGAGATGACAGTTGAGTCAGGGTTATTAAGTATAATATTACAGTCGATTATGATAGAGCCGGATGACGGGGATCCGGGCACCCTGATAAACCCGGTGGAGGGCTCAAACAAGACAATAAACGTGACCGTAGTCGTAGTCAACTCCTCATTAATAGACGTCT
>MFRS01000017.1:4180-4901 GCA_001784635.1 Candidatus Micrarchaeota archaeon RBG_16_49_10
CCAAAAGCTATTCGGACCCGGTCTTCCTTTTCACGGATGGCACAATCCAGAACTGTGCAAGTACATGCGACTGCTTCAGGGAGTGGGGGATGGAGTACTGGAGGAACGACGGCGACTGGAACGTTTCCGTATCGGTAAACATGACTTCCGGCTCCAGCAACTCGACGTCGGCGAACTTCACCTACAACGAGCTGACGGCGATGGCCGTGAACACGTCAACCATAACCTTCAGCGGCCTGCCGGACCAGACGGTAAACTCCACGGACGCCTACCCGCTCGAGATAAGGAACACAGGCAACCAGCCCGTCAACGTAAGCATAAACGGCACGGACTTCTCAGGCCTCCAGGACCCAAGCTATGTGGTGAATGTCGAGAACTCCACCTACAACCAGACTGTGACCGGGGACTTCAGGCAGCTTACGAACGAGTTTGTCCAGATTTTAACAGAAGTTGCCCCGTCTATTGCAGAAAACCTGTACTTCCGGGCATACCTGCCTCCGGGATTTATCCAGCAGAACTACCAGAACAACATAGAGATAAGGGCGGATTAGGAACAGTAAGGTATTAATTGTAAAACGACAAAATGTTTGACTAGAGGCAAGGGTGAAACCTTTGAGGGGGAAGATGATAATTTCATTATTGGTTTTAGCCTTCCTACTAGTCTTCATAGCTTTCCCCGACAAGATCCTTCAATTGACGGGCTTCGCCACGAAAACAGGAC
>MFRS01000017.1:5059-6149 GCA_001784635.1 Candidatus Micrarchaeota archaeon RBG_16_49_10
CGATAACCGACCTGAACGGGGATTGCGACACATTCTCTTCTAGCAACGGGACCGCATACTTCTGCAGCGGCCTTGGTTCCTGTAATGCGGGCACTGCGAACCACACCGTGGCGATGAACTATGACGCTGGGGATGGGCAGTGGGGAACCGGGAACAGGAGCTGCAACATGACCGGGTCTTCTGAGAACTTCCAATTCTACGAGCTTAACGGCACATGGAGAATCAACGTATCCTTGACTGACGGCACGGATATCAGCGTCCTGATAAGGAACTGGACCTACAATGAGCTAAGATCCTTCACTTACCCGCCTTCCGGCAGCACCATAGACATGGGCAGCAGGACGATGGGGCAGTGGAACAATGGGACGGCCGGGGACCTTTTCCAGAACGCCGGGAACATAGTTTTGGACTTGGCTTGGAATGCGACCGACTTCACAGGGCAGAGCCAGGGGGACATAATTAATATAACCGGCCTAAACAATACTTATATTGTCGATGACGATACTTCGAGCCCGGATGATACTGGAAATATGGCAGAGGTCTACATAAACCAGACTTCCAAGTACTTTGATCCGGACAGCGGGCTCCTGAAGTGCTCGGGCGTGGCTTGTGGTAACGCGAATGCGACAATGAATGTGTATTGGCACATAAGCATCCCGACGGGGCTGTCGTACGACACCTACACGAACACGATAGAGATAATTACAAGCGACCATTGAGGGTAATGATATGAAATTCAATAGGCAGGCAAGGAGTTTCAAGGTTTGCTCACTTGGAGTGCTGGCGATACTACTCATGGTCGGCTCTTCTTCAGCACTGGGGGTAACCAGGCCGATACCTTATGACCTGAAGCTGTTGAGGGGGGAGTCTGCCAGTTTCGTCTTCGACATACAGGCGGTCACTTCGACTGACAGGATGACCTGCACATATTCGATGACTGGCCTGGACCCTTTGGTGGTTGAGTTCAGGGAGAATGAGATAAATGTTCCCCCAGAGTCCATAGCGAAGGTGTACGGCACTGTTACTGTCCCACAGGATGCGGAGATAAAATCCTACGGCGGCCAGCTCAGCGTCAGCTGCGGGGCCGAAC
>MFRS01000017.1:6212-8395 GCA_001784635.1 Candidatus Micrarchaeota archaeon RBG_16_49_10
GGAGGTTGTCGAGGTCAGGAGCAAGGAGAACATGCTAATCGAGGAACCAGAGAAGGGAGGCTTTGGCTACCTGTGGATAATAATTATAATCGCGCTGCTAATAATATTTAGTGTCCTCTACTTCAAAAAAAGGAAAAGGAAATCTTAGGATGGGGAAATGGGCCCTTTTGCTAGCCATATTTTTTGTAGCATCTTTACTCCTGGTTTCCGTAAAACTCTCCCCCGAAGTCTTCCAAGGGTTCTTTTTGCTTGTAGTCAAGACTTCCAAGGTCGTCCAAGGATTCCTGATGATTGGAGACCATGAACCTCCCGTCTATTCAAGCCCCTCACAGGACCACTCGACCATATTCCAGGACTCCTCGGTGAACCTCTCAACCTATTGGTTCGACGGCACAGGGTTGGACTACGCATGGCTGACGGTTGACGAGGGTTACGGCTGGAGAAACATTTCAGGATTATACGGGTCTCCCAGAGAGATGGAAGGCAGCTTTGACTTCTCCAACTTCATTTGGCAGAACAATTCTTTCCTAGGGACGGTGAGATGGAGGATATACGCCAATGACACCTTCGGGTATGAGAACGCAACTCCCGTTATGGCGTTCGAAGTCTTATCACCTACAACAAGTTCTTCTACAACCACCACACCAGGCGGTGGAGGTGGAGGGGGTGGTGGAACGCTTAAAAAAGCGGAAAAAGTAGATTTCGAGCTGAACCCCAAGGAAATTAAAGTCACTTTGTCCAAGGGGGAAATGAAGACCGTAGGGTTGAAAGTGACAAACACAGGCGATTCCAACCTCACGTTATTGATAGACAAGGGGATTTTGGGCGATTTCTTTACCACTAACGACATGCAGTTCAGCCTTGTACCGGGGGAGGCAAGGACACTTTTCTTTGATTTCAGAGTATCTGAAAGGTTGGCACAGGGCGTTTATCTGGGGGAAATGGGAATAAGTGGAGGTGGTATAACCAAGCGCTTGCCGGTCATGATGGAGGTGAAGCCTGAAGTCAAGATACTGGACATAGATGTGACGATACCGTCAGATTCCAAGGTTGTCCATGTTGGTCAAACAGTGACGGTGAATATGGCGATAACCAGCCAGGGCACCTCTTCCCCAGTAGAGGTTACCCTGCGATATGACACAAGGGACATATATGGAGGTATATTCAACCCGCAAGAGGAAAAGCTAATCATAGAAAACAACGCGTTCATCACGAGGGAATTGAAGCTCCCGACCGACATGAAGGAGGGCAAGTACATAGTTTATGCCAATCTCAGCTACGATGGATATGCAGTTTCAGGTGGCGATTTTTTCGATGTCCTGCAGCCGATAAAGATAGCGTATGCCAAAAGGATGAACTACCTCATCCTGCTGATCATACTGGTACTGATAGCGATATTGGCTTACTTAATCTACAAATTATACAAGGGTAAGAAGTATAAGTTGTTCCTCTATAGATTGAGGATGTGGCGCTATAGGCTAAATCTACGAAAGTTCCGCTAGGCTGGATTCCTTTTCCTCAGGCATGGGTCGTAGTTCCCCACGTCCGAGTCGGTGAAGAAGAAACCTTGCGAGTCGCTCCAGACGCTCCTGTATTTGTTGGTCTCCATCACATTTTCAGCTAGATCGGGGTCGCAGACCCTCACGTCCCTCTTCAGGTATATCGGGTCGATCTCCAGCCAGTTGCCTACAACCGAATAGGGCTCCAGTACGGATTCTTTACCCTCTTCAGAATGCACCACTGCGCCATAACCAAGCACAGCAGCCTTCATCCTCCCGCCCAGCAGCCTCGAATGGTTCAATAGCACTGAGGGGTAAAGGTTTTCCTCATCAACAAGCCCCGTGATTTCAGCTCCCGGTCCGACCATGACATTATGACCCAGCACGGCGTTCTCTATCCTTATCCTCCTGTCCCCCGGGTTCAGCTCGACGCTGGCCCCGATGACCACATGGCCGCCGAAGTCCATCCTGTCCAACACGCTCCTAACATGCTCCAGCGAGTCCCTGTGGACGAAGACTGTCGCCCCTTCCACATCCAGCCTCTCGTAGTTGTTGAACTTTTCGTAACCATAACATCCCCTTAATGCCCTTCCGTTTGTCCTCATGTAAGCCCGGATTGTGCCGAAGTCCTCCCAGTCGTGAATCTTTGTGTAGGCGCGGACAGAAACACCCTTCTCCACCAAA
>MFRS01000017.1:8405-11605 GCA_001784635.1 Candidatus Micrarchaeota archaeon RBG_16_49_10
TGTCGCCACCCAAGTCGTTGAGCTCGTAACCCTCAGCCCGATACTGCTCCAGTAATCCTCCTATTCCAGAAGAGAACATGATGACGGCCGTGTTCACCCAGTTGGACGTGGGCTTCAGGGACTTCTCCTCGAACTTGGTGACGATGCCCTTCTGGTCGAAGGTCACGGTCCCGAAGTGCTCTATGTCGGGCTTCCCGCTCCAGTCTGCGACCCCTATAGTGACGCCTACCTCACCCTCATGCACGTCCCTGTGGAACCTCCTCATGTCTTCTATGTCTATCTTTGCTATGTTGTCCACGTTCATCGTCAATATCTCTGGCGTGGTGATGAAGTCGGAATACCTCTCAAGGAAGTTTATGAAGGCGTCCCCGCTCCCCTTTGGGACGCAGTTATCGGTATCAGGATTGTAGTAGTTCGGGTAAAGTATCTCTATGTTAGAGCCCAAATCCCGCCCGTCCCCGAGATCGGTGGGTATGAAGGTCTTGTTTCCCGGCCCGTGGGTGGTTATGAAAACCTTCAGCTTGTCTTCAGACGAGATGGCGGTATCGATAAGCTCCAAAGCCCACCTGATTGGGGTCTTCATGCATATGTCGAGCCACGCCTTGGATATGTCCAAATCCCCCGCGGTAAGCGGATAGAGCCTCGTGGACTTCCCCCCACCAGACATGTAAACCAGATAGTCCTCACCTTCCCCTTTTTCATCCTCTCTAAAGTCTTCCTCAGCGACCATGTCCTATGGCTGGATTTTAAATCTTAAATATGTTTCTAATGGTGGATTGATGGCCAAAAACAAAGATTTTTTAAGGAGACTAGGGATATAAAGAGACCATAATTTTTTTTTTCGGAAGAAAGTAGGGTAAAAGAATAAGGGCGTAGGAAACGAAACCTTTAAATATTTTTATCTCTTTTAAGCAGTGGTAGTATGGATAAAGTGAAATTAAGACAAAGTACGGCCGCATTAGGGTTTTTGCCAATATTCGCGACGGAAGCGCTCGGCAATCAGCTAGGAACGCCGTTAATTTCAAAGATGCAATACTATGTTGGCAATGCAGAATATGTTTTGGTTCCTACAATTCTTGGCCAGTGGCTTTTTGGAGAAAATGCATACAAATATGTAGTCCCTTTAGTAACAGCTTACATAACTTTGGGTGAAATTTTCCCGATAATCCCTGGGAATACAATGGACATCAGAGACATACCCGTGACCTTATTGGCAGGGGCCTTGTCATATCTTGCATTTAAGAAGTAACTGTACCCCATTGTTTTATTTCCCAAAATAGGACCCGGTGCCGTTGCAGTTGCCGCAGGGCACAATCTCATAGTGCTTGTAGCTCTTGCTCTTGGTTTCGGTGACCAATATCCATAAAGTCCCTATACCCTTGCAGACGTTGCATAACTTTTCCAACAAAATCAAGCCCCTGTAACAGACGATAATTAAGGTGATTCTTCCTTATCAACCTTTGCATGTTTTCCTCCCCCGCAAGCTTTCAGCGGAGCCCCGGAATAGAGCTTTGTTATATTTTAAATGTGAATAAATCCATAGTGGGATTATGCTTGTCGGTAAGATAGTGGGCAGGACCTCGCCCGAGTCCTTCGTCTTCGAGGTTTCCAGCATAATAAGGAAGATGGACTTCATCGCGACCAGGGATCCCGAGAAGCACTGGATCCTGGGGAGGGTGGAGGAGATAGCCCAGGAGAAGGACAAGACCCTGGCAAAGGTCTCTGTGATAGGGTATGTGGACAAGAAGGGCACCGTGAAGAAGCCTAGGATGCCCTTCAAGCCGGGGAGCTTCATCTACAAGTCGGAGGACGGTCTGATAAAGAGGGTATTGGGCATGAAGTCTTCGGGCTTCTATGTCGGCCTCCTCGAAGGATCGGATAACCTCAAGGTGTACCTCGATCCGAGGAAGATAATCACGAAGCACGCCGCGGTGCTGGCTAAAACGGGTACTGGAAAAAGCTACTTCATGGGCGTCCTTATAGAGGAGTTGATGGAGACCAAGATACCTGCCGTCATCATAGACCCGCACGGCGAGTACAGCTCCTTGGCCAACCCCAACACAAACGTCGAGGAGATAAAGTACATGGGCCGCTTCGAGGTGAGGCCGAAGGGCTACAAGAGGCAGCTGAACATATACTCCCTGGAGAAGAACCTGGAGCAGGGGATGAAGAAGCTGAAGCTCTCCGGCAAGCTGACGACCCAGGAGATATTCGACATGCTCCCGTTCAGGCTCACCACTTCCCAGCTTAGCGTGATATACTCCGCCGTCCGCGACAACGACAAGGAGAGGTACACCATCGACGAGATAATGAAGGAGGTCGAGAAGTCCAACAGCAAGTCGAAGTGGAACGTGATAAACGTGCTGGACTTCCTGAAGAGGAGCCAGCTCTTCGACAACGTCCATTATGCGAAGCCCGAGGCGATGGTGCGAAAGGGTGAGGTCACGATAATAAACATGAAAGGGGTCGAGCCGGACGTGCAGCAGCTTGTGACTTACAAAATATCCAAGGATCTCTTCGAGGCTAGGAAGGAAAAAAGGATACCGCCTTTCCTCCTTGTTGTCGAGGAGGCGCACAACTTCTGCCCGGAGAGGGGGTTCGGCGGGGAGGTGATAAGCTCCAGGATACTCAGGACTATAGCTTCTGAAGGGAGGAAGTTCGCGATGGGGCTCGCGGTCATATCCCAGAGGCCGGCAAGGGTCGAGAAGAACGTGCTTTCTCAGTGCAACACCCAGATTTTCCTGAGGGTCACCAACCCGAACGACCTAAAGACCATAATGGATTCGGTGGAGGGCGCGACTAGGGGAATAGAGGCTGAGATAAGATCCCTTCCCATAGGGACGGCGCTGATAGTCGGCCTGATAGACCAGGCGCTCATAGTCAATGTAAGGGTAAAAAGGTCGGACCACGGCGGGGAGGTCATGATGCTGGACAAGAAGATGAAGCGCATAGAAGACCCGGACACACTGTACTTCTTCCCCAAGTTCCTCGAGGAGGACATAAAGAAGAACATCAGGAAGAGGCTCGAGCAGTTCAAGCTGGTCTACTACCCGCTCTGGAGGATAAGCTGCAAGTTCAGGACGGAGGAGGGTGACAAGGTGGACAACTTCTTCGTTGATGGCGTGACGGGCGAGATGTGGTTCCTGCGGAAGGAGCAGATAGCGAGGACCAAGGGGGTGCCTGAGCTCATAAGGCTCGGG
>MFRS01000017.1:11676-13084 GCA_001784635.1 Candidatus Micrarchaeota archaeon RBG_16_49_10
GATACCGAGCTCCAGAAGATGTTGGACTCCTTGGTGGCGCAGAAGCTGGTGGAGGTGAGCAACAGGGAATACAAGAGCCTGCTGAGCCTGAGCTTCGAGGAGATAATAGATAACCAGATCGCCGAGGAGACGGTGGGCTACAAGTATGCCGGGGATCTGCTGGACTACAAGGTGGATTTGAAGACGACCGACTTGATATTGGATCTTTTCAACCCTGACGAGGTGGAGAGGAAGAAGGCCTACTATCCGTTCTGGGTGATATTCTACACCGATGGCAATGTTGATGTGGTCGATGCCCTGACCGGCCTGAAGGACAAGCACCTTTCCGATGGGAGCTTTGAAACTCTGGAGTCATCTCAGAGTTAGCTTTCAAACTAGTTTTTACAATAAAAAATTATTTCTCAATTCCCTTCCTTTTTGCGACCCTTCAAAATAAGCAGAACGGCCAGGACTATCAAACCCACACTCAAGCCAAGAATGGTGTATTTCGCAATCTTCGGCTTGGACGTCCATATCGGCGTTGTCGTTGTCGTCGAGCTGCTGGTGCTGGTGCTTGTGGTCAAGGGCGTTCCCGATGCCCCTGCCGGCTGGTTTGCGTGGATTGCGAATACCGAGAACCCGGGCGTTGAGGTCTCATAGTAGAACCACTCCCCATCCTGCCCCATCCTCTTCACCGGAAGGCTCTCCCACCCGTTGCTGTACCTGGAGATTTCGACCGAGTCCTCGTCGATGCCATTCTCCTCCAGCCAGGCCTTGCTCACCCTGAAGACCATGGTCACGTTGCTTATATCCAAGTCGTCTATGTTGAGCTTGCTTATGTCCATGTACTGGTAGACCTTGCCCGAGGGCTTCCCGGAGGTTGCCGGCCCTTCCAGCCTCTCTATGCTGAGGCTCACGTTGCTTATCTCCCTGCTGACGAGAATCTTCATCTCGGTTACGCCTATCGGGGTGTCGGGGGTCTGCCAAGAGACCTCCCAGAAGGTGGCGAACTCAGGGGTCAGCTTAGGCCATGAGATTGAAACGATGTCGGGGCCCTCGCTTTCCTGCGTGCTGCCTGAGTTTTGTCGGGATGAGGATCCGCCTCCGCCGCCTCCGCCGGAAGACGCTGGAGTGGTTGTTGAGGATGTTGTCGTAGACGTGGATGTGGTGGTCGCATTATCTGGCGTATTATTCACAGCAAGAACGGTCGTAGTAGATGTAGTTTCATTTTCTGGAGTCTGGTTCATCGCCGGGGCTGTAGTTGTCGGGATTGTCGTTGTTGTGGATGTGGAATCGGTTGTGGTTGGGATGGTTGTCGTGGTCTCAAGTGGGATAGTAGTCACATTATCTAGGGATGTCGTGGTTGTTTCGGGGATGATCGTGGTGGATGATGTCGTTGTCGTGTCTTGGGGGGTGGTTGTTGTCGATG
>MFRS01000017.1:13240-18097 GCA_001784635.1 Candidatus Micrarchaeota archaeon RBG_16_49_10
GACCTGAAGGCGATCTCGTTGCTGTCCCGCTCTTTCCGCCAGCCGGACCCGTCGTATGAAACCACAGTCCCGTTGTGGAGGCCGGCATACAGCTTGCCGTTGAACTCGGACAGCGAGAGCACTGAATTGTAATGGTCCCCATGGCTCACCCACGACGATTCATCGTATGAAACCACAGTCCCGTTGTCCAATCCTGTATACAGCTTGCCGTCGAACTCAGCCAGCGACAGCACAGCGTTGTAGTGGTCACCATGGTTCACCCAGGACCCATCGTAGGAGGCGAGCGTTCCGTTACCCAACCCCATATAGAGCCTGCCATTGCGGTTGAGCATGGACTTCACTTCAGTATTCGGCAGCTCGTAGTAATTCCAGTATTGCCCGTCATATGACGCTAGGTTCTGGTTCCCGTATATCGTCCCCACATAGAGCCTGCCGTTGTATGTCTCCATCACGAAGGGCACGTCGTTTATCTCCCCCACCGGATAGCATGTCTCACCGCCGAACGCCCATATGCTGCCGTCGTTCAACCCTATGTATAGGACATCCTGATAGGACTTGAGCGACCAGACGTTTGTCCTCATCTCGCAGGCCGTCCTCCAGGACAGCCCATCGTACGACTCCACGCTGCCGTTGAAGAGGCCGAAGTATAGCCTTTCAACCTCCTCCCCGCCGAACTCCGTGTACCCTAGAGGGGAGAACCCTTTCTGGAGCGAGTCGAAGTTGAGGTAGACTCCCATCAGCATCAGCGATAGGGCAATCAGGAAGAGGGGCACCAGGCTCTTGGCGGGCATAAGGACCTGAAACTGATTTCGGATTCCGGATATTAAAAGGGTATGCTAGAAATTTGCTGTGAAAAAGAAACAGACTAGCCTTTTGTTGGGGAAAATATTTTTTTCCGAGACATATAACTTGGTTATAAGCTTAAATAATTGTTTGCTATTAAATATAATTGATGCCAATCCCAAAACATTTGTTAGGCGTTACAAGACAGTTGCTGGTTATTTCAAAAAATGAGTCTTCTTTAGATGTTCCCTCTTCAACTGAAATTCTGCAATACTTAAAGAACCTTGGTTCTAGACAGGGTTACGAAATTTCCTTGCGAGAGGATGATCCAAGAAACACCCCTTCCAGAATCTCAGTCTAGTATACTTGACTGGGAGAAGGGACTTGGGAGATTTAGTTAAGGTAGCTATAGCCAATGGGTGGGAAGTTTACAATTGGGAATCTTCATCCCCAATAATACCACCCAAAAATGGCTATAGGTAACGCACGGCCTACCCGGCATACCAATCATTTCGAACTCAGTTTTTTTGGTTATCCTTCCTTTTTATTTTGGTTGAACGGTTGAGCAGGTCGAATCGGTTTGTGATAGTCCCAGCGTCTTGAAGCAACTATAAAAATTACGGCGTGCAAATATTGGCCGATTGAAATGGACATAATAGAAGTGAAGGGCCTGACGAAGACTTTCAACAAGGGATTCATCGCAGTGGACGGAATCACATTCAGCATCAAGAAGGGGGAGATATTCGGGTTCCTCGGCCCCAATGGCGCGGGGAAGACCACGACCATAAGCATCCTTTGCACCCTGCTTAAACCTACGTCTGGAAAAGCTGCAGTCTGCGGCTATGATGCCGATTCCGAGCAAAATAAAGTCAGGAAATGCATAGGGGTCGTCTTCCAGGACATGACCCTTGACGACAGGCTGACTGCGAGGGAGAACCTCGAGCTGCACGCAAGGCTTTATGGCATCCCGAAGAGCGAGAGGGAAAAGAGGATAGACGAGGTGCTGGGGATTGTCGGGCTGAAGGACAGGGAAAATTCGATTGTGAAGACTTTCTCCGGTGGCATGCAGAGGAGGCTTGAGATAGCTAGGGGCCTGATACACTATCCGCAGGTCCTGTTCCTTGACGAGCCAACCCTTGGCTTGGACCCGCAAACCCGCAAGCACGTCTGGGAGTACATAGTCATGCTGAAGAGGGATTATGACATGACGATATTCCTCACCACACACTACATGGAGGAGGCGGACGAGCTCTGCGACAGGATTGCGATAATAGAGCATGGTAAGATAATAGCTATCGACACTCCGAGAAAGCTTAAGGACAGCCTGGGAGGGGACACGATAGTTTTGGATGTGGATGACAAGGACACTGAGAAGGCGCTAAAAACCTTCAAGGGCGCAAAGAGGTTTGACGGGCAAATAATACTTTCGGTGAGGAATGCTGGTAGGGAAATTGGGAAAGTCCTGGAGAGGTGCAGGGAAAATAAAATTAATGTCATAGAGGCAAACATAAGGAAACCTGCCCTAAACGACGTGTTCCTCAAGCTTACAGGAAGGGAGATAAGGGAGGAGGAGGTCGGGCTCAGGGAGCAGCTTAGAAGGCGGCGCACGATGGGAGGTCATGGGAGATGATTGAAATAGGGGGTGTGTACACCGTTTGGCTGAGGGAGATGATAAGGTATTTCCGCCAGAAGGAGAGGATAGTGGCCACGCTTACAATGCCGGTATTCTGGCTGCTCATATTCGGTGGCAGTCTGAGGGCTTCAGTAGACGTCGGGGGGATTGACTACAGGTCCTTCATCTCGCCTGGCGTCGTGGCGATGAGCCTTATGTTCACTTCGGTCTTTTCCGGCGTCTCGATAATATGGGACAGGGAGCTGGGCTTCATGAAGGAGATGCTCGTTTCCCCGGTTTCAAGGCTCTCGATAGTGGTCGGCAAGGCGCTGGGGACGGCCACAACCTCGCTGATTCAGGGGATTATGGTGATGCTGATAGCCATCCTCCTGGGCCTCAAGGTCGGGCTGGCGACATTCCTTCTCACAGTGCCGCTGATGCTACTGATATCCATAGGCCTCGTTGGGATAGGCATATCGATTGGCTCCCTGATGAACAACGTCGAGGGATTCCAGCTTATAATGAACTTCATAGTCATGCCGATGTTCTTCCTCTCCGGTGCTCTTTTCCCCATAAGCAACCTGCCGCCCACCCTTAAGCTCATCACATATCTGGATCCTTTGACCTATGCGGTGGAGCTTCTCCGCCATGTACTCATCGGAATTTCGAGCATACCGTTCGCAATTAGTTTATTCGTAGTCATAGGTTTCTCCGTTCTCATGATGGTTCTGAGCGCCTGGCTGTTCAGCAGAAGAGGCTAACTTTCCCCAAGAAAATCTGATATTCTAAGTTGTTCACTCATTCCATCTTCGAGTTTGGCTATCATGTTATCATATAAATTTTTTGCGATACCAGATGTATATATGAGACCAGCTCGCGAGGAAAAGACAATCAACCCGCCTTCCATTCTCTCTGCAGGAAGCATACCATGCATTTTTGCCCATGCAATAAATTCATCAGCGTAGCCGTCAATATTCAATCCCACAAAATTTCTCTGCTCATAATGCCTCTCCAAATCCGGAAAAGGCCTCATTTTGAACAGGTCAACATCTCCAGATAAGCCAATTTCTTCGGCTTTTACACCCTTTGGCCCCCATATTCTATAATATATTGCAATCATTTCATCTGTCAAAAAACCACCATTTTATTCAATTATTTGATAAAAAAAGATTAAAATCAACTCCATTTCTATTGGATAGAAGAACCTAAGTGATGTCTAGAAGATGGTTTTGGTTTATGAAAATGATAACACGATATTCATTTGTCAGTGGCCTTTCTGACTGCTTTAATGTTCTTCAGCTCCTTGAAAAGGGTGTTCAGTGTGTGCTCCACATCCTCGACTTTCCCCGTGCCGGTGCAGATTACCTTCCCAGAGCCGAAAAGCAGCAACGTGGCCTTAGGGTCCTTCAGCCTGTATACCAGGCCAGGGAACTGGTTGGGCTCGTACTCCGAGTTCTCCGACTCGAAAGCAATCTTGTCCAGGTCCAGCCTCGCCGGGATTTGCGCCGAAGCGACTATGTTCTCAACCCTGATGTCATACTTCTTTGGGTTCCCTATCCCAGTCTCCCTTATGGCCTTGACGACCTTTTTGACGACAGTCCTGACATCCTCAACGTTTCTCGCCCCAGTGCAGACGATCTTGCCGGTCGAGAAGATCAGCACCGCAGCCTTGGGGTCCTTCACCCTGTACACGAGTCCGGGGAACTGCTCCGGCTCATAGTCGGCCCCCTCAAGGTCCTCCAGCAGCTTCTCCAGCGGTATCTTTATTCCCAAGGCGGCTGTAGCCACGATGTTCTCAACTTTGACATTGAAGTTGGTCATTTTAATCTCTCTTTTAAATTGGGTTAGTCAAGATAAATATGAAGAGACCTCAGCCCATGTGGAATATGACTGCAAGCTTATTAATACTTGATAAACCATTAATTTTAAGCAGGATTAGTTATTGAAAATGCGAATTTACATTTCTAATTCTTGTTAACGAAAAGGTGTATTTAATGTCCAGTTTGACTGTAGCGTGCGGGTTTTGCAAGCAGCTAGTCAGGTCGGCAAATTCGGCCTGGGTCAAGGATTACGGCACTGTCCACAAGTCATGCTACGACACTATAAGGGGGGTAGAGACCCACAGGGAATTTAGGTCAGACAGGGGCTTCAGATACAAAAGAAGGTGATAAAGTTGAAAGGAAAAGTAAAGTGGTTCAATTCCATGAAAGGCTTCGGCTTCATAGAGCCAGAGGACGGCAAGGACGTTTTCGTCCACCAGACAGCCTTGGACGCAGCCGGCATTTCAGGCTTGGACGAGGGCGACGAGCTCGAGTTCGAGATTGAAAAGACGCCGAAGGGAATGCAGGCCACCAAGTTGAAGAAGTTGTAGTTAAGCTTCTAACAGCACGGGATTTGAGGCCAGGGTTTTAGATAGGATTTTTCGGGAGAATAGACTTTAACGAATTATATGCCTATTTATA
>MFRS01000018.1:0-334 GCA_001784635.1 Candidatus Micrarchaeota archaeon RBG_16_49_10
CAGGCATATCCCTGAAGTTCATCAAGGTCAAGTTTTACGCGGCTGGTAAGCGACTTGCAAAGGAAGTGAATAAATATGAAATGCCTGGGCAGGAAAAACTCTTTTGAGAAGATAGATTCCTGGACAGCCAGGACCTCCATTACTCTTATCTTGACCCCGACCTCTTCCATGACCTCCCGTTTCAGGGCATCCTCCAATTTCTCTCCAATCTCCACATGACCCCCAGGAAGGGTGAAACAGTTGACTCCGGGCCATCTTTCAGACCTAACAAGAAGAATCCTGCCTCTCCTGTCCGATATCAACGCCTTGACCGAAACTTCTGGATACTTCTGTC
>MFRS01000018.1:345-4824 GCA_001784635.1 Candidatus Micrarchaeota archaeon RBG_16_49_10
GCCCGTTTAATGAATTTACCATCAGGGTTGCCCGGCCCTGCTGAGGCTTTCCGTAGAGCCCCAGACGAGATTTGAACTCGTGACCTTCCGCTTTCCCAGGGATACGAGGCGGGTGCTCTAGCCAGTCTGAGCTACTGGGGCACAGCTATAAACAAACTATATTACTTTACTCAACTAATATATAATCTAAACTTCTAAGTGGTTAAAATGCAAGAGGCAATGCTTTGGCACAAGGAACGAAACGGTATAAGGTGTGAGCTATGTGCCAGGAAATGCTTCATAGCCAAGGACCACAGGGGCTTCTGCCTTGTCAGGGTTAACAAGGACGGGAAGCTCTACACCCTCAGCTACGGAAGGTTGTACTCCACGAACGTTGATCCGATAGAGAAAAAGCCGCTTTTCCACTTCTATCCGGGCAGCAAGACCCTTTCCCTGTCTTCCCAAGGGTGCAATTTCAGGTGCCAGTTCTGCTGCAATTGGCAGATAAGTCACAGCATCGACGTGACAAAGGAGAAGCTTTCTGGGGAAGATTTTACCCCAGAAGACATCGTGGAGATGGCTGAAAAGAACAACTGCAGATCCATTAGTTATACGTACAACGAGCCCACCATGTTCTTCGAGTTTGCCTACAAGACGGCGAAGCTTGCACACAGGAGCAACATAGCGAACACTTTCGTGACAAACGGCTACATGACCGAGGATGCCGTAAAGAAGATATCAAAATACCTGGATGCGGCGACCATAGACTTCAAAGCGTCGGGCGACCCCGAATTCTACAAGAAATTCATGTCGGTGCCCAGTGTGGACCCGATTTTCGACTCCCTAAAGCAGATGAAGAAGCAGAGGATTTTCATGGAGATAACCAATCTGATAGTCCCCCAGATAGGGGACAACGTCGAGCACTGCAGGAAGCTCGCCCAGTGGGTGAGCAGCGAGCTTAATTCTGACATACCGTTCCACATCCTCCAGTTCTACCCGAGCCACAAGCTCATGGAGCTGCCCCCCACACCCACCGCCACCCTGGAAAAGTGCATAGATGAGTCAAGGAAGACCGGGCTTAGGTACGTCTATATAGGCAATGTCTTAAACCACCCTGACGAGAACACCTACTGCTACAACTGCAGGGAGCTGCTAATCAAAAGGTCGGGCATGAAGGTGGACACGGTCAACATCTCTAAGGACAGATGCCCCACCTGCGGGCTTCGGATCAACATGATAACAGAGTAAAGGTATTTAACCTTCCTGACAATCTATATTTGTGAAGCCAGTGAAACTATTTGCAACTGTTTCAGTCCTGGTCGCATTCGTCCTCCTCAGCGGGAACGCAGCCGCTCAGATACAGTCATATGGTATCGATGCCGACATTGACAGCGATGGGAAGAGTTCAATCAAGCTAACAGTGACTTTCACCCAACCCGAGACACCATTCAGGTTTGATGTCATTGGCAGGATTCAGAATTTCAATGCCACCAGCAATGCTGGGTCAATAGACTGCAAGCTGGACGTCAGCGGCGTCAGTTCGATAGAGTGCGAAATGGCGTTGACGGAGGAGAAGAGGACCATTGAGATGACGTTTGAGACAAATGACTTTGTGAAGTTACTGGACAACAAGTTCTATTTCGACGCGGATTTCGGTTTAAACAGGGACATAGAGAGGGCGTTCGCCTTCGTCAGACTGCCGGAGGGCATGGCCCTGTCCTCCAGACAGCCTTCGCCTGAGAACTCAACGGCAATCAGCGACGGAAGGAGGATTATAATCACTTGGCTGCTCACCGGATTGAAGTCCGACACGCCTATGAGGTACGAAATACTGTACGAGCGAATCCAGCAGCCCGTAGGCTTCCAGGTGAGGTTGAGGTACATAATAGTCATCGGAATTGTGGCAGCTGCGGTAACGAGCTATGCGTATCTTCGCTACTTCAGGAAACCTGAACAGCTTGTTTTGTCGGTGCTCGACGATTATGAGAGGAAAATCATGGACATGCTGGTGGCATCCGACGGGGTGGTGAATCAGAAGAAGATCGTACAGGACACGAACCTTTCAAAGGCGAAAATCAGCCGAGTGGTTAAGAGCCTAGTTAACAGGGGCCTGGTCGAAGTCGAAAGAACCGGCCGCACAAACAAGCTGAAATTGGTTAAGAAGAAGTTTAAGATTTAGATAACCATGGATCGAGGTTCAAGATGCCTTATTTTGCTTGTGGGATATTATAAGCTATTTTATGACTATAAATAGGAAAATAAGGCTTATATTGCCTTTGTAAACAATCATAAACTTTATTTTACCTTATATGTCTCAGAAGAGACACTTATTTGATGGGTAGAAGGCCCCTATCAATCGTTTCAAGGAGTTTTTATATATCGTATAAACCCAATCTAATTTAAGAAAAACCCGAGTAACTGTTCACCGTTAACCGCGAGGTTCTCGGTGGGCAGTGAAAAGCCAAAAAGAGGATTAACATGAAAAGTAAAATAATCGCAAGCTTTTTGGCTGCGTTAATGCTATTCGCACCAACAGCTTTGGCAGCAACGGCCTTGAATACGTATCCGTCATTCCTGGCCACCGCAGACCACACACTCGACGCTTACGTCGTAGTGGGTTCTGCAGCTGCTCCGGCTGACGTAGTTGGTGCGGTAGACTTAGCGGTAAGACTGACAGAGCTATCTTACGTAGTGAAAACAGTCTCAGGAACAGGCGCAAGCAATGTGAACGGTATTGAGAAGGACGGTATAGGGTTCGCTAATAACGACCTTTCCACCGGATCTTCGGCTGGAATATCAGCGTATACCAACACATTCCCAAGCGGTGCTGTGGTCAAGAACGCTCAATTCTCAGGCTTGAACGAGGGAACCTACCAATGGAAGTCGAACAGTTACGACTACCGTGAGCAGGTCGACTTGTCTGGCATCAGAATGAGGAATGACTACGGAACTAACGGGGTCAATGGTACATTGACAATGCAAGTTGCGTCTGGCAACATCATCTACCAGTATGTGTTCAAGAAGGCCGTAAACCTTTCTACAGCAACAACAGCTGGTACATCTGGCTCCATAGCCAGCCCAGAGTACACCTACCCCATCAACATCATGATGATGGGTAAGTCGTTCTCGATAGTTGGCGTTGGTACAAACCAGGTAAAGATGTTGCAAGGTTCCATCGGAACAGCAACAGCGACATCTGGCGTCACGTTCGGTGATTACACAGTCTATTCCGACCTAGGCAGCAATGGCGCTTGGGCGAGAATAATAATCAAGGACGCTGACGACAACACAGTAGACACTTTGATAGTCAACCAGGCCGACAGCAAGGATTCTGTCGCAACAGGATTGACAGTCAAGGTAACATCTGTAAGAGCATTGCAGGACGGTACTGTAGTCGGTTCTGACCTAGTAGTGGGTGACACCGCAGCGGGAGTGGAGAAGACATACGACACTTCAGCTGACGTCACTTCGACCGGGTCGGCAAGCGACAGATTCCCAGACACAACTGACTGGGGAGTACAGATATCGGGCACTGGGTTCACAAGCCCAGGGTCAATAGCTGCAAATGCCAACATACAGGTTGTCTACAAACCAACCACCACACAATACATTAAGGCCGGACAGAAAGTTTCGTTGCCCAACAACTATGGAGACCTCGGTCTCGAGGGCTACGATACTGACAAGTTCGCCTCAATAACAGTGAAGCCGGTATCTGGAGTCTCTGCTTACAACGATTCAGCCGACACGCAGGCATTTGGAAGCCTGAACGGATTGGAGATATCATCCGATCCGGCAGGATCCATAATCAGCAAGGCCGGGAATTCTTACACCAAGATGTACATCTTGTTTAACTATTCCCAGGGTGCTGACATGCTGCCAGTGATGATCGGTTACTACGACACAAGCAAGACCAAGATCATAGTCAACGGAACCTTTGAAACGAATGCAGGTTTGAACGCGGTATACAACCTTGCAAGCAACAACGAGCTAGCCTCGATAGTTGCGAGCAACGCGTCAGACCTCATAACGTACCCATTCAGACTGAACTACGGTAGTTCTGGCGAGCAAAACTGGTATCTCAACGTTACCATCGCACCGACAACACTTAAGATAATAAGTGCAATGACGGTAGGTACGGGAGCCACAAATGGCGTCGCTATAGGATTCCAAAACAAGACGAGTCCTAAGTGGTCGACATCTGGCGCTCCAGAGTTCCAGCTAGGGACAACTGCGGCTTCGGCAGATGGTATTGAACTCAATGCCACTACGGAGACCACAGTGAACAGCATCGGCACAGCATCCCAAGACATCTTGGATGACAAGGGTGTGATTGTGGCGACGCCGTCCTCAAATGGAGGCTCGGACCAAGTTGTAGTTAAGATCCCGTACAAGACGCTGGCTGCGAAGGTTTACTTCGGTAAACTCGGAGCAGGCTCGACTTCGTCCGGATCAACGACATACAACGATATCGTTCCGATAACAACTCCAGTTGCCAAGCTC
>MFRS01000018.1:4838-6778 GCA_001784635.1 Candidatus Micrarchaeota archaeon RBG_16_49_10
GTAGGCGGCTCAGGTAGGCAGAAGAACATCGTTACAGTGGGTGGTTCATGCATAAACATGATCACCGCTGCAGCGTTGGGCTTGACCTATCCGGCCTGCGGTGCAGCTTCAACAATTCCGACCGACCAAGCGATCATCGAGGTAATCGATGACATATTCGCTACCGGGAAGAGTGTTGTGGTAGTCGCAGGTTGGGAAGCAGCCAACACCAGAACAGCAAGCTCCGTCTTACAGCAATGGGACACGTTACTCGACGGCATAACAGCCTCGAAGGTAATCGTGACCGCAGCCACTTCAGCGGGTATAACACCTGCATAAGAAGACAACGCAGCTTGAAGGGATTTGCTTTCTTTCCCTTTCTTTTCTTTTTATCATTGGAATACACTATATGTCTGAGGATTTACATGGCGGAAAACCGGGAAAAAGGATTGAAAATAAAATTTACAACTACCAGGGCAGCACTGATTGTGGCGATGGCGTCGATAGCTGTGGCTTTGCTCTTCTACCAGTATCTTGTCCCAAAACCCATAACATCTGTGGCATACGGGAACTATATACTGAACTTTGAGCTGGACCTCAGGGAAGCCGACAAGGTGCCGGTTTATCCCTCGGAGGAAGCAATAAACAGGGAGCTCATGCACGGGCTCGTTCAGACCGTCACCATAGCCTTCAAGCCTGTGGACAGCGCGGGCAACTCCCTTTACAGCAAGGAGAGCATGCAGATAATATTCAACCTGAGGCCAGGCTACCTCGTAAGGGACCTGAACCCGTCCTTCAATGCAGTCAATGTCACTTCATACGAGTATCTGCCTGGGAAGATACAGAACCCAATAATCGCTCTCGTCCATCCCGCGTATGCTAACGAGACGTCGGTCAGTGTCGATGGGCATGTGGTGACAATCAAGGGCAGGACTTCGGAAGAACTCATTCTGGCGACAGAGAAATTCTTGATGGCTGCATTGGGGATAGAGGTATAGTGATCAGGATACCAGTTCGTCAAGGGCGTCTATCCCAAGGACCCCGTAGTATGTCTTCTCATGTATGAGCATTGCTGGAGTGCTTGTTATGTTGTACGTCTTTGCGAGGAGTTGGACCATGGTCTCCTCCGAATTGGCGTTCAAGACGAATATTTTTATCCTACCCCCATACTTTTGCCAAATTTCATCTAATACAATACCTTGCTCCCTACACCCCTCACAGGGGACCGAATAGAAGTACAATATCGTCGTTTTGTTCTCGTTGCACCTCATGTTCAGATAATTGTTCAGCACCCATGCCCTGACCGATATGAGCGAATATTCGGCAGCCAATTCCGAGGATTTTGCCGGATTCTGGTTGCTTTCCTGGTACTCTGTCAGCTGCTTGCCGATTTCGTACACCTCCTTGCTTGCGTCATCGAGAAGTATGGAAAGAAAGTTGCAGGACGACTCGGTCTCGACCGCATTGAGGTACATGTACTCGAGCTGAACGTTCTCCATCCTCTTTCTCAGCGAGTCCATCCTCTGCTCGGTGTATCCTATGCTTGCGCTCTGGAGGTACAGCCCGGTGAAAATCCCTGAGAAGTAGAGGATGAAGGATAGTACGCCGGCGAAAATGTAAATCTTCCTGATGTCAGTTCTCAAAACCACCAGACCTCCCCGTGTTCGCCCTGAACCGAGATACCATATTTTAACTTTGGTACATATCTAATTAATAGGTGTTAAACAGAGGGCGTTAGAATGGACATACTCATTATTCAGTCGATGGTGCACCAGACGAGTTTTCTTGCGTATAACCTGCTTCTGCCGCCCGTGATATTCTTTTCGATATTCTTCTACATAATCGCGTTCTCGAAGTTCTTCCTAAAGAAGGGGACCAAGAGGTATTCGAAAAACGGCAGCCTCCCCAGCGTGACGGTTCAGATACCGACATACAACGAACCTGTAGCTATAAAGTGCGCT
>MFRS01000019.1:0-914 GCA_001784635.1 Candidatus Micrarchaeota archaeon RBG_16_49_10
GTAAGGCAGATTGTGGATTTTGTTGTTGGGGCCTAGCCCCGGCAAATTTTTAAATCTGAAACCGGAAGAAATAGAGAGGGCTGATAGTCTATCGGCAGGACGCTGCCCTTACAAGGCAGAGAGCCCAGTCCAACTCTGGGTCAGCCCATACAGTTAATCAAGTCCCTTTCTATTATAATTTGGAAAGGCAATAGTCCCAATATAGAAATCCCTATATCTTAGGATTTTCAATGTGCCATCTCCGCCATCAACCCTCAAATCAGCCAGGCTCTCATACAAATCTGCAATCGGCCTGCCATTTATCAATTCAGGACTGAACTCGATAAACACGCTATTGTTTCTGGGGAAAAACCCTAATAAAACCGCATAGGGACCTAGGTTACGCCTTTCTCTTACCCCGCGTAAGCTAAGCCTAGCTCCCTGTAGCTCATAGAACGTATCTAAAATTTCGGAAGCTGGTAAAAGCGGTAGATTTGCCATAGCCCAATAATATGGGAGGATAGGAATTTATAATTGAGTTATAATTTTAACGGCCACATGCTTTCCAACATCACTGGCTGTAGAAATCCCTCTCCCACCTGTGCGCCGCCAGCTCCTTCAGCATCCTTTTGCTGAACCTCGGCTTGTCGGGAAGCTTCATGTTCTCCTCGACATGTCTCGTCTTCCTCATCCCAGGGATGACCGTCGAGACCTCATCGAACGACACTATGAACCTCAGCGCCAGCTCGGTCAAGCTCTTTATATTCCCATCGACAAACTCGTTCAGCTTCTCTATCCTCCCCTCAAGCTCCTTCATCCTTTCGCCGGCGAAATACCTGTTCCTGAAATCCTCAGCCTCCAGAGCGGTCTTGGAGTTTATCTTCCCGGTCAGCCCACCCTCGTCCAGCGGGACGCGGGCTATGACGCCAACCTTG
>MFRS01000019.1:1066-1284 GCA_001784635.1 Candidatus Micrarchaeota archaeon RBG_16_49_10
GCCCTCGTCCTTCAGCCCCTCGACCACTTGCTTCCATTCATCCTCTTCCACCCAGTCATCCTGCCAGACGTGGAACTGTATAAAGTCTATATGGTCCACCTTCAGTGCATCCAAGCTCTCGTCAACCTGGCTTATGATGTGCTCCTTCGGGAAGACCTCGTCCATGCCGATGCCTTTCTTGGCCGGCCACATCATGTTCTTCGGCCTCACCTTCGAGG
>MFRS01000019.1:1381-4633 GCA_001784635.1 Candidatus Micrarchaeota archaeon RBG_16_49_10
CAGGCCGCTGTCTATGGCCTTCAGCAGCGACTTCTCGCTCTCCGCCCTTGTGGCACCGACCCAAAAGTTCTGGCTGTTGGCGAGCTGCCACGTCCCATAGCCTATCTCCGAGACCTTCAGCCCTGTCCTCCCGAGAACCCTGTACTTCATAACTAGACACCCAACAAAAATATCACTTAAAAGGTATTAATAAATCTTAAAACCTCACCCCTTAAATCTTTTACTTCTAATAATTTAGACAGATGGCTATGTTCTGGGACGTTAGGAAGGAGGAGGAAGTCTTCCTGAGGAAGGTTAAGAGGGAGGAGAAGCCGATAATAGAGCCGCTCCAGTACGAGGAGATCGTGATCGAGCCCGAGGAGAAGCTTGCGGCAGACGACACGGCGGAGAGGCTCAACAAGATAACGGAGCAGATAAACACCATGTCCCGATACCTGTCCCACCTTTCGGAAAGGCTCGACAAGGCGGTGGTCGCCCAGCCAGCCGGCGAGAAGCCCCACGACGAGATCGAGACCAAGATAAAGAGCCTCAAGGAGAGGATAGACGCGTTCGACTTCTCCGATTCTTCCGTGGACCTTCAGGGTAGCTTCGGCAAGGCAGGCTGATCACATCATCAGAAGATAGGCCCCGATGAAGACCATTATTGCGGCGACAATCTTCCGGAAAATGTTTTCCCTTTCTTTAAGCAATAGAATTCCAAGCAGGACCGTGAGCACTATCGACGTGTTGTTCACCAGGAAGACCCTGGAGACTTCCCCCATCTGGACGGCCTTCTCGAAGAGGTAAATGCCAACCCCGAACACCGCGCTCGCCAGGAAAATCAGAGGCCCCTGTAGCGCGATTTCTTTCCTGACTCTCCTGAAGTCGAACCTCGCCACAATCAAGAACGAAAGGGATGACAGGAAGTATACCAGGACATTGTAAAGGGCTGGAGAGAAAGTCCTGAGGACATACTTGTCCCCGAAGGTCGCCGTGGAGAACAATATCGACGCTATCACTATTGTCTTCATCCCCTTGGTCAGTTGTATCTTCCCCTTCCTGAGGAAGACGAGAAGGTTGCCGAATATGATGAGCAGTGCGCCGATGATTTTGTAAGGCGTCAGTGCCTCCCCTAAGATTACCGCCCCTCCCAATATACTCCATATACCGCCAACCTGCGCGGCAATCGAGACGTTGGACGCCTCCTCCATCTGCCTGCCCTCTATGAACAGCTTCGCAATCAGGGCGGTGCCCACACCCACGATGATAATCAGTAGCATGTTTATGGGGCTGAAGTCGTAGGAAACCTTTTCAAACGGCATTATCATGAGGATTGTCAGCGCGGTGACGAACTGGAGTATGAGGGCGAATGCCATTGGGTCGCCTTTGCCTTTCAGGAGGAACCTGGCCAGCAGGGCATAAAATGTCCCCATGACGGCGGCTAGGAGCGCGAAGACAAACCACATACAACTCATTTTACTCTTCAAAAATTAAAAGATAAACGGTTTTCATCCAAACCCTACTGTTGGCAAATGATTATACTTTTAGACTAAAAATTCCTTTTATGGAGAAGCAGTTACTTAGTCTTGACATTAACGATATTTCGAAATTTTTTTCAATTCAACAAATAGACTCAAACAGATATGAATTAAACAGATTGAAAACAAGAAGGACGAAGGTCATAAAAATTAGAATTCCTTTCCATTTGGATAACGATATTGCAAAGATATGTGGCATGATAATGGACGGTTCTTTAGGAAGGGATTTATCGTGTCTTATGTTTTCCCAAAAGAAAGACCCCAATAAAGTTCTCGAATTTGCCAAAATAATAAACGACAAATTTGGTATTGAAGGAAGAATTAGCTACAGGCCAGAAGGCATACTAATAGTTAATTTTTCAAGGTCAACGTTATGCAACTTTCTATATTATTTATTAGACATGCACAAGTCCGATGAAGACGCTAGAATACCAAAATGGATTTGGGAATCTCCTGAAGAAGTCATAAGAGTATACTTGAGATACTCATTTGCGATGGAAGGTTCTGTATTTGAAAGTATTATCAAAAGAGAAATTAGGTTTCATACTTGTGATAGGCCATATGTAGAACAGTTATCCAAACTTTTACTTCAAAAGTTTTCAATTAAGTCAAAGGTTCATGATTATTTCATTCCTAGTTACGGGATGAAATATTACCTTTCTATCACAAACAAAGACAGTATTATTAAATTTTCAAAAATAGGTTTCGCTTTAGAGACACACCAAAAAAGACTAGAGAGAGTTGTTGATTCATATAATAACAAAGCCTGGGAAATTACCTTGTTAAAACTGTCCGAATTAAATATGAATAAGTTTCGTATAATGGACGTTAAAAATAGGCTTTTCCCATATCTTTGCAAAAGATCAGCCCACTGGAGGCTCACTTCGCTCGTGAATATGGGCTATTTACAATTAGACAGGAGTGGATATTACATTACAGACGAAGGAAAAAGAAGAATTCTCTCTTTAGGGAATTCTGTAAAGATTATGAAACTAAGAACCAGACCAAGAGTAAATGAAAAATTAGTCTTAGAGTATTTAGAAAACAGAGACTCCCATATAAACGGCATTTCAAGGGATTTGAATCTGGGACGGGTTACTGTTAGGGATACATTAAGAAGACTTGAAAAACAGGGAAAGGTTCGACTAACCGAAATTGACAAATTTCAAAAAAAAATATATACGAGGATAAAGGCCGATAGCGAGGGTTCTCCAGAAGCTGGCCACGACCAAACCTCTTATGGATTTGAACCATCGACCTCGGGGTTATGAGCCCCGCGAGCACTCCAGGCATAGAGGATTCCTACGAACCTTGCTCCACCTGTCTAGAGTAACTTCGCTATGGTGTTCCTCGCTAAGACAATATATTGGCTGGTTAAATATATTAAAGCATTACTTGTAGGCCTTCCTTTTGGCCAAAGAAATCACGTATTTCCTACCCTTGCCGTCCTTCCTGGTCTCCTTGACTTTGACCACACCCTTGTTCTCCAGGTCCTTGATGTACTTCCTGAAGGTGGTCTGGCTGATGTCGCCAAGCTGTTCGTTGAGCTTTTCCTTAAGCCTCGTCGAGGCAATGCCGTTTTCCACTTTAAGCAGCTCAATGATTTTTTCCTCGATTCCCTCCAGTCTGTCGACCAGTATCTTCATCTTCACTTGCCCCGTGTCCTTCAGCGTTTCCTTTACATGCAGAACCCTTATCTTGTCGGAGTTCTCCTTCTCTGCCAGCCTAGCCGCAT
>MFRS01000019.1:4726-4845 GCA_001784635.1 Candidatus Micrarchaeota archaeon RBG_16_49_10
CCCTGAAGACCTCCCTGCACCTCTCGGAGAGTATCCTCTTCATCTCGTCCAGCGTGTAGGGCTTGAACTTCATCCTCTCCGCGTTGAGGCTGCTCTGGATTCTAGGCTCCAGGTTATTC
>MFRS01000019.1:4858-9305 GCA_001784635.1 Candidatus Micrarchaeota archaeon RBG_16_49_10
TCATCACGAGCGCGAATGGGTTGTTCACGTGCTGGTCCATCCTCAGCAGGTTGTAGAGCGCGCTCTCGTCCTTCCTCACCAGCTGGTCCACCTCGTCCAGACAGACCACGAACCCGCCCTTCGACTTCCTCACAAGCTCAACGAACTTCTCCATTATCTCGTCCTTTGACAATCCCCTCCTTGGGATAAACCCGCCCAGCTCCACTATTATCTTGCTCAGCAGGGAGGGTGTAGTATTGTAGTTCCATGTGTTGACGTACACGGTCCTCGCCCTGTCGGTGAAGGCCTCAAGCTCGCGGAAGACGAACTTGGTGACGCAGGTCTTCCCAATCCCCGGCGGGCCTGAAAGGAATATATTCTGGGGCTTCTCCCCTCTTGATATGGGGTTGAGTATCCTGGCCATCTCCTGTACCTGGGTCTCCCTGTGTGGAAGTAGGCCAGGCAAGTACTCAGGGGACAGAGCTGGCTCGTTCCTGAAGATCTTCGATTCCCCAACCTTCGAGAATATGTTGGAATCCACAAAGATAGTTGAAGGTTAAAAGATAAATTCAATTTCTATCCGGCAAGATATGTCTCTATCCTCTCTAATCCGGCCCCGGGGTTCTGCCTCTTCAGCCTCACCTTCCCAATCTCCCCGGTGCTCTTCGGATGGGTACCCCCGCAGTGCATCTCTGGCAGGCCCTCCACCTTCCACACCCATATCCCCTTGTGGTTGGGGTTCTCGAACCTCTTTATCTCCAGCCCTTTAGAAATCACTTCGTTGACCTTACTCTCCGTTTCAGCAAGCTTCTCCGGGTCCAGCCTCCCAGCATGCACGAAGTCCAGCCTGTCTTTTTTGTCGTCGACGTATGAACCCTTGATCTCCTTCAAACCAAAGACATCAACCGCGACGTAGTATGTGATGTGCGCGGCAGAGTGCAGCCTCATTATTCTGTGCCTCCTCTCCCAGTCGATCTTCCCATGGATTTTGTCGCCCACCTTGAAGCCGGGCTCCCTTTCAAGGATGTGTATGACCTCGTCACTTATGGGCTTTGCCTCGAAGCCGTCGTTCATCTCAATTTCACCTTTGGTTGTCTTTTGTGTATCTACAACCTTTATACCGTTTATTTCACCGGTATCCCCGATCTGCCCGCCGCCCCAAGGGTAGAAGCAGGTCTGATCCAGAATCACTTTATTACCATTAACCTTCAGAACTTTCGCATCGAACTCCTTCATGTACGCGTCCTCGTAGTAGAGCTTCTTGGTCATACAAAAATTTACCGCTGACGGAACTCAAATACTTTCCCTTTCATCAGCCGGCCAAGGAAAACCTCTTTATCACGAAGTTTCTGTCAAGCACCTGCAGGAACGGTATCAGCCTTGGTCCCTTCTCCTTGCCTATCAAGACCAGGTATGCCGCCTTGAATATTTCAGCAGTCTGCACTCCCCTCTCCTCGGACAGCTTCTTCATCTCTGCCCACAGGTCTTTCGCGTCGCCCTTCCTTAAGAAATGCCCCATCTTCAGGAGCACGTATTTCTGCGTCTCGGTAAGCTTCCCCAAAATGTCTGGGGGTAAATCCTCCAGTAATACAATCCTGCTCTCCTCGTCCCCATACTTCTCCACCCAGCTCTTGGCTTGCAGGAGCCTCTTCTTAAGGGAGCTTTCAATTTCCTCGTCCGGGTCGCCTATGTGGCCCGTCACCCTCACCGTCTTCATGACCTTGTCGAAATTTTTCCCTGCAGCGTCGGGGATGAACTGCGTCAGCAATGAACAGAAGCTGAAAGGCACTTTGGGTATGTATCTTCTCGGCTTCTCTATGCTGCACATCTCGAACAGCCTCTTGTTGTTCATGAGTTCCTTCTTGTCCTCCACCTTCTCCAAATCGAAGTATATTTTCTCCAGCTTGTCCAGCTCATCCACCGAATCGGGGATCTTCTCGTACTGGAATCCCCTCGCCCTGTTCGGCCTCTTTATGAATATCAACCTAAGCACTTCCGGCGGCGCGAAGTCCGGCCACTCCCACGTGGCTACCACATTGCCTTTGGACGCTGACATCTTCTCCTTCCCGACCATGATGTACTCGTAGGGCTGTATCTCATTCTTGCCCGGGTACGGCTCGGGCCAGTCATAGACCCTCTCGCAAATCTCCCCTGCATTCCAGAAAGATCCGCCAGGCATGTAATGCTCCTTCCCCGCCCCCTCGAAGTTCACCTTCCACAGCGCCCACTCAGCACCCCACTCTATCTTCCAGAGCAGCTTGCCGTTGCCCTTCTTGATGTCACTGTCCCCCTTGTGCTTGCAGCCCGCCACCTCATTGTAAGCCTCCTTCCCGAACTCCTGGAACGAATAGTCCTGGCACTCGTACTTGACCACGTCCCCCTCCATGCCGATTATCTTAGTCGTGATTATCTTCCCGCAGTTGTCGCACACCGGCGTCCATGGGCTGTAGAGGCTTGGCAGCGGGGTCGTCCTGTTCTTGTTTAGTATCCCCTTTATCACGTCGATCTTCTCCAGCGCCAGCTTTATGTACGGGTAGAAGTGACCATGCTTGTACGCCTCCGTTGTCGACAGCAGCTCGGGCTTCGCGCCGAACTCGTCGTGCAGGCTCTTGATGAAAAGCCTGTCGAAATGCATGACATAGCTCTCGCAGCACCCGAAGGGACAAGGCAAAGCAGAGACGGGCATGCCCAAGTATTTCTTGAACTCGGGTGGGATGTTCTTCGGGACTTTCCTCAGCGGGTCCATGTCCTCCGACACCCAGATGAACTTGACCTTCTCCCCCATGTCCGTTAGCGAGCGCACTACGGCGTCGTGCCTTATGACGTCGGAAGCGTTCCCTATGTGCGGGACTCCGGAAATGGAAGTGCTGCTTTTTATCATGAACTTCTTCGTCTTCTCCGTTGGCTTGTCCATGTGGTTGAACTTACTCCTTTCGACTAGCAGCCTGGCTATCCTGTCCGACCAGAACATGGCGTCTTCCTTCATCAATTTAATTTTCTCGCCGAACTTTTTATAGGACCGGTAAATAGGAAAAGAGTCACTCCACTTCCCAGAAGTACGTCACCTTGGGCCTCCTCCTCTCGCCGAACTTGAAGATCTTAATCAATATTACCCCGATCAACATTCCTCCTAGATGGCCCCAGAAGGCAATCGACCCACCGCCGAAAATGCCCAGGACGAGCTGCATCACCGCGAGGAATCCGATGAAGACTATCGCGGGCATCGGGATGAAGAGCTGGAAGTATATTATGTCCTTTGGGTAGAAGAGGCCGTATGCCGTCAGGACGCCGAATATAGCACCGGAAGCTCCTACCAGCGGGATGCTCCCAACGCCCTCAATCAATATGTGGAACAGCCCTGCCCCAAGCCCGCAAAGGGTGTAGAAAAGGAAGAACTTAGCCTTCCCCATCCTCTCCTCTATCCTCGGCCCGAACATGACAAGGCTGAACATGTTGAGGAAGATGTGCATGGGGTCGGTGGTGTCGTGGACGTACATGTAGGTGAAGAACTGCCAGTACTGGCCCTGACCTATCGCGACGTTCGGCGTCAGCGCGAGCAGGTCGAATATCGCCGGCACGAAGGTCGTCAGGTAGACCAGCACGTTGGCTATCAACAACATCGCCGTGACCGAGTTCCAGAACCTCATACCCATCAACCAATATTTCTGTTACCCCTGCTTAAATAATTGGGAAAAAAGTTGGGCCGGGAGGGATTTGAACCCTCGACCCCCTGCTTTTACGCCTAGTTGCCTTATAAGACAGGTGCTATAGCCACAAACGCTCTAGCCAGACTAAGCTACCGGCCCACCCTTCCAACTAAAGAAGTTATAAGTTTCATATTTAAATCAGTTTCCAACATTCCAAAAACTTAAATTGCTAATTATCAAAAGAAATATAGATTTCTGGTCATATTGGAGGTGCAATCAGAATGGCAACTATTGGTCAAATTGGAGGTCAGCCAGTCCTTATCCTACCCGAAGGGACATTTAGGAACAGGGGCAAGTCCGCCCAGGAGAACAACATAGCGGCGGCAAAGGCAGTCGCGGACGCCGTGAGGACAACCCTAGGCCCAAAGGGCATGGACAAGATGCTGGTGGACAGTATAGGGGATATAGTTATTACGAACGACGGGGTAACCATCCTCGAGGAGATGGAGATAGAGCACCCCGCCGCCAAGATGATGGTGGAGGTCGCAAAGACCCAGAACGAGGAGGTCGGCGACGGCACGACGACAGCGGTTGTCATAGCGGGCGAGCTGCTGAAGAAGGCGGGGGAGCTTCTGGAGCAGAACATCCACCCGACCGTCATAATAAAGGGCTACAACATGGCGAAGGACAAGGCATTGGAGGTCCTCAACAAGATGTCGAGACCCATCTCGATAAAGGACAACAAGGAGCTGATTAAGATAGCCATCACTAGCATGAGCGGGAAGTCCGGCTACGGTCACGGCGAGAAGCTCTCCGAGCTG
>MFRS01000019.1:9357-16442 GCA_001784635.1 Candidatus Micrarchaeota archaeon RBG_16_49_10
AACATCAAGAGGGAGAAGAAGCACGGCGGCTCTGCGGAGGAGACAGAGCTGATAAGGGGGATAGTCATAGACAAGGAGGTCGTGCACCCTGCGATGCCGAAGAAGATTAGCGGCGGCAAGATAGCATTGCTCGACGTGGCTTTGGAAGTCAAGGGTACCGAGACGGACGCCCAGATACACATAAGCGACCCCGAGAAGCTTCAGGCATTCCTGGAGCAGGAGGAGAAGATGCTTAAGAGGATGGTTGAGCAGGTGGTGAAGTCCGGCGCGAATGTACTTTTCTGCCAGAAGGGCATAGACGACGTGGCACAGCACTTCCTCGCGAAGAACGGCATACTTGCGGCGAGGAGGGTGAAGAAGTCCGACATGGAGAAGCTCGCCAAGGCCACTGGAGGCAGGGTCGTGACGAACTTCAACGACCTGTCGAAGGAGGACTTGGGCTACTCGAAGTTCGTCGAGGAGAAGAAGATAGGCGACGAGCAGATGGTCTTCGTCAGCGAGTGCAAGAATCCCAAGGCAGTCACGATACTGGTGAGGGGCGGCACCGAGCACGTGGTTGATGAGGTGGACAGGGCCATAGAGGATGCGATAGGCGCGGTATCATCCGCGATAGAGATAGGCAAGATAGTCGCTGGCGGCGGTGCGCCGGAGGCCGAGGTCGCGAAGCACCTGAGGAAGTTCGCCGAAGGCTTCTCTGGGAGGGAGCAGCTGGCCATAAACGCTTTCGCTGACGCGATGGAGGTAATTCCCAGGAGCCTGGCTGAGAACGCGGGTCTGGACCCGATAGACGCGCTTGTCGCCCTGAGGTCCGACCACGACAAGGGCAAGGCGGACATGGGGGTGAACGTCTTCACGGGGAAGCCCGCGAACATGTACAACATGGGCGTCGTCGAGCCGCTGAAGGTGAAGACTCAAGCGCTGAAATCAGCCACCGAGGTCGCGGAGATGATACTCAGGATAGACGATGTCATCTCAGCCTCCAAGCTGAGCAGAGGCGAGATGCCGCCGATGCCACCGGGCGGCGGGATGGGGGGCATGGAGTACTAAGCCCCATCTTTGATTTCTTTTTACCCATTTTTTGCCCAAAACAGTGGGTAAACTTTTTTATACCAAAAATCAAATAATTTAAACGGAGAAATAAGTCAAGGTGATAATGTATAATGACCGGGGATTCTTACGAATATGAGTTGATACCTATGTCTCCCATAAGGAGGCTGGAGAAAAGGCTGGACAAGGTCGAGGAAGGCTCCTACGGCGGGTCTAAGGACATATTCAGGGACGTGATAGACATCGTCAGGATGAACCAGCAGCTGGTCGACGAGCTGGCGAAGTCCAACGACGCGTTGAGGATAGAGCTCTCGAAGCTGCCGGGGAAGCTCGAGGAGCTGATCATGGAGATGAGGCAGGTAATAACCTTCATCAAGTCTTCCGGCGAGGACGATGCAAGTGCGGTGACCAAGGAGGCCATGCAGCCGGTGGTTGACAAACTGACCGAGCTGGTGCAGGAGAACAAGAAGATGACCGAGAGGAACGATTCCCTCCTTCAGGTTCTGGACGAGGTGAACAGGAGGACGAAGAGGATTACACCGACATCTGCGCCCACGCCGACTAGGTTGCTGCCGCCGCAGCAGAGAAGGCCCATGCCGCCAAGGGTATAGCTTTAAAAAAAAGAAAAGCAATAATAATAAAAGGTGAACAAACCAATGAGCAAAGGTATATCTGCAATTATAGCGACAATACTGTTGCTTCTGATAACGATTGCTTTGGCAGGGACGGCGTATGTGTTCATTTCAGGAATGCTAGCGGCTAGGACTACATATACAATTGATATTGAAAGTCCGGAGTGCATTAAAACGGGTGCCATTTACAACGTAACATTTGCGCTTAGGAATGACGGAACCGAAAGCGTAACTACCTCTTCGATAGTTGTCAGGGACGGAGTTACCACATTGAATATGGCATATGGCACTGCGACACTGACGGCAAAGACTGTAACCACAGCTACAAGCACGTCTACTTTAACAGCAGGCTCGCACAAGGTTTCGGTAACAGGCCAAAGCAACTCTGAGTCATTCACGGTCTATTGTCCATGATTTTTTTTTCCAAGGTTTTTTTATGAAAGGCCAGTCTCAGGTAGTTTCAGCTGTAATTGTGCTTCTTTTAGTTTCCGCTTCTCTGGCCACTGTTCTCCCATGGGGCAACAGGATAATCCAGAAGAAGAAGGACATGAAGAGCCTGGACGATGCCTACAACTTCTTCATAATATTAGATAAGACAATAAGGGACGTCGCGAAGAACGGCGGCGAGCAGAGCCTGACATTGGATGTCCCCGGCATCTTCGAGATTAACCCAGATACCCCCAGCGATAGCGGCCACTCTTATCTTAACAACACAATCCAGTTCTACTTCCAGAGCAGGGCCTCCAACATAGCGCAGGGCGACTGGATACCCCTGAATACGCCCAACAACGAGACCACCGGCGTCTTGGGGATAGACTCGCCCTCAGTGATCTTCGGGAGGGCGGAGATGCAGGCGAACGAGATAGATGTCAAATACCTGCTGTGGTACAGGGAACTCGACGACCAGCAGGGCCACGTCTACAAGATTGTCCTCAACACCACGGATAACATGAAAAAGGTCACCACCAGCGGATTCCTCAAGATTCAGAGGCTGGGCACAGACAGGACGACAGTCGGCGGCAATGAAGTTATGCTTACCAAGATAAACATAATAGTCTAGCCAAGGGCCACAAAAACTAATATGTAATAGAAAACCCTATTAATATTCAATGAAGGGCCAGTCCATAATCATCGAGTTCATACTCTTCTTCCTGATATCCTTTAGCGTCTTCTCCATGATTGGGTACTTGTTCTACACCCAGAACAGCCACTTCGGGGAGAGGATATTCGTCGAGGAGGCCAAGGTGATGAACGACATGGTGATAATAGACGTCCTGAAGGGTGTGGAGTGCAAGGCCTGCACCAGGATGGTCATCACGGAGAACATCCCCAGGAAGATGGGCGAGGCCACATACCAGACCGAGGTCACAGACAGCGGCGGCGTCAACACGACGGGCTTCGGGAAAGAAACTTTTTCTGTCGCCAGTCCAATATTTAATTTGAATGCGACCTATGACTTTTCAGGGAAGGCGAACAGCGTAAATAAAAAAACCCAAATCAAAATTAATAATGACATCATGGCGGTAGAGGTAGTCTGAATGAACAAGAGAAGGATATTCAAGAAGCTCGTCACCGGCTACAGGAACTCCATAAAGAAGACCCAGGCCATAGGCGACATAGACATAACCTCCTTCTCGAATGTCTCAGGCACCGCAGGGTTGAAGGGGCCTTTGGAGGTCACGGGGACGATAAAGCTCGCAAAGGACATCGACATGGACGAGGAGAACATCGTCGGGCTGAAAATCCCAGAGTTCAGCTCGCTCCAGATTTCCCACATAGGGCTTGGAGGCGAGGAGGACGAATCGGGGCACATATTCCTCTCATACCCGCTGATTCCAGAGAACCCATCCAGCAACGAGGAGGTCCTGGCCTTCGTCAAGATAGAGTGGAGCGAACAGACAAACAGCTACCAGTACAAGGTCTACGAGCCCAAGATGCCCGACAAGATGAGGAGGCTCATCCTGCGCCTGAAGGACCTCTTGGAGGAGAAGATTGACATCGACTTCAGGAAGCTCAAGAAGATAGAGGCGACGGAGTACCTGAAGAAACACATGTTCGCCCTTCTGGATTACTTTGGCATCAATTTGACTGACGTGGAGAAGAAAATCCTAAACTACTACATCAACAGGGATTTCCTCGGCTACGGGCCGATAGAGCCACTCATGCACGACCCCAACATAGAGGATATCAGCTGCGACGGTCTCAAGGTACCCTTTTACGTCTTCCACAGGAACTCCAAGCTCGGCTCGATACCGACAAACATAGTGTTCAACGACAACGATGATCTCGACTCCTACGTCATCAGGCTCGCCCAGCTCTGCGGGCAGTCCGTCTCGATGATAGACCCGCTGCTTCAGGGGTCCCTGCCTGACGGCTCCAGGGTTCAGGCAACACTTTCGACTGACATAGCCAGGAAAGGTTCCAACTTCACGATCAGGAAGTTCACTAAGGACCCGTTCACCCCTACACACCTGCTCGACTACGGCACCGTCGACATAAAGACGATGGCATTCCTCTGGCTCGCCCTGGATTACGGCTGCAGCATCCTCGTCTCCGGCGGCACAGCATCGGGGAAGACTACGTTCCTCAACACGCTCTCGCTCTTCATCAGGTCAGGCATGAAGATAGTCAGCATAGAGGACACACCCGAGCTCAAGCTCCCGCACGAGCACTGGATACCCCATGTTGCAAGGACCGCCATAGGGACGGAGATGGGGAAGGCATTGGGCGAGGTCGACCTCTTCGACCTTCTGAAGGAGAGCCTCAGGCAGAGGCCAGACTACATAATAGTGGGTGAGGTCAGGGGTAAGGAGGCTTACATACTCTTCCAGCAGATGGCCACAGGGCACCCATCGCTTGCTACCATACACGCCGACTCCATGCCCAAGCTGGTGGACAGGCTGATAACGCCGCCTATATCACTTCCGGCAAGCCTCATAGAGAGCCTGGACCTGGTCGTGTTCCTTTCCAGACTGAGGTACAAGGGGAAGAACGTGAAGAAGCTGCTCAATGTCCACGAGATATACGGGATTGACTTCGAAAAGGATAGACCCAAGACACACAAGCTCTTCGACTGGGATGCGGAGACAGACTCCATTCTAGTGAAGGCGGACAGCGTCACCCTCAAGAGGATATGCAACAAGTCCGGCCTTTCCGAGAACGAGATACTTGAGGAGTTCAAGAGGAGGATGCTGATACTCTATTGGATGCAGGAGAAGAGGATATACAACTTCAATGACGTCTCCCAAATCTTCGACCTGTACTACAGCTACCCAGAAAGGATTATAGACATAATTTCTGGTGAAGTTTGATGAGCTCCTACACTAAGCTGGCTTTGAGGCTTTTCCGCAAGTCTGTGGAGGGGCAGTCATCCTTTTTCACCGAGGTGAGGAGCGACCTGAAGAAGAGCGCCCTGAAGCTGACGGTGGAGGAGTACGTCTCGACAGCCATCCTGACCTGTGTCATACTTTTCATGGTGGAGTTCCCTCTCTTCTCTTACATCTTCTCCCTCCTTGGGCTGGGGGTGGCGTTCAGCATTTTCCTGTCCATCACAGCATCCTTCTCGATATGCATGCTCTTCTTCCTCATATTCATGAACTACCCTAAGGTCATAATAAAGGAGAAGGCCAAGTCCATAGAGAGGAACCTGCCGTTCGCCGGGATATACCTCTCCACAATAGCGAGCTCAGGCCTTCCGCCCCACAAGATATTCGAGATATTCTCCCAGTTCGAGGAGTTCGGGGCTGTCTCGAAGGAGGCCAAGTACATCGTGAACGACATGAAGGCCTTCGGCCTCAACATCCTGGAGGCTCTGGAGAAGGCGATAAAGAGGACCCCCTCGAAGGAGATGAGGGAGCTTCTGTGGTCCATCCTGTCTACGATAAAGACTGGCGGTGACCTGAGCGTCTTCATGGCCGAGAAGTCGCACACGTTCCTCAACAACTACAGGAGGAAGCTGACCGAGTACTCGCACAACCTCACCATATACCTGGAGATATACCTCACGCTCCTCGTTCTCGGGGCGATATTTTTCACGATACTTACCTCTATAATGTCCGGCTTCGGCGGCACGTCGAGCTCGCAGATTGTGCCGGTGCAGTTCTTCCTCATATTCTTCTTCATACCGCTGATTTCGATGGCGTTCATCGTACTCATAAGCGCCGCGTCGCCCGGAGGGAGCTGAGATGAAGCCCAAAATAGAGTTTTCAAAGAAAGCGAAGGTCCTAATCATAACCAGCCTCATAGCCTTTGCCTTCCTTGTGGTGGGGATAATGACAGGGGACGGCGGCATAATAGGGAACATGCTGATACTGTCGGTCTTCGTGGTCTCGATACCCTTCATGATCATAACCTATATGGATTACAGGCGCTTCAAGGAGATGGAGCTGAGGTTCCCCGACTTCCTGAGGGACCTGGTCGAATCCACCAAGTCGGGCATACCCCTGCACAAGGCGATCATCAACGCCAACCAGACGAACTACGGCCCGCTCTCCGACGAGATAAACAAGATGGCCAACCAGCTGAGCTGGAACGTCAGCCTGATAAAGGTCCTCGAGCAGTTCAACAAGAGGATGACCCCCAGCCCGGTCCTGAGGAAGCTAATAAGGGTCATAATAGAGACATACAAGTCAGGAGGCCTAATATACAGGACGCTCGACTCGCTATCGGTCACGCTCAACACCATACAGGACACCGAGAAGTAGAGGGAGAGCATGCTGAGGCAGTACGTGGTCTCGATGTACGCTATCTCGCTGATATTCATCTTCATCGTGGTCGCGATAAACAGGCTCATGGTGCCGATATTCGAGAACATAGGGACCACCACATCAGACGCCTCCGCGTTCGGCTCCCTGACGATGAACCCGTGCACGTCCTGCATGTTCGTCAAAAGCCTCGAGTGCCTCCCCTGCTCCATATACGCGTTCATATGCTCGATGCTCAGGGCAAACGAGACCGGCGTCAGCTGCTACTATCTGGGGCTATTCTTCTCGATGAGCTTCATACAAGCCATATTCAGCGGGCTGGTGGCCGGCCAGATAGGCGAGGGGTCTGCCAAGGCCGGGATAAAGCACAGCCTCATACTGCTGTTCATCACATGCGGCACCTTCTTCATCCTGGTGAGGCTAGGGTTGATGGGTTCAATATAGGGAATCGATATGAAAGGGCAACTGACCGTGGAGTACTTCGTCAGCCTAGTCTTCTTCATGGGCTTCGTAATCTACATCTACATGAACTTCGCCGCAAACGTCCCCAAGTTCATAACGGAGATACAGAGGGAGGACATAAGGTCCAAGGCCTACCAGATATCGGCCCTGCTCCTGGATGACACTGGCGATCCCCCAGATTGGTACAGCGACATTGACCCCAATATGGGTAGGATAGGGCTCTCCGACGAGAATTACGGCA
>MFRS01000019.1:16459-29697 GCA_001784635.1 Candidatus Micrarchaeota archaeon RBG_16_49_10
CTCGCCAAGATAACCGCCCTCGACGGGATTTGCAATTCCCCCGATCCTTTCGGTTACGAATTTGTTCAAAACAAGCTTTCAATCGACGAGCCATTCTCGATATTCGTCTTCGAGATAGAGCCAAACGGTGACAGGACCCCGCTACTCAGCTGCGAACCTACCATAAGGGTCGAGAGGACCATCAGGGCTAGCGTCAAGAGGATAGTGGCCTACAACACAGGCGCAGAGCTTGGGTTGGCCGAGCTCATAGTGGAGGTGTGAAGATGGGCAAAGGATTCATAAACATACTGGAAATCTTCCTGGTGGCGGTCATACTCATCATAGCCTTCGCGCACTTCTTCCCCCAGTACAAGGTGACGACCGACTGGGACGACAAGCTGATGGAGCTGCAGCTTGAGGATACGTTGACGACGATAGAGAACCTGGGCAAGGTCTACAACTTCTCGACCGGCGCGGAGGACTTCGACCTCTTCATGGAGAACATCTTCATCGAGGGCGGCGAGGGCGGCGTCTACGTCTGGTGGAACAGGACGGAAGGGCTTCCCAACGGCCACACCGAGCCTACGCCATTCTACACATGGGGCACGGAGAAGACCGTGATAGACGTCATCAACTACACCGTCGACAAGCCGGAGGGTGAGATGGTGAACTACACCTTCACGATAGGGCTTGGGAATCCTTACTGAATCGGCATTCAAAGAATATTTACAAAGGTACCATCACGAACTCTGTTCGGAATCAGCCTCATTACCGATACACAATGTTCCAGGGGATTGACCAACCTTCTATAAGTTACACTCGAACTATATACATCATTTAACCTAGACAAATCAGGGCTTACTTGGTACCCGGCTCTGTAAAGTTCCCTCAACCAAGTTTCGGCCAATTCACAATTAAGTTTGATTTCTTTGATCGCTGAATCCACACCCGATTGTTGGCCATGCAGCTTAACTGTTTGGATTGATTCATTTTCCAGTTCTTTTAGAGCCTCAAGCCTTTGGTCTAACATAACGAATTATCGCATATTAACTTTAAAAATACTTTTATTACACATCTCTAGGCAGTTAAGCTAGGAAACGGTTGTATGATTGCGGTTAAAAATGATACGAGTTCGGCCTTACCTCAGCCTAACAGTCTCAAGCGTCTTCGGCGAGGTCGCCTCTATCTTGAATATTTTGTGTATCGTCTTCGCCAGCTGCACCGTCTTGGTCGCTTCCCCATGGCAGACCAACACCCTCTCGGGCTTGGACTTAAGCCTGCTCAAGTAGTTCAGCAGCTGGTTCCTGTCGGAGTGGCCTGACAGCCCCTGGATTGTGTTGATCTCCATCTCCAGGTTAAGCACCGAGGACCTCCCGTTGTTGCTCACCGGTATCTCCTTCAAACCCCTCTGTATCTTCCTGCCCATCGTGCCCTCCGCCTGGTATCCGACGAACAGCAGGCCGTTCTTGGGGTCGCCGCCCAACGCCTTCACATGCTCCATCACAGGGCCGCCGGTCAGCATCCCGCTGGTTGATATTATCACTGCCGGCTCGCCGTCCCACGCCTTCTCCCTCTCAGCCTGCACGGTGAGCTTCTTGAATATCGGGTTCATGAAGGGGTTGTCCCCCTGGTATATACTCCTCTCCACGTTGCTCGACAGGTACTCCGGATAGGCCGTGTGTATTGCCGTGGCGTCCCATATCATGCCGTCGATGTAGACCGGGCTCTCGAATTTGTTCTCGTTGAGTATGCACATTATCTCCTGCGCCCTCCCGACGGAGAAGGACGGTATCAAACATTTCCCTTTCCTCTCTATGGTCTTCTTTACGGCCGCCATCAGGGCGTCTTCCGACTCCTTCCTGTGGGGCATCACGTCGTCCTGCCCGCCATAGGTGGACTCCATAATCAGGGTCTCCACCCTCTGGAAGCCGGTGAATGCCGGGTCGAGAAGCTGCGTCCTGTCGTACTTCAGGTCGCCAGTATAGACTATGTTGTGCAACCCCTGGCCCACGTGCAGATGGACCTGCGCGGAGCCCAGGAGATGCCCTGCGGTCTGGAAGGTCAGCCTCACGTCCGGCCCTACGTCCGACACCTCGCCGTAGTCGAGGGTTATGGAATGCTTGACGGCCTCCTTGACGCCCTTCGCAGTGAACGGCGGCTGCTGCCCATTCTTCTGCATTACGTCGATGAAGTCCATCGAGAGCATTGTGAACAGATCTATCGTGGGGGAAGTGCAGTAGAAAGGCCCTTCGTATCCGTACTCATAGAGATAAGGGACCATACCCATGTGGTCCGTGTGGGCGTGGCTGACGACTATCGCGTCGATCTCAGCCGGGTCGAACTCCTTCGTCTGCAGGTAGGGGAACTTGGTGCTGTCCGAGTCCCCGACGCCTAGCCCGCAGTCCATGAGTATCTTCGACTTGGGCGTCTCCACGATTGTGCAGGACCTCCCCACTTCTCTATAACCTCCGAGGAAAGTGAGCCTGACCCAGTCCCTGTTCGTCTGCCTCTCGGTGAATATCTTCGTCCCCACCTCCCTCAGGAACTTCTTCCTCCAGACCGTCTCGGTGTGCAGCAGGTCGCGGATGGACTTGACTATGTTAGAGCTTATCTCCGGTATCCTCTCGATTCTCGGGACCCATGAGGTCTCCTCCTTTATCCGCCTGAAGCTCTCCCCGCCCCTGCCTATCACGAGCCCGGGCTTCTCGGCCTTTATTATGACGATGCTCCTCTCCGGCTCGAACCTTATCTCCTTTATGCCGGCGTCCTCGGGTATCAGCTCCTTTATCTTCTTCTTCGCGTCCTCCGTGTCCATCGACAGGCTGCTGTCCGGCCTCACCTCTATCCTCTTCTTCAGCTCAGAAACGGCCTCCTTGATCTGCTCCCCCGACTCCTGGAAGAACACCTTGTCCTTCGTGTAGACGACGATCTCGCACCCTTCCAGGTCTATCCTGTCAACGACACCCTTGGGTAGGACTTCCTTAACCTTGTCTAAAATCTCCATCCGAATCTCCTGATGAAATGAAAAGAAAACTATACCAGCAGGCCCTTCTTCTCGTCCTCTTCGAGCAGCCTGAAGCCACCCTTGTCGATGATGGCTATGTCGAAGCCTATCCCGCCTGATGCTATATCCCTCTCGACCGCGGCCTTGATCGACTTTGCAGCCACCCTCTTCCCCTCGTCTAGGCTCATCCCGTCCTTGTAGATGGTCTCCAGGACCCCGAAAGCCATCGGGGATCCGGACCCTGTCGAGAAGAACTTCTTCTCCTCCAGGCTGGACCCGTCGGGGTGCAGTATGAATAGGTTGGGGCCGCTTTCGTCGTAGCCTGCCAGGATTATCTGTATCATGTAGGGCAGGTAGCTCCACCTTCCGCCATAGAGTATGTTCGAGAGCAGGGATGCCGTCGACCTGACCGTTATCCTCTTCTTGTTCTTTATCTCGAAGAGCTTGGTCTCGGCCTTCAAGTACCTCGCCAGCGCCTGAAGGTCCCCCACCATGCCGGCCTGCGTGATGCCTATGTGGTCGGCTATCTTGGTTATCTTAAGGTCGTCCTTCGACGCCACCATGTAGCCCATGGTAGCCTTCCTCTCCGCAGCCAGGATTATCCCGTCCTTGCAGACTATGCCCACTGTAGTGGTACCGCTTTTAATACCTTGAATCTGTTCCAAAAAAACACCCCAGAACTTGGTTGATAATAATTTAATATCAGAAGAATTTAAATAGGTATCTCTTCGCCCTCCTTCTTCGGATAAGGATTTAAAATTAATTCCTGTTTAATTAGTTATGTATTTGCAGCGGGTTGACCCTATATCTAGAGACGGCTCTGAACCAACAGGGCACAAGATTGTATTCGAGCCGATAGGGCCCAGATATAGCCTAAATTTTTTATCTTCGACACAGTTAAGAGTCTTAAAGAGAATTTACTGCGCAGAAGGACATCCCGTGACTTCTTTAGAATTGGCAAAAGGGATATATGGATTTGTGGATGAATCAACGATTAAAGACGTATATACCATAATAGCAAAAACTAGAACGTTGCTAAGGGAAAACAAACTACCTGATGACCAAATAATAATTACAGATTTGGTGAGAGGCTATAGATTCGGTTACGGTCATTGGGGCATTTTTGACATTGATTGCGCATAAAATATCGATTCAAAATAACCATTCTATTAAAACAAACATTTTGTAAGCCTTTGTGCAATTAACGGCGGCGGCGAGCCTTCTTGATTAAATGGCTCCCGAACATCCACAGCCCGGCCTTGTCGAAGGCCTTCCTCGCATCCTTCTCAAGCACGTTCTTCACGACTTTTGGCGGCTTTGCGAAATACGGCTCGAACTGGGTTATTTCATCGTCTTCGAGTATGTTCCACCTGGTGTGGCCTCCCATAAATGGGGATGAGAGCGCATAGACGACCTTCCCGACCTTGAACTCCCTCGCCATGAACGCGCACATCGGGCACGGCTCGCAGTTCGAGTACAGGACGCAGTCCGATAAATCGCCCAGCTTCTCCTTGGCCTCGTTCATAGCGACTATCTCGGCGTGGAGGAATATTTTTTGTGTGGCCTTGTTCGTAGATTCCGATATTATCTTCCCGTCCCTAACGACCAGCGCGCTGAAGGGGTTCTCCCCGCTCTCCAGCGACCTCTCCGCGAGCTCGATGCACCTCCGGATGAATTTCTCGTCGCTCATTGAAAGCACCTGATATTATTAAGGAAACGGCCTAGAAATTTATTTACATACGTTTTTCTATTGAACCATAATATTATACCTTTTTTATGTCGTATCTCATGCATATTTAAGATTATTTTTTTGTTTTATTACCACTGTCATTAGGATGGCAGTCGCTGTGTGAATGATAATGCCTGTGAGAATTTACAGAGGGGATGAACCCGTTTTGGACGAGCTATCAAGGATGGAGGAAGATTTGGTACTGTATATTTTTGCTACTCGTGCCAGCGTTTCCAACAGGGAACTCATTTCCTATCTTTGGCCAGGTCACCCTAATGCCTCACAAAATGTTAAGACTTTGGTGAGTGATGTCAGAAAAAAGTGCGGAAGAGATATTTTCATAACACACCACTCTTTTGGCTACGCGCCCAACCTAGAGAGCTATAGGGCCGTAGTAGAACAGGATTAAACCAGCTTACAAATTACGGTAAGTGCTATAATTACCCTCTCTTTAGGAAGAGCATTTAAGGTTAAGTGTCAATTGTTTGTTATGTCAGTGGCCTTTTATAAAAACGGTAAACTGGTTGGAGATGTAGTCAATCTCTTTACCCAGAAAGAATATGAGTTAGTTTTGTACTTATCCTTTAGGGGATGTTTTGCACCACAGGAAGAAATAATAGAACATCTTTGGGGCGGCTATGCATGCAATCGCATTGTTAGCCTCCATACCTTGTCTATTCGCAAAAAATTGGGAGACCCAAGTGTTATCGTGAATAAACACGGGTGTTTTAGGCTTAACCCAGAATACACTTTCGTCGCCACAGCAAATGACATCCCCCCGGAGCTAAAATAGGCCCTTCAACTTCCCAGAAAGATCCTTCCCTGTGACTTCTATTTCTTCCCCTGTCGCCATGTTCTTTAATTTGAACTTGCCGGACTTGACCTCGTTCTCGCCCACTATGACGGCGTAGGGTATCCCCAGCGAGTTTATGTACTCCAGCTGCTTCCTCAGCGGCCTGTCCATGACGTCCACCTGCGTGCTTATGCCGGCCCCCCTCAGCTCCTGCGCAAGCTTGAGGCAGTCCTTCTTGACGTTTGCGCTGACATTAACGACAAAGACTTTCGTGTAGGTTTTCCTCTTCACCTTGTCCCTGTCCTTCAGCAGGTCTATTATCCTCTCCACCCCCAGGCCGAATCCGACAGATGGCGTCTCCTCCCTTCCCTCGGCGAACGCCCCTATCATCCTGTCATACCTTCCCCCGCCGGCCAGGCTGCCTATCGACTTCTCGTCGCTCATGGCCTCGAAGATGGTCGAGGTGTAGTAGTCCAGCCCCCTCGCTAGGCTAAGGTCGATGATCACATTTTCCTTTCCCAGGTCCTTCAGGAAGCCTACCAGCTCCCCCAGCTCCCTTATCCCTTCCTCCGCGTCCTTCGTCTTGACAGCGTCCTTTATCTTTTCCAAGACCTCCTCTGGCTTGCCGTCTATCTCGAGTATCTCCATTATCTTGTCCGCCGCCCCGCCTATCCCCCTCTCGTCAAGCTCCCTCCTCACCCCATACTTCCCGATCTTGTCTAGCTTGTCTATCGCGCGGTAGGCGTCGAGGACCTTTTTCCTGTTTACGCCGCAGTCCTCTATTATCGCCGTCAGCAGCTTCCTGTTGTTCACCCTCATGTAGCCCTTGAAGCCCAGCTCCTCCAGCACTTCAAGTACTATCGCAATCACTTCAGCGTCGGCCAGCATGCTCTTGGCCCCTGCGGTGTCGCAGTCGCACTGCCAGAATTCCCGATATTTCCCACGCTTTATTTCCTCGTAGCGCCAGACCCGGGATATCTCATACCTCCTCACCGGCTTGGGCAGCTGCGGGTTGCTCGCCATCTGCCTGCAGAAGGGCACGGTCTGGTCGAACCTCAATGACAATTTGCGGCCTGACTTGTCCTCGAAGACGTAGAGCTTGTCCGCCTCGCCCTCGCCTATCGACTCCTTCATCGCGAAGAGTTCGTAGTTCTCGAAGGCCGGCGTCTTGAATGGGTCGAACCCCCACCTCTGGAAGATCGACTTCACAGTGTCGAAAACCCTCTCCCTGAGGATCATCTCCTCGGGTAAAAAGTCTCTTGTCCCCCTTGGGGTTTGGAATTTTTCCGACATTTTCGTTCGCCTCTGATTAAGTGTCCATTTTATTGGACACCCGTCCATTTTTTTAAACGGCTGTTAAATTTTTTTAACACATGTTAATTTTTTTTAACACCTGCACAGCCTACACTATTTTTGGTTGTTTAAAATAAAAAAGAAAGAAATCAGATAACACAATCGTAATTTTTGTCACCTCTCCAGTAGGATTCCCTCAGCGGGCAGCTCTCGTAAGGTGTACTTCTAATCCTTTTCGCCTCTTTACTATTCCATATCTCTTTCAAAGTCTGCTTCTTGAAGTTTCCCAAAGATTTTTTGGAGCCTGTGCACGCGAAGGCCTCCCCGAGTATGTTCACATAAATAGCGTAGTGGAGTTGCCTGCACCACACACCTCCCATGTAAGGCAAAGTAAGTTTGTATTTTAGCTTGAACTCCTTTCCATCGACTTGCTTGGCCTTTTCGTATATTTTTTTTGTTTCCTCCTTGCTCAGCATCCACCCTGTCAACTTTCTTGCCCCGCCTATTGGCATCAAAGGCCTGAAAAGAGGGAAAATATTGTTTTTCCTGCACCATCTCAGCGCTTCATAAACCCCTTCCTTGTTGATGTTCGCAATTACCAGATCCCTCCCAAGCCTTGTCGGTGTGGTTTTGTTCAGACCTTCCTCCATCAAGTAACCTATCGCTTCGTTTCTCCTTTTCGCATACCCCTTTTTACCTACCATTTCATCCTCTTTTTCCTCGTCGAGCGAGTTGCACTTGACTATCAAGGAGACGCCCATTTTCGCAAGCCTTTTCGCTATGCCCCTATCTATAAGTGAGCCGTTGGTGAATATCAGGACCCACATACCAAGCGAGTTTGCATACTCTATCATTGGCCAAATATCTGGATCTGCGAATGGTTCCCCGGCGCCTGTTATCTTAACCGTCTCGCAACCCAGCTCTTTCGCCTGCTTGATGAGGTCTAACCTTTTTTTGAGCGGCAACTCATTCTCTAGTGCTTCCTTAGTCCCGTAGACATCCCTGAAGCAATATTGGCAGTTAAGGTTGCATCTGTTGCTCGTCTCTATGTCTATCAGAAGCATTTTGTTGCCTTTCTCTGCTTCCGCCAATTCCTTGTTGCTCAAATTCAATCCCTTTATCACAGGTATTTTCTCATTTATCGGAACTGCAGTCATTTTCAAAACCTCCATCATTTGCCCAAATACACCTTTGTTGTAAGGCTTTCCCTGCCATCCAAAAGCGTTTTAATTTCCCACGGAAAATCACCGCAACATGACGCGTCTTTGCTAGCGATTTGTATAGCTTCCTCCGGGCCTATCCTCTGTTCTGTCGGGACATAAACAATTCTTGTTCCGTCCCTTTCGTACTCATATTGCGGCGGCTCACAACTGCCATAGAAGACAACCCCTTCACCAGCAAGCACGCGCCCTGTCTCTTTAGCCATTTCCTTCAGTTCGGGTATCCTGTCAAAGGCGTTGAACTGCATGACAGAATTGAAAACACCCGATTTGAAAGGCAACTTTGAGGCATTCCCTTGTATAGGCACGATATCTTTATTGAGCAGCTCTATCTTTTTCTTGAGTTTCAATGCCATGGGATAAGATATATCCAGCCCAAAAAAAGGGCCTGAAAAGCCCATTGAACTCAGCCCCAGAAGATTATCTCCTGGCCCACATGCCGTCTCAAGCACTGGCCCTTCAGGAATTTCCGGAGTCAGCATTTTTGGCAGTTTGAAAGTACCTTTGTACAACTCCATGTCATATCTAGCCCTTGTAGCTTCCTGCTGTAGCCTTGCATTATCGACTTCAGGCAAAGAGCCTCCTATTTCCGAGAGCGCTCCTATAAGCCTTGCTATTCCAGTCCTTCTACCGTAATCTTTTGCATAAAGTTGCGAGAGCCTATCCACCCACAAAGAAATGTCAGATCCTTGTCGGCTCTCATCCCTTATCATATCCAGTAGTCTTCTTTCCCCATAGTTCCAACCTTTTCTGCTTGAACGGTCTCCATAAAAAACAGGAACACCTTCCAATATGGGATAAGAAGTCCCGCAACCTTCGCACTGATATTCAGGTCTTCTTCCTGTAATCAGTCTGAGGTTGTATTTGTCAGACGGACAAGCAAGAAACTCACTCGCCCGATTCAATACATCCATCCATGTGAACTGATTCACCACTCATTTTTTTCCACCTCTCAAACTTTTTAGAGGGCCAGAACCGGGACTCGAACCCGGACAGGGGGATCCACAGTCCCCTGCACTCGCCATTGTGCTATTCCGGCCATCCAGGGGGAGGATATATATGCAGCCATCCCTTACGGAAAGCCTGACCTCAGAACCCTCCAGCAGCTTCAGCCTCGCCCTCACAGGCATCGGTATTGAGACTCTCCCTTTGGAGTCGATTTTAGAAATTGTCGCAGGCACGGCTAAGATGAACTCGTCCACCCTTCGTGAAGACTTTCACCCTTCATGCCATGCACCTATCGTTTCTTAATGGTCGAGCTAGTATTTAAATGCCGGGGTGGGATGGATTGTGTTCAAACTCCAGGCCCTAATCCATCAAAAAAATCATATATTGGTTTACGATCCGACGGGCGTTTTAGTATGCAAGGAATCCCCGCCTTTTGCAACTTTTCAACAGCTTCCTCTCTCCCACAAATTGCCAAAAATACGGCAGCACCACGAGCTTCACATACCCGTTCCGCTATCGAAGTGTCAGGGCTTCCATGCTTCCCGTAATTCGCGTCCATTAGAATACCTGTATAACCGCCTCTTCTGGCTTCCCCTACTATCTCTTCTGGCCCAGGGGACGCGTGCCTGTAACCCATATTATCTAGGTACATCTGTATACCTTCGCGGAATGTATTATCGTGAAGGCCAAGCATCACAGTGACTTCGCTCATGGTTTTAATTAATTAGTTAAGGATTTAAACTGTTTTTTTTGCTTGGAAAGCCTTGAAAATGGGCAATATAGTGGCTTTTGGACGGCTACATAACACCGAATTCTTCTAAGGAAAGACATTTAAGTCTAACCTCAGAATTAAAGTCATGCCATACAGGTTTGCCGTAAAGGCTACGGAGCATGTTCCGGAAATGGACTATATGGGCACATTTACCGTTGGCGATACAAATTTCAACTTCCATTACAGGTCATCTGAAACAGAACTGTTTACTCTGGAGGAGATGGCCAAGGAGTTCAGTGCCACGCTGGCTGGCAAGCCGGTCGCGCTTTCCCCGGCAATCACTTATCTGCTGGTCAAGGGAGTTGCGCAAGTGGCTATGAAGTACGAAACTCTGGCAAGGTCGCTATACCCTACACCTGACGGAAGCCATTCTATGCTGGATACCCTTAAGTGGGCTGAGGATAACATGGGCGCAAGCCACAGCGTCACAGTCGATACGGTTGTCCCGGCGGAATACGAAGTAGAGGTCAAAAAGTTCCTCGAGAGCCTTCCCGGCTAAGGCAAAAAAAGTCTAAGATGTGGCTGAAGGGCGGCTGTCATTTCAGAAACTCCCCTAGGATTGTCCTTCCCATGGCACTCATGACCGGGATTACCCCACCATCGCTCTCTACGAGCAGCCCCAATCCAATCAGGCTTGCAGCCAGCCCTCGCTCGGTAGTATGTGGAACGACGGGGACCTTAAGCCTTTCATAACAATCATAAACGCTCTGCAGGTATCTCAGTGACCCCACGCCCAAAAATGTCGGGGTCTCAGAACTCACAGTATAATGGCCGGTGTGATGCTCGTTGAACCTGTCGCCACCGGACTTCAGAGCGGCCAGTATGGTCATGCCTGTGTAAGCGCCTTTGGCATTCATGTAAGTTGTTTGGGATGTGACGCTTTTATCCTTTTTTGTACGAGATGAGGCCCTTCTATCTAGTAGGAAGCAGCCTGTTGTTTTGCAGAGAAAGAGCATAATTTATGTTTAGGCACATTAAAATAACTCATGCCCGGAGAACAAGCACCCCCAACAAGAACGCAAGTCTTCATATACTATGCGGAAAATTTAACAGGGCTCCCTCGAGCTGTCATAGACGGGCTAATTGCAATAGGCTATATGCAGAGATTTTATGAGACAACAGACGGTGCTAAAAGAAGCCAATTCTATACTCGAAGACGCACTGTTACCGAGGTAGACGATAAAGTTATCTATAATGGACCATTAGGACCAGTAGAAGAGAATGATTTCGGGCTGAGGACCTTGCGCTTTTTGAGGGACAACTTACCGCACACAGGAATATTGGATGTCATGGGGCATCCGTTTGAAATCCCCGGTTGATTTTTTTCCTTTGCTTTTCATCCCTTACCTGCGACTTCCAGTGACAGCCCAACCTTGAAGGAAAGGGATTTAAAGGTAACCGGAGAATAAAGGTCATGTCATACAGGTGGGGCGGTATTCCGCCTTTTGGGCGTCAACCCTTTGGAGGCCAAGGCGGCACGCCACAGTACGGCGGCTCCCTCGACTTCGACCATGGGATAAAGGTCGGGCCACAGCCCATCCCAATACCGGTGCACGTCACCTACCAGTTCGAGTCGCTAGGGTTCATAGACAATGTCCCCTACACGAGAGAATACACAATAAGAATCAACAGAATGACCTTCAACACCAGCAGGCTGAGCATGGCTGTCATCAATATGATGCATATAATAGCCCAGAAAATATACGAGAACGCATACAATAGGGTAATAGCCGACATCAAATCGCAGGGGTACGAGGTCTTCAGGTGATGTTTTCCCCTTGATGGGTCTTACCTAATCCAGCGTTTTAATTCTGCCCATAGTTCTCTATCCTGACCGCTGCAACCCATGAGGCGTACCAGGGACTGTTTGGGTCGCTGTCTAGCGCAGGTAACATCTCAGGATCCAGACGCCCTTGCTTCTCCAAGCTGTCCAAATAAGGCCAAAGTTTGCTGGTCCAGCCCCGCCACAGAACCGCCTCTTTGCCCGTTGCGTCCGTAAAAAACACCACCGACTTGCCGCAACCAAGGTGCCTGTAGCCGGTTGCCGTATTTTGAAGCACGTTGGCCATAATTTCACCCCACTCGCTATGAATCAAGGGAAACTCACTGGCGGGTTGCCAAGACACTCATACTGCTCTTCCGTCAAAGGTAGCAGATCCTTCCTTCTTTGTGGGGTTGCTGTCCAAGAGCTGTAAAGACCAACATAACCAGCCTCGTCGTACACTTCAAAGGCGTAGAAGGAACATCTCGGCACAACCGGCTTAGGGGCCAATCTCCATCCTTCCACCGCTATACCAGCGGCTGTTGTGATGTCGGCTAGCACCATAAACCTCAATAAAATCTTGAAGACTCAAGCTCTTAAGCTTTCACCTCACCCTTGGAAAAGTTCTAAATAGCTATTCCAGGACCCATGGGTTCCTTATCTCCTCGACCTTGACCACGACAGGGGCATACTCTACATACCCCCAGCTCCTTACGCCTCCCGGGTCCGGCCTTATGTCGGCCTCAGGTATCATGAGATAGTGCCTGAATATTGTAAGCTTAGCTCTGGGGTAGGCGCCGTGGGCATCGTATACATCACCCTTGTCCCCAATCACGAACCATACGAGGGGCTTATCCCACAGTTCCTCTGGTATGTCGTAGTCTTTACACACAGTCGGTGGAATCCTATCTCCGGGGGCTATCCTAACGGCCCTGTAGTGGTAGCATTTTACTGACGCACGGGTCATAGGAGTAGATATTGCATTGAACCTTTTAAGCCTTTCATTCCCGGCTGATTTCCTTCTATTTCCACTTTTTGGAGCTGACCTCAGGCGGCAGCATGGCAGAATGCCTGAGGATCGGGTTATTTCATCTCCTTTTGCCCCGCACATAAACGCTGATACTCTCAAGGTTCCCTTCAATATCAACCCCATCCCTCTTGCCCATATCTATCAGCTTTCTTCTGAGCGCCAGCGCCAGCATCTGCGCATTCCTCGGGTCGGTGAGGTACTCGGCGGGATACTCTTGGGTAAGCTCCCTCAGCGCCGGCTCCAGATACATTTTCGAGGCCGCGAAACTGACAAAGCTCATGATCGCCCACCTGGTCGGGGGGAACGCCAGGGCGAGCCTGTACAGGGGAGGGTAGTCCTCGTCATATCCCATGAACCAAATCTGGCTTTCCGCCGTTAAGAATGTTTTGGCTGCTAATGTGCCGAGATTATAAGAATTGTTTAGGTCTAAGGCTTTTATCCTTTCTGGCAAATAGTGGACTCAGTAACATAAAAATAATATACTCAGTAACATAAACACACTAAATGAGGTTTGGGTCGACTAGGCAGTTAGGCAATCCAGCGGCTCAAACGCCCTTCGCATCAACAGATAGCCCATAAGGTCGTAAAAAGTCGTTAATACCACAGTTTCCACAGGCCCGGCAAAAAAGGGTTAGATCTAAAACAGTGTCATCATATGTAGACCCATCTCTTACATACAAATATTGTCTCCTAGCCTTAGTTACGGCA
>MFRS01000019.1:29703-40278 GCA_001784635.1 Candidatus Micrarchaeota archaeon RBG_16_49_10
ATATGCCCCATAACTCTACTAAAATCTATCCCTTGCTTACTCGCTTGAGCAACTATTTCATCGTCGCCAAAAAACGGGTCTCTTGAGTCCCTTGTCCCATACCCGCATGCGTATAACTTATAAAACAAACAGGCGTCTCTAGTCGAAGGCTTTTCTGCCAACGGATCTATTAAAATCATACTCATATTCATTGAATAAAACCTCAACCTTAAATCACTTGCCCTTCCCTTGCCGCCATAAATTTTCAGGCAATTTTCAAGATATTAAACGACATAAAACCCAATATTGGGTCAAAGGTGAAGACCCCATGGGCAAGAAGAACGGCAAATCCTACCGCTTGGCACTGAGCTTCCGTCCCTTGACCCAGCTCTATGACCCTTTGATAAGGGTATTCATGCCGGAAGGCAGGTTCAAAAGTGCATTGATCGAGGAGGCCAACATAAGGCCCGGCGACAGGGTGCTCGACTTCGGCTGCGGGACTGCGACCCTCTCCATCATCGCCAAGAGGGGGCACCCGGACTCGGACGTGACGGGGGTTGACGTCGATGAAAAGGTGCTGGATATCGCCAGAAGGAAAGCCGCAAGGCAGGGGATTGGCATAAGGATTGACCTGTATGACGGCGGCAGGCTGCCTTACGGCGACGGGAGCTTCGAGAGGGTGGTCAGCAGCCTTGTCATGCACCACCTGGCCAAGGGCCAGAAGGTGAAGTCCCTGAGGGAGATCCATAGGGTGCTGAAGCCGGGAGGGGAGATCCATATAGCCGACTTCGGGCCGCCACGTAACCCAATCATGAGCATGCTGTCCTTTATCCTGTCCCTGGTCGAGCCGATCTCCGACAACATCAAGGGGATGATACCCCATCATCTGGAAAGCTCGGGATTCGTCGGGGTGAAGGAGGGCCGGCATTTCAACACCATGTTCGGGACGATATCCCTTTACAGCGCGAAAAAGCCTGAACTTGGGTAGAAGAATCAGACACAATATAGGGAGGGAAGACAAGGCGGATGAGGGCTGATGTCCTGTGGCCAGGTGGGGGCAATATTATGGGTACAAATGCTATAGGTTAAGTAGTTTCAACTTTTTGCTAATTTAATTAATGTTTTCTAAAAAATACTTAATCGTTTCGTTTAGTTTTAACAAATCAACCTTGATAATTTGATTATTAAAGCTAACTTTATCAACAGTTTCATTTTTTAGTTTATGCCAAGCATTATATTGTTCTTCAGTATTATAAAAAAATAAATTTTGAAATCTTCCCATAACTCTATTTGTAATAGTCATATTGTTTGACAGACTTCTCATCATTATTTTATCTGTTTCATTACCAATTTTACCTTGACTTACTATTTCTTCAAGAACTATAGTCGAAAAACTACTTTGTGTGAATTCATTACTAGATTTATAACGTTCTTTTATTTTTTCAAAATCTTCTATAAATCCCACATTAGAGTTTATCTCAATTCTTAAACTTTCTAATAAAACTCTCGTGTTTTGTTTTTCTAATTGGTTTATTTTAAATTGTTCCCAAACGAAAATTCCCATTATAATTAAAAGTGAAATTATTGTTGCCAAATCTGCATAAAAATGAATGTCTGGTTTATCTTCAGACACGTTTTATTATTATAATTTCAGACTTAAATTTATCTAATTTGCTAAGACTATCAAGCAAAATCCTTTTAATTTTAGAAAAGTAAAGAATAACTATGATTTTTAAAGACTCGAGCACAAGTATACAAGATTTTAAAGATTTAGTTAGAATTTTTTGTGAAGAGAGAAATTGGGATCAATACCATAACGCAAAAGAATTGACAATTGGAATAGTGACTGAGGCTTCTGAATTATTGGAACATTTTAGATTTAAATCAGAAAAAGAAGTCAACGAATTATTCGAGAATGAGACTAAAAGACAAGAAATTTCCGAAGAAATAGCTGATGTTTTATATTTTTTAGTTAGATTGGCCCAGAAATATGACATAGATTTAGCAACAGAACTTAACAAAAAAATTAAGAAAAACAAGAAAAGATATCCCATTGAAAAAGCAAAGGGATCAAATAAAAAATATATGGAGTATTGATATGAGACTATATGACGAAACCATTTTGAATTTTAAAAAAGATGTTAGCTCCAATGTGATTGCAGATAAAATAGCAAAAAGATTTGAGGAATATTTTAATAGAAAAGCACCGGAATCTGAATTTAGAGCTTGGAACTATTCTTTACCAAAATTGAAAGAAGTCTTAGATACACCCACCCTATTGCAGAATAACATTGTGATCGAATACGAATTACCCTTTGCAAAAAACAGTAGAATTGATGTGGTTTTATTTGGAACTGACGAAAATGAAAGTGACAATATTGTGGTTATTGAATTAAAACAGTGGTCTAATAACAATGTAGAAGATTCGGAGGATGATGGAAATGTAGTTGTTAATTATGGTCAATTTAAGAAATTAAATTCCCACCCCTCTTTACAGGTTGAAGGTTATTATTGGCATTTGAAAGATTATATGACTATTTTCGAAGAAGAAAAACCTGTTCTTTTGAGTGCATGTGTATATTGCCATAATTACAGTAAAGGTACTGACGAGGTACTTTATCTACAAAAGTTTAGTAAAAACCTCAAAGAATATCCTATTTTTTCTAAACAAGAGACTATTGAACTAGGAAATTATCTTAAAGAAAAATTAGGTAAAGGTAGGGGTTTAGAGGTTTTGAAGAGATTTAACCTTAGCATAGTAAGGCCTTCTAAAAAACTATTAGATCATACTGGGGAAATGATTAACAAACAACAAATATTTCATCTTATTGAAGAACAACAAACAGCTTACAACACAATAATGAGTCAAGCAAAAAAAGTTGCTAAATCAAAAGAAAAGGCTGTTATTATTGTTAAAGGTGGACCAGGAACTGGAAAATCTGTTATTGCTTTGGAAGTTATGGGTGAGTTATTAAGAATGGGTAAAAATGTTGTTCATGCGACTGGTTCTTCTGCATTCACTAATACATTAAGAAAAATATTGGGAGTTAGATCTGCTAAACAATTCAAATTTTTCAATAGCTTTATTGGTCATAAAGAAAATGAGATAGACGTTCTTATTTGCGATGAGGCACACAGGATTAGGAAAACAAGTGGAAGCAGGTATACTCCAAGATCGTCAAGAACTGGGGAGCCTCAAATAAATGAATTGGTTAGATCGGCTAAGTTATCTGTTTTCTTTATTGATGAACATCAAATAGTTAGACCAAATGAAATAGGAAATGTCAATTTAATAAAAGAGTCTGCAACTAAATTTAACGCAAAAATTTATGAAATGGATGAACTTAAAACCCAATTTAGATGTGGCGGTTCTGCTAAATATCTAGAATTAATCGAGAAAATACTAAAGATAAAAGATGAAGGACAAGACATAGAACTTGGCGATGAACAAAATATGGAATTCAAAATTGTTGATTCTCCGCATGAACTAAAAAAACTTATTGATCAAAGAAATCATGAAAATAAAAACTGTGCTAGAATAGTTGCTAGTTATTGCTGGCCTTGGAGTGAGCCTAATTATGATGGCACACTAGTTAATGATGTTAAAATAGAAGATTTTGAAATGCCTTGGGAAAAAAAAGATCAATTTTGGAAATGGGCAACGGACGATTCTGGTATGAAACAAGTAGGTACAGTTTATACTGCACAGGGATTCGAATTTGATTATATAGGAGTAATTTTTTGTAACGATTTGGTTTGGAATGAACAGAAAAAGGATTGGGAAGCAAAACCAGAAAATTCTTACGATACTGAAGCTAAAAGAAATAATCCAAATTTTGTTAAACACTTAAAAAATGTCTATAGAGTATTATTGACAAGAGCTCATAAAGGAGTTTATGTTTATTTTATGAACAAAGAAACAGAAAAATTGTTTAGGTCAAGAATAGATGGCTCCTAAATTACTCTTGTTTTTGTATTTGTGTGTATTTGTGGATTGTCTGAACTTTTCTGTAAGCCTTTTTAGATTCATTCTTGAGTGCCACGGTTGTTAAAGATTCGGCAATAGAATGACAATCTGGGCAAAGAACAATTAGGTTACTCAAATTATTATTTTCAGGGTTTTTATCAATGTGGTGTATATGAAGTTTTACATTAGAATTGCCACAGTGCTGACATGCATTTTCTGCTCTTTCAAAAATTCGTTTCTTAATTTTTATAGGAATAGGTGTTCTTGTTTTCCCTTGTTTGTCTGAATCGTCATTAATGCCAAAACTAACCAAATTTTCCTTCTTTTTTATCATTAGAGGTTTAGGTTCTTCGCCAAGCCATTCCCCCTTTTCTTGATTCCATTCTTTGTCAGCTCCGTAATCACATTTTTTGCAGATATAATAATGTCTGTCGTATTTTTTATCTCTCATAATTGTTTTTTTACTCCCTTCTACGTCTTCTGTTGTTCCATCAGGATATTGATAGATCTTACTATAATATGTATAAGGTTGTTTTTTTGTCCCTAAATCTTCTATCCAATCAATTTTTTCTTTCTTTAAAAAAGATCTTTTACAGTTAGGGCAACGAGTTTCCCAAAAAAAATAAGTTAAAACTCCTAATATAATCGTTGAAATTGAAAAAGCCATTTGTATAGCAGAATTTATGTTGTTTTTAGTAAAGGAAAACGCTACAAAAACTCCAGAAATAATTGTTAATAACCCACTATAATATATGGGTTCTTGATAAAATTTTAGTGGCTGAATATCATTTTTTACCATTATAATTAAAATTGAATACATCAATATATAAAATTTTTAATTTTTATTCCACCCACACCAAGCGCACTCCCCGCTAGACGCAGGCTCCTCCCCATCAAGAACCTTCACAGCATCGAGGAACAGCCTCTCACCATCCTTCTTGTCGGTCTTGATCCTGACGATGTCGCACTCGAACCTGAACATCCCGTTGCCCTCCGCAGCCAAGGGGTAGTAGAAGAGCAGGCAGGCGAAGTCCCCGGTCCTCAGCCCGTTCCTCTCGAGCAGGAAGCAGTATATGTCCATCTGGTGCTGGTAGTGCTCGTGCGTATTCTCTTTCAAAGGGAATCCGCGTGTTTTGAAGTCCAGCGGCACATGCAGGCCGTCCTCAGTCACGAACAGGTCGTCCAAAGCGCCCTTCAGGATGGCCCCGCTTGCCTTGTCCTCATGATCCAGGCCCTTGAAGTTGTTCCTCCACACCCTCAGCTTGTCCATGTCCTCGAAGAGCCGTCCTTTAAGCTTCCCCTTGATGTCAGGCGGCAGCCCCTTCCCCCTGTAGGCGTCGAAGTGCCTCTTCAGCACGAGGTCCATGCCGTTGGGCAGGGAAGAGAATATCCCCTCGGGCCTCCTTACCCCCTTGTTCACGTCCAGCCAGAAGCAGCGCGGGCACTCCTTGAAGAGCGACAGCTTGGATGGGGACAGGACGACCTTCTTCATAATTATAATTTGTGGGGCAGGCTTTTAATCCTTGGTTTATAGGACTTGCATTAAGTATCGAGGGAATTGCCGTTGGAGCTCTACCCTTTTATTCGGCCTACACTTGTCAGATATCGTAAAGTCTCCATATATGGCCCGAATTCTGATCCGGCTGATATATAGTATTCGGCCAGTTGGCCTGTACGCCCCAGCAATAAATAGTCTCTCGCTTCTTTCCAATCAGGGGACGGAGCAAGTATAACAACCGGAGGTCTTATATCCCTAACCCGTCTATCTCCTATTTCATTAGCCACTAATGCGTGCAAATACACAAGGCTGAAATCATTAGGGTCTAGACTCCTGGAGACAGACTGTTCGGCCTGATAACCCATGTCCCTCAGTTTCTCTAAAACGTTAGTTTCAAGGAAATCGTCTTTTCGATCCATCCAAAACAATATATTTACAACCATAATATCTGGAAAATAGACTGAGAAGTTAAGGATTAATAGCTTTCGAGGTCTTCCCTATCTTTCTCGTTAATCAGATCTTACTACCCCATTTTTTGTAGGACGAGGAACTACCCAAAAAGGGGCTTCTTACAGCCACTTTGTGCCAAAAAATTACTCAAAGATTTAAGCTTGGTAGCCAAATATCATTCATGCCGAACCCGACTCTGGATTCCGATTTCGAGTGGTACACGTCAGCCGATCTTGGGAAGTACATAGGGAAGTGGGTGGCCATATCCAACAGGCGTGTCATCGCCTCCAACCAGAAACTTAAGCATTTGATGGAGAATGTCGAAAGGGAGCATCCAGGGATTAGGCCGCTTGTCACGAGAGTTCCTGAGAAGGTATTAAAGGCAATCTGAGGGAGATCCCATGTCAATCTCTTTTTCCTACAGAAAAGAGGGACTGCATGGCAACAGAGTGATTTACAGGCCAAAAATTCCAGTCACCTTCAGGAAATACAAAAAGGAGGTTAGCCTGATTGCCATTATAGATTCCGGTTCTGATGCAACGATTTTATCAAAGGAAGTGGCCGAGCAATTGGGGTTGGCTATAGGCGGTAAAAAGGGCACTCTGGAGGGCATAGGAGGTGTTGTCGAGACGGTAGAGTTTCCCGTCAATCTGGTAATTTCAAAAAAGAGAGTAAAGGAGCACATCCCTCAGATGCCTGTGAAGGTTTTACTTTCAGATTCGCCTGTCGAAGACGCAATCCTAGGGAGAATCCCATTTTTCTCTAACTTCGACATAACCTTCAAGGAGAACGCCAGAAAAATTGTTTTGAACAAATCGGTCCATGGTAGAGGGAGATCACCCATTGAAATAGCGGCATGATTTTAGCGTCATTGGTGTATAGCTATGTTCTACTTCCAGATACTCTTGCTTTTGATGCTCGGGTTTCTGGCTCCTTTTATCATATTGAAGAGGAAGATTTACAATTTAGAGGCTGATATGAAGATCGTGAAGGTCGACATCGCTTCAATCAAGGAGGACATTAAATTCATCAAAGACCATGTCTTTCCCTCGAAACTTCTAGGCGGCAGAAGAAAAGGCTTTTAAGATTGAGCCACCTTAAAGGTATAATGCGCAATGAACCGGTCTGGATGGAGTGGGTGGCGGCCATGAGAATCCCAGAGAAGGCGGACCTGCTCTACGCCTATTGCGACGAACACCCGGAAGACCTCCCCTTGGTCCAAAAGGCTGTTTTTGATTATTACTATGCCGAGCTAAGGAACAGGCCCGACTTTGTCACACACACATTGGACGTCTACAGCGCAAGAAGCCAGACGAGGCCGGAGGAAATATGCCCGACATGCCCGACATATTTGGTGTGCCGGAAGATTGTCAACAACATCGGTAATGCGGTGATTCAATCTATGCCTGCCATATGGGAAAGGAAATAAAGAAGCATGGTTACCCAAATTTTAATAAGATAGTCTAATTTTTGGTTACGGGTTAAGGTTAAATATATATAAAATTATACATAATTAATCAGAGTTGATATTATGAAGCAAAAACTGATGACCCAAAAGGTTACCGGAAAACCGCTAAACATAGACATGGTTCCGACTGTCCACCACTGGCCTAACCTTAAGACAGTTCTGATGGTTGAAAAAATACTAAGCGAGGCCGATTTGACTATGTCCTTGGAACAGCTTAAGAGGAAACTCCCAAAGAAAGTAATGGACCAGACCTTGCGCTTGATACTTCTCTATTTGGAAGAGAACGGCAAAATCTACATTGGCGAGAAGGGTATTACATGGATATATAACCCAAGCCCAAAACTCGAGAGAGCCATGAGGGAAGGGATAGAAGTATGAACCATAAGAAGGCGGTCAAAGTAATATTTGTTGGGGACGCGAAAGAGGAATACAGGGATCTGAACAGGATAGTTGGTGAAGAGATTTCCAAAGGCATAAAGACAAGCGACAAGCGACAAGCAGACCTTGTTGAACTCTGTAAGGCAAAAGGTTGACTTGCTGAAGTCCAACCCTCAATACGGCATTCACATCCCAAGAAAAATGATACCGAAGGAATATGTTGCAAAATACGATGCAAATAATCTTTGGAAGGTAAACCTTTCAGGTCACTGGAGAATGATATATACATTAAAAGGGTCTAAAGTTGACATCATTGCATTCGTTTTGGATTTGGTTGATCATAATAAATATAGCAAACTTTTTGGCTACAAGAAAAAATAGTTACGCTAGGAAAGGCATTGAAATAGCGGCATAATTTTCTTTTATTTCTATATAGCTACCGTTTATCCCCTACTCGTCGATAAGGTTTATACCCTTCAAATGGTCTAAAGATGCCAAGAACGGTTCGGCCTGATATACCATCTCAATGTAATCTTGGGCCAGTGCAGGAGGACGTCCCGAATTCAAATAATGCATCGACTCTTCAGGATTACTGTCAACAGCCACTATAACCACCGGCGGCTGGATTGACCTTACCCGATTATCGCCCAATTTCTTAGCCATCATTATTCCCAAAAACACGGCGTCATATTTGTTAGGGTCCGACTTCAACGAGGCAGACTGCTCTGGTTGATATCCCGAAGCCCTTAGCTCGCCAAAAACCCCTCTTTCAAGATATTCATCCACTTTAGCATTCCAAAACAGCAGTCTTATCATGTCATCCCTAAAATAGCCTGGAAAGTTAAGGATTAATAGGCTTTTAAGGTTTGCCCTATCCTCATTCACCAGGGCTCAGTTTGGCAACCGTGATTACGACTTTGCCGCCTCTTGCAGGCTCAATCCTCAGCGAATACCCGCCGATATCAGGGTAATATCCATCAGGGAGGGTGAACTTGTCGTCTCGCCTTAACAATGGTCTCTCCGGGTCGCCTAACTGATCCATGAAATATCGCAGCCTGCCGATAGGCGTTTCCACCGTCTCGCCCATCGCCAATACATGTTCCCCCATAGAGTAGTCCATGAAGTATATTCCCACCCAACCCTTAAATCCCTGACCTTTCCTATCCCGTAGGTAACGCAACAGTATTAGAAATCATCCCCCAAATAAATGGTATGGTTGCTGCACAGGCTGCTTCGCTGGAGGAAGTCACTTGGGTCAGATATTTATGCGCGACCCCAGGGTGCACCGTGCCAGGGAGAACAGTCAAAAGCTTCGTGTCCTTTTCGATATACAAGTCTCAGCTCCCGGCGTACGAGGATGCCACCACGGACTGCCCACAATGCGGCGAGCCCATGGAATACAAGGGGGCTTTCAGGGACTTTTGAATTATTTTTTTTAGGGTGAAATCCATCACAGGAACTATACACCCTCTGTCTTGTGCGGTTCCACCTTCCATGCTGAGCCCCAATAAGCTATATCTCAGAATCCCGCCAATTAATTATAGCTGATAACCTATGCCCGGGAAAGGCTTCGAAACGAGCTACATATTCTACATGGTCCTGATAGTCCTCTTCATATTTCTGGGCGTCGGCATATTATGGAACTTCTACAAGCAAGAGCCGCCTCTGCCTCCACCACCAATCGCCAACGTGACCTACACCTGCGTCAATCTCAACAACACCGTCATAACCCACGAGGACCTCCAGGACGTGCTCTACGGCTTCCTGACAGACCAGTGCGAATACTTCCAAGCGACGGTGAAGGACAGGGTCACCTTCGAGGACGTCAAGCGGATGGTGAAGGCAATAGACGGCAAGAGGGAGGCCTTCAAGATATCAAACTGCAGCGCCTTCGAGACGGAGACGGGGACAGTGTATGTGGCGTTCGACTACACCTACGACATCTCGATATTCAGGGCGGGCGTCGAGCGGTCCAACGTCCTACTCTGCAAGGGGAATCTCCCTAACGTCAGCAAGGCCACCACGACGACCACGACCGCCCCGAAGCAGCCCAAGAAGGATTTCGTCATCCTCTACATACAGCTCATCAATAAAGTACAGGGCTTCGACTCCAAGGCTCAAACGATGACCGCCAGCTGGGTCAGCCACACCCCCCTGAAGGACTGCCCGGAGATGGTAAAGACGATAGCCGTCGCCGACAAGACCTGCCCGGCACCGGACCCGACGAGCATCTTCTCGATTGCGAACGCGAGCGGCACCATGCAGCAGACCTCCGACGCATTGAGGAAGTGCGCGAGCGACTGGGGTTATGGAGGGAAGTACACGAGGATTGTGGGGGTGATAAAGGGGAAGACGGCGCTGTTCACGATACTGGGATATGTCACCCACTACTACAGCGATGCGGTTGTGGTTGCCTCGTCACCAGAGAAAATATCTCTCCAAACTCTGGTAACCCACGAGCTTGGCCACACCTTCGGCCTCTGCGACGAGGGATACTGGATCACGGTCAAGAAGTCCTGCGGGAGCGGGTACTGCTACGGGAACTGCGCCCAGGACGAGGTCTGCCGCAATAGTCCGCCATACTGCTGCCCGAATTCCCCCGAGACGGCCAGCATGATGTGCGCTTTCCCCAGGTGCAGCAACGGATGCACGATGGGGACGGCATTCGCGCCGAGCAGTTACGCTCATCTAGAGAACGAGCTAAATATGTATTGTGGTTTGGGGTGATGTTGTGGGATTGAAGCACGCTATATTGGTAATGGCCTTATTGGCAATCATGCCTTTCGCCTATTCATCGGACGTCTATAAGGTGGCGGCAGACTTCTACGCGAACGG
>MFRS01000019.1:40287-59616 GCA_001784635.1 Candidatus Micrarchaeota archaeon RBG_16_49_10
CCTACAGTCCATAGAGATATTGGACGGGTTGACGTCGCACTTCACCCAAGCCGACTTGGGCTACAGGATGGCTGTCCTTGCAGGTTCGGAGGAGCTCTTCTCAGGGAATTTCTACGTCTCCTTCGAGATATTGGCCGATCCCCCGACTGAAGATATGGAGATAGATGTCCAGAGGGTCGAGCTGAGGGCGCCCTACTTCCAGCAGGCGGACAGGATGGCAATCTACCATTCGGGCGAGCAGATACTCTCGATACCCCTCGACCAGGCGCTGTGCAGGGTGGATGGGGTCTGTGGAACGGGCGAGGACAAGGCTAATTGCCCTCGGGACTGCGTTGAAGAGAAGGGTTTCAACATGCTCTACATCCTGGTGCCGTTTGGGGTTGCCATATTGGCCGCGGCCTTCTTTATATTGAGGCGTAAAAGGGCTTAGCATGTGGTTGGCGTGGGTTTAGCCAAAACATTTACTATTCCATAGAAAAGCAATAATTAACGCGGATTCATAAATTATTCCAAAGCTAGAGAGGTGAAAATGTGAATAAAGTTCTTTTAGGTTTGTTGATTTTAGTGATGCTAGTGGGTGCAGTGATGGCAGCAGGTAAATCTAACATTGTCCACCTCTATCTTTACAACAAAAACCCAACTTGGGTTGTTCTTGGAGATATGTAGGGAAAGTTGACATACAACACAGATAAAGGCAACTTTGTGTTCAACGGCCATCAATTGGATGTAGGAGAAGAATACTGCCTAATCAACTTCGCTAGAGAAGATACAGAATGGCCAGCAAGTGTAAATACATTGGGCTGTGGAACAGTAAATGAATACGGAGACGTCCATATAATGGGCAATTACGCATATATAACCTTGGGATATGACACAACTCCAGATTCTGGTAGCACTTCTGGTTATAAAATTTGGCTAGTGAAAGAAGCAGATTTGAATGAAGCACATGACGAATTAGTACTTTGGAACCCAGCAGAGATTTTGTTTGAATACGCTTTGATTTCCTAAAACAATAACGCCTTTTTCCTTTTTTTCTTTTTCAATTTGATAGCTGAAGCATATTTATCCTATTCTGGTTGTGCAACAGGCCCGGGTTCTTGTTTGTACTCATAGGACTGTCCGGACTTTAGGATTCTAATATTGCTGAAGACGTCTGGCCAACTGACCAGGCCTACCAACAGTCTGATGTTTCTATAGGTGGCTTCAGTGTACACCAAATTGTATTCTTGCTCCTCAGGAACTTCCCCATTCAGGGCATCGAAGGCCCACACCATAAAGGTGGATCCCATTTTCCTCCCCCTTAAGAAGTCGAATTTATACCATGTCGTTGTCCCAGCCACCTTCTCACCTAATTATTTTTACAGGCTGAATCTATTTATCCATGCGCAGCAAGGCCCTAGCGGAACTCCAGATGCTTCAAGCTCGGGTCTACCCACTCTGGCCTTTTGTAGAGTCTCATGGTAAAGCTTATTTGCCTTGCCGCAGGCTCGGGGACATTGGACTCGATGACGACCAGCAAGTCGGTGACGGACTTCGGTATCTTCTCCAGCCTCCTTCTGCGGAATAAACCATCGAAGTACGCCTGCACAGCGCTTAGCAGAAACGGCCTGTACTCTCCTATGTCATCCCCCTTCACGAACGCTTCGGAGTTGAGCACCTTCGGCGTCTCCAGACTACCTTTGTACATCTCAGGTACGTCATCCTCAAACATCAGATACAACTTGTACTCCCGCGGCATAGCCTTATTGTTGATGCAAATTATAAATGCCTTTCTGACAAACCAAAAAAGTAGCCTAGCCAAAGATGCCCGCGACGAATCCCTTTATCCCGACGTCGCCCTTGAGCAGACCCTTCACGCTCGCCCTATCTAACTTAGGCTCCACAGACCTGTTCTCCTTGACGACAACCATGTACCTCTCCACCTGGTGCCTGCACGCCGTCTCGCAGTTTTCGCTGAAGTTCCCGGTGAAGCCCTCGTCCATGTCGACAAGCTCCTCCATCACCATCTCCCTGTCGTCCATCGGCATCCCCTTGACAAGAATCGTCAGCCTGAGGTAGTTCTGGTAGTTGTTCGCCTTCCTCTCCACGGCCTTTATCACGGCCTCCTTCCTCACAGCTGCGTCCCCGCTGAGGTTCAGGTCATTCCTGTACTCCTTGACTATCTCCTCCTTGAGCTCGCCCCTCTCGTTCAATGCAATCACCGTCCCCTGGAAGCCTATGTTGGTCTTTATCGGCTCCTTGGGTATGACCCTTATCCTGATGCCTATCCTCCCCTCTGAGCTCGGGGGCTGGTAGGTCATGTTTTCTGCTGAAGCCATGCCTGAGGCTAGGACTAAAACTAACAGTATCCCGATAACCATGAAATTCCCCTTACATCTCATCGAACCACCTCGTTAGCTTGACGGAATGCGTCTTGTAGGTCTTGTCCAGCTCCACGATCTTCTTCCTCTCAAGGTTCTTCAACGCTGCCGCTAGGCTGGACTTCGATATCTGGCTCTCCCTCTCCAGCTTGCTCCTCTTCATCTGACCCTTGCCGCCGATGAGCATCTCGACTATCTTCCTCTCGTTGTCCGACAGCGTCCTCAGCACATTCTCCTTGCTCTTCAGCTTGGAGTCCTCCCTGCTCTTCCTCATGAAAATGAAACCACCGGCGATGCCTGAAACGGCCAGAATACCCAAGGGTATGAGCCACCACTTCCCTCTATTGACGGGCGGGATTATCGGCCTGCTCTGGAAGTAGTAGTCCATGCTTATCTCCGTCACGTTGTCCGTCCACTTCGCCTCCTTGAAGTCGTGCTCGTCTATGAAGGCCTTAGGTTGGGTTTCGATTATGGTGGCGTTGGACGATATTGCGATGACGGCGGTCGTCAGCTCCGAATCCACGAGATCCATCGAGAATTGCCAGTTGGCATCCTTCCTCGTCAAGGAAGGCGTCGAATAGACCACAGCGGCCTCTCTGGTCGACCCTATCGCGACGTCTATGCTGTCGTTGTTCACGCTATACAAGGCGCCCTGGACGTCGATGTTCTCGGCGGCCGCGTCTATCGGCACATTGATGAGACCTGAACCCTTTATCGTCATAACCACCACAGAATTGCCATTCTCCTCAACTATTATGTAATATTCTATTGTATGGGCCCCAGCTGCTGTTGAACATATGAAGAGTCCAAATATCGCTAAGAATGCCGCCTTTGAGATCTTCTGCCTCGCCTTGCCCAAGCTCGCCATCAATCAACATCTTGAAATCGGTCTTATTTAAGCGTATCGTTTCCATCGTCTCTCGCCTGTGAAGCATAATATTGGGGGGAGGTGGGGCGAACCCCACCCGTTTTCTGAATTCACTCTCCCGTCTTTCCGGCTCTCTTTTGGAGCTTAGCCGAAAATTTTTCCGCTATTGGAGTTTGTCTTTCGATTTTCTTGGCCAGACCTTGCGGCTCCATACCTATGTCGGCGGTCATCGTCCCCATCCTGGGGAACGTCAAAATCCCGCCTTTGCCATCCTTTAGGCCGAAGAGACCATCGGCCCTCCACCAGAAGAACCTTTTTAGTCTAGGCCCGCCGTACTCTCCCTTGAACTCCTTGCCGTCGTAGAAGCCCATGAATATGCCTTTGTGGTAGACGCCCCAGGCCTTCTTGCCAGTGTTGTCCTCACCTACGAAAAAGCCATTACCGTACTTACCCCACATGACATTCTGGCCGTCGTTCGTCCACAATATAAACCTGTTGGGCTTCGCCACTGCATCGGGAGGTTCGACGAGTTCCAGAGCTTTATCGTAACTCTCCGGAACCATTTCCTTCAACTGTCCCTCGTCCAGTTCCTTCTTTGATATGCTAAACTCGTTTCCGTTGAAAGCATAAGCCATCGTGCTTCCCACAAGGAGCACGACCAATGCTGCTGGAATCATTTTCATCAATTCCATTCGAGCACCTCTTTTCGAACTCATGCTAAAACCTTGGAATGAACGATATAAGAAGCGTTCCTAGAACGGAAGTGAACGAAAGTGAACGAAAAAGTTCCGAGGAAAAAGGATTAAAGTTTGATTTCAGGTAAATTTACTATGGTCGATTCTATCACAACCGTTAAGACTCTTTACGATGAGATTAGCCAACATCTCGGGAAAAGGGTCGAAATAACTTTAAACCGCAGATCCAACTGTTCAGGTGGCCATAGTGACATGGTCGGGATTATCAAAATTTCTGACGGGAAAACACTAGGCGTCTGCTATCCAGAAGGGACACTTTACATCGAGAGAGATAAAAATTCATTCGGGTATGGTCGCCCCCAGCAATGGACCTACCCATTGGTCCGCCCCGGAGAATACACTCCATACTTTGGTGACATTGCCAATATAACTGTCAGACAAGTCAATGATACTTCCCTATCTCCGCCTTCTCATAGGCATCATAGACGCTGACCAGCTTGTTCGCGGCCCTCACCAATGAATCGACGGAAGGCAGGTCGCTCAAGCTCAACCCATATTGCGCCAGCGCCTTCTTCACCTGGCCGCCGACGAGGAAGTCCTTTGATAAAGCTGTCAAGTTCCCCTTCACAGCCCTGTACGCGGTTATGGCTTCCGTTAGGGTATTGGCAAGCATGCCTCTGAACTCCCTGTACCACCTTTCATGCTCGGCCTTCGACGACAGCTGGCTACCGACATACGTGCCATCCCTGTAGAACCTGGACTCCACCATCCCGGCCAAACTCGAGAAATAACCGAACGCCTCCTTGACGTGCCTGTCAGTAGAAGGGGGAATGATTCCAGCTATGCCGTTCACCGAGCCATCCCTGAACGCCTCATAACCTTTCAGATATCCCGGCAGCTCAGCCCTAACCCTCCTTATGTCCACATTATAAAGATAATTTATGTAGCTTCCGGCGGCCTTCGCTATCTCCTCGTCCGGCATCGACTCGAGCGTGGCTATCAGCCTCTCGACCTCTCTGAGGATCTGCCTCACATCTGCGGCCATACCAATAAAGAGCGCCGGGTTGATTAAAAGGATTTGTTTCTCCCACAACGAAAATATTATTAAATGGGTTCTATGAGGCTTACTTCCGACGGAAAAACCGAGGCTTTTCTGGATGAGGCGGGGAAGAATGGTGTGCCAACCATCAATCTGGGTTTATTTACAAAGAATAAATAACATGGGCGCCCAAATAAAATATTGTATGAAAATTAAGAATGTGCTTCCTTTGGCCGCAATTCTCCTATTCATACTGGCCGTGGCTAAAATCACATACGACAACAGCGCATTCTTTATCGAGCTGGGCCAAAACATCCTGGGATATTCCGGTGAGAAAGAGGAGGAGATCCGCATGGAAAAGCACGTTGAGCCGGGCTACCTGTCCAACAGCATCCTTGTGAAGATGACTCCCGAGGGCCACAAGAAGGCCAAAGATTTCAAGGGCCCGGAGGACACGGGCATCGCTTCCCTGGACAAGCTTAACAAGGAAAACAAGGCCCTGAAGTTCGAGAAGGCCGCCGAGCTGGCCGACGAGGAACACGAGCTATCGAGGTGGTACCTAGTAACATTGGATGAGAGCGAAGAGGTGGTGAAGGAGGGCGACCCGGTGACCGGGGAGAAGGCAAAGAAGGTGAAGTCGGTGGCGGAAAAGTACGCGGATGACCCAAATGTGGAATTCGCCGAGCCAAACTATATGGAATACCTGACAGCCGTGCCAAATGACCCCTACTACTCTAGCGACATGTGGTCTATGAAAAGAATCAGGGCCGAATATGCCTGGAACGAGACTGTCGGCTCGTCTGATGTCGTTGTCGCTGTGATAGACGGTGGAATAAACAGGACCCACCCAGAGCTCAAGAACAACATCTGGACCAACCAGGACGAGGTGCCTGGGAACGGGATTGACGACGACAGAAATGGTTTTATTGACGACTACTACGGATGGGACTTTGCCAATGGGGACAACGAGCCGCTGAGCGGCGATTTCCATGGCAACCACATCGCCGGTACCATAGCGGCTGAGGGCAACAACAATATGGGGGTTGTTGGGGTTGGCTGGAACCTGAAGATCATGAGCGTGAAGACCTTTGAAGGGTCTGGGGCAAGCTTGAACCGCTGCATGAAGGGGATTACATATGCCGTAGACAACGGCGCCAAGGTCGTGTCCTGCAGCTTTATATCATCCACCTTTTCCGAATACTCAAGAAGCACCATGAGGTATGCCCACAGCAAGGGGGTTGTGGTGGTGGCCGCCGCAGGAAATGAAGGGCTGGACGCGCTTGACTATGACCCTTCCGGACAAGACTTCACGATTACAGTCTCTGGTACCGATAAGAACGACCTCGTGCCGTACTGGTCTAACCGGGGAGAGAAAATAGATGTGGGGGCGCCTGGCATTCCGATAACTTCCATATGCCCTTTCGGTCCCTACAGTCCAACCGGATTTTGTGACGGGGGAGGAACCTCATTTTCAGCCCCTCATGTGGCCGGTGTCGCAGCACTTCTGTTTTCAAAGTATCCCAACCTCTCACCTGAAGAGGTGAGGCAACTGATAAGGATGGGCGCGGACGACCTTGGTGGATCAGGCAAGGACACACTCTTCGGGTACGGCAGGCTGAACGCCGAGAAGACAGTCTCACTTGCCGCAAGCAATCCCCACATGTTGGCCCCGGTGATCTACTCCCCGCAAACCCACACGGCGCCCTACAGTCAAGAGTATTATAACCAACATTTCCCAATAAACATCTCCGGAGCGAACTATCAAGGCCAGATAAAGATAACCGGGGACTCTTTCGCTAATTACAGGCTTGAGGCTGGCCTCGGCAGGAGCCCAACTGAATGGGTTTTAGTGGCCACTTCAAACAGACAGCCGGCAACGGTCACCAACGTGAGCATCGACACAACCAAACTCCCCTTGGGACTAAACACTTTCAGGCTGACTGCGGTAGACAGCAACGGCAAGGAGTACCAGTTCCAGACATTTGACGTAAATGTTGTCGAGACGCCAGCCACCACGACGACCACAAGCACGACGACAATACCGTGTGGCAATAGGGTTTGCAGTGGCCGTGCGGCTGGCGAAGACTGTTTCACCTGCCCCACTGACTGTGCCTGTATAGGGAGGAGATGCTCCCAAGGTTGCTGCGGAGACGGTGTTTGTAACTCAAAGGAAAACACTACAAAGACAAACCGCTGTCTTTTGGATTGCAACTGACATTCCGCTTAAAAGGATTTATTTCTCCTATAACGAAAATATTATTAAATGGGTTCTATGAGGCTTACTTCCGACGGAAAAACCGAGGCTTTTCTGGCCGAGGCGGAGAAGAAGGGGGTGGACTCTTCGGTCTTCCTCAGCTACGAGCCGGTCTTCGACTCGAACATAGAGTACTTCACCGGCTTCAGGCAGGAGAGGGCGCACGCTTCGGCATGCCTGCTGGTGGAGGAGGGGGGGATGACGTTGCTAGTGTCCAAGCTGGAGTATGACAGGGCATTGAACGAGTTGAAGGGCGTCGATGTGGTGAGCAAGAAGGAGTACGGCAACAGCCTTCTGAAGTTCCTCAAGGCCAGGCTGAAAGGGAAGAAGAGGATAGGCGTGAACGAGAACATTTTCCCCTACAGGGTGTACAGGAAGTTCAGCTCGCGGAAATTCTTGGACGTGTCGGAGATTGCATACAATCTGAGGAGCGTTAAGGAGGCGAGGGAGATTAAGGCGTTGAGTAAGGCGACGAGGATAACCAACATCGGGATCAAGTTCATCGAGGACAACATTTCCTTGGGAGTCAGCGAGAGGGAGCTTTCACTGCAGCTCGAGCAGGAGGTCATGAGGAAAGGGGTGGAAGGTTTCTCATTCCCGCCGATAATAAAGTCTGGCGCCAGCTCTGCGTACATACACCCATACCCCTCGGTCTCGGAGAGGAAGATCGGGAGAGGACTCGGGATGATAGACTTCGGTGTCATCTGCGACGGCTACTGCTCCGACACGACAATCCCCCTAAAAATCGGAAAGCTGAACAAGAAGGAGGAGGCCATCGCGGATACAGTGGAGGAGGCATACCGGAAGTCGATTGATGCGCTGAGGGTGGGAGAGCCGACGTGGAAAATCTTCGAGGTAGCGGAGAATGTGATAAAGGGCGGAGGCTTCGAGTTCAAGCATTCGCTCGGGCATGGCATAGGCCTGGATGTCCACGAGTTTCCCAACCTGTCGCCTAGGCCGGAGAAGAAGAAGGAGTTGAAGAAGTGGAAGGAGGAAACACTTAGGGGGAACATGGTGTTCACGATAGAGCCTGGGATTTACGAGCCGGGCATCGGGGGATACAGGCTTGAGAACGATATAATATTGACAAAGAAAGGTCCCGAGATTCTGACCAACGCTAAAACTTTGGAATTATGAGTTATAGCATCGTATTCCGAAAAGAGAGTATTTTTATTACTTCCGTCCATAAAGAAACAGTGGGATGATGATTATGAGGAACACCACCCTTCTGGTTATAGCGGTTCTGTATCACAGTTAAGCCGCTTGAATAATTAATCAACAAAAGATGGGACTTCAAACGAAGTTGTATGTTGAAATATATAAGCCGTTTGTCTGTATATACTATTAATAACTCCTACCAACTCTTCAGCAGGGGCCTCTACAACCGCAATTACATCGTAAAAGCCTGTCACAACATTTGCTCTAACAACTTCCGGGAAAGCTCTGATGGACCCCAGTACATTATGACTCCTTCCTTCCTGGCTCTTAATCAAAAGGTACGCAACAGTCATAAAAATCAATTAAAAGATTACATTTAAATTGTTGATTTTTTCCATAAGTTTGATATTTTTTTGACTCAAAACATTCCCTTCAGAACCAGCGCATCCTTCTCAAGCAGCGGGCTCTCTGAAATGAGGGTGATGTTCAATTTCCTTTTCAGTATCTCCTTCACAAGCTCGGAGTAGTCAGGGCTCTTTGAACCCAGAGGCAGATGCCTCCTCTCGTTCCCCTTCCCCGTCAGCCCGATTGGCGACCACTCTATCCCGCTGAAGTGGGTGTGCAACACCTTGAGCTTCAGCACCGACACCTTGTCCAGGATGTTCTTGTAGTCCACCCTCCCGGCCTGGGTTGCGTACAGATGGGCGAAATCAACGGCAGGCTCGCAGCCCTTGACTTCTTCGCACAGCTTCACAATCTCGTCCAACCTCCCCCACTGCTTCATCTTCCCCGCGGTTTCCGGTCCCAAAGCGACCTTCCAGCCGTTTGACTTGACCTCGTCCGAAAGCCCCTCAAACTCGGCCTTCATCTTCTCATAGGACTCCTCCGCCCCTAGCTCCCCGTAATACCCGCAATGTATGACGACGATATTCGCACCCATGTGATGGCCCCTCTCGACAGAATCCAGTATCCTCTTCCTGCTCGCCTCGACCTTTTCCATCTCAGTCGACAGCAGGTTTATGAAATAGGGCGCGTGGATTGAAAGACGAACATTGCCTTTGGCCTCCCCCACTTTCTTCGCGCCCTCGACGCTCATCCTGACGCCGTGGCTGAACTGCACCTCCATCGCATTGAGGCCCAGGTTCTCCACTTCCTTTATCCCGTCTATCGTGCCAGTCGAGACGGTGGTGGGTGTGCCTGCAGGACCTATCCAAATAGCCATGAATATAATTCAGAAACAATCAATAAAAACTCAACCCAGGAACTTAAGGACTACCTCGATGGCGATGACAGCCAGGGAGAAGTATATGACGTACTCGGGCTTTATCTTTATGGTCTCCTTGACCTCCTCGTCGTACCTCACAAGGCCGCCCATCCCCGAAGGGAGCCTCGACTTGTCCTTCTTCGCCATAAATATCCAATATGCAGATAGGGATTTAAATGCTTAATAGCCTGCTTTCACAATTATTTCAAGAGGGGAAAGCATGGGATTGATGAAGGAATTCAGGGATTTCCTCCACGAGTACAAGGTCATAGGGCTGGCGGTGGCGTTCATCATAGGTGCCGCCCTGACGGCTCTCGTGCAGTCGCTGGTCAATGACGTCGTCATGCCGGTGATAACCCCGTTCATACCCGGAGGGGCATGGAGGGAGGCGACGCTGGCGATAGGGTCCATAGTCATAAAGTGGGGCTCATTCCTGGCTGCCGTGATAAATTTCCTTATAATGGCCTTTGTGGTCTTCTTCATCGCGAAGAAGCTGCTCAAGGAGGAGAAGGTCGGAAAGAAGTAGTTATTTTTTTCTTTTTTATTTCCTAATTTTTTTATTACTATGTTGGGGCAATCTCAATTTGGAATGAAGAAAAAAATAGAACCAATAAATTTTAATTACGTGGTTTTTATAGTTCTGTTTTTGTGGTTTGAAATGTATGGAAAAGGATTTAAGATTTATTTTTTGAATTAAAATTATGGGGAAATTAGTTAAAATTCAAGGTTTTGACGCTTTTAATGCTTACCAAAGATATTCTCGTATTTTAAAAAATGTGGCTAAACATCCAGAAATCGGGCACATTGCACTTTTCCATGGTGCGCCATGGTGTGAAGATTGCAGTTATGTAGTTCCAATATATGAAAATTTTGCAAGAAACTATGGGGTTGATGGATCCCGCGAATATCACTTTTCTAAAGCTCCTGAAAATTATAGAAATAATCCCATAACATTTTACTCTGTACAAGTTACCAATGATAGGAGAGAATGGAAAGATCAAGAGGAAGTTCAAATTGCTAACCAACCACATGGCAGAATGAGAACTATACCTTTTATGTTCGAAAATCATCCTAAGATACTAATTTTGCCAACAATAACTAGATTGCATGCTTTTAGTCCAGGTATTGTTTTGCCAACTGACACTAGAATACCAATGTTTCCTAGAGATGAAACAATAACTGTTCTCGATATTTACGATGTTGTTACCGCATATCTTGATTACGCCAGAAGATCAAAAGAATCATAATAAGAATTTAGTTCCACATTTTAAAAATGAAAATATCTATACAGTTGAAAGTAGTTCTTATGGGCTTACACCAAGGCCATTTCTGTTTGCTCAAGTGTCTTTACAAAGAAAAAGAGGGTGTGTCGGTTTTAGCCCGTCTTCTGTTTTCAAGATAGCATTCGTCTAAGCGCCTGCGGCTTGCATCTCACCGGAAGCCTATGCTCATTTCAAGCTTTTTATCTTTATAACTTTCTTCCCAGCAAGATTGACCATATGTTTGTCATTTGTTATTATCGATTCGCATTTTTTTGAAAGGTAGCTCGCAACTATCAGGCTATCTACTGCTGGCATATTGTAAGTGTGGCTTAGCTTCAAGGCCCTCTCAGTGATTTCAGCGTTAATGTCAACCACGTGAATATTGGGGGTGTTCAAAATGATTTGCTTCATCTCTGTATAAAACCTGCTTTCCCCTCTCCTGAACATGTGTAGGCCCAGCTCATAGAGCACCAAAACAGAGACAAAAATTTTTGTTTTGCCTGAAATTACAAATCTCCAGAAATCAATAGCCTTTTCGTTCTTGTTTTTTAGTTCAAAAAACAGCCAGCTGTCAAGTCCAATCATCTTATCATTTCCTTGCTCAATTCATCTCTTGAACTTTCTATATCTTCAAACTTCAAATCTCCAAGGCCTTTTTGCAAGGTTTTTATGAGGCTTTCTGTCAGGAAGTCCTCCATTTTTTTGTAGACAACAAGCGAGTCTATTCTTATCGCCATCATTTTTTCACGGGGGTTTATCCCTATCTCTTCCCTAAACCTTTGGGGTATTACCACTTGTCCCCTTTCACCGACAGTAACGCTTTCCAAGTCCATATTAATCTAAGATATTTATTCATATTAATCATATTTATAGATTTCTATTCATACCAATATGATTTTTTATCATAAAAAATAGAGCTAATTATAAGCTATCAAATCATTAACACCAAAAATGAAAAGAAGTAGGGTGTGTCGGTTTTAGCCCGTCTTCTGTTTTCAAGATAGCATTCGTCTAAGCGCCTGCGGCTTGCATCTCACCGGAAGCCTTGATCCGTTTCATCCCTGACCGCCCGACGTCCTTTGCAATCATCCCATTGGGGCGTTCGGGTACCGTTTCTGATATCAAGGCAAACCTCTCGGCTTCCCTAGTCTTCGGGTCCCTCAATGGACGGAACTTCCTCACCCTCCTTTTGGCGGGAGGGCGAAGCTATCTAACCAACTCACCCTGTAAGAGATTGGACCTTGCCGTATTTAACATTAACGCAATTGCATTAGTGGCTGTTTAAAAAGTTGAAATTAGAACATTCTCCTCTCTTTCCCATTAGCAACTATTATAAATCCCGTAAGCCGATGTGGATAAACAAAAGTCACAATCCCTTTTCTGCTGACATCGACCATGTAGCCGCCCTGCATAGGCCCAGAGTGTAAATGACAATTTTCGCCGACATCAAGACCTTTTAACGATTCCAGATTTTCCATAAATGAAGAAGTAAATAATACGAACTCCGCTGAACCTGCTGAGTACCGTGAGCCATAATCGAGAGTGTCAACTGTTGGCATATATAGGTGATGGGTTCCATGGCCAAACTCGGCTTTGCCGGTCAAAACAGGTGTTTTTTTACTAAAAATACCCATGCAATAAATACCGGATTAAAAGATTTAAACCCTGACAAACCCATCCGGAAGGCTTATTAATAATTAACGGCATTAAAGTATGTAGTGATTCGATGAGCAAGGGGACCCCATCCAAGGGAAAGCACAACAAGAGGAGCCACGTCCTGTGCAGGAGGTGCGGCAAGAGGGCCTTCCACATCAGGAAGAGGGAGTGCTCGGCCTGCGGGTATGGCTCTAGTTCCAAACTCCAGACCTACGCCTGGCAGCGGAGGACACTGAACGGGGTAAGGACAAAGTAAAGGATTTAAAGTTTACTTTCTTATTAAAGATTCATGACTTGGTTATATCGTATCCCAAAGGATTATTTAACCCCTGCAGAACCAAAACTAAGAGCAGGAGCTAATGCTTATTTACAAGGCGTCGGCGAAGTTATGATACATAGATTAGGTGTTACCAACGCCATAATAATATATACTGAAAGATTGAAATCCCCTCCAATAATTCCGGGGGCTGTTCTGTTACAGGCGTACACAAAATAACTATTTCTCTTCCAAACCGGAAATTAAACGAGAGGTAGATTGCATTAAACCAGAGCTATATCCTTCCTGAAAGCCTCAAAGACGAATTTAGGAAGCCTTTCGACAGGGTTTTCCAGTCCTTTTCCGAAATCCTTGACGAGATAAAGGGGAAGAAGGTAGTCTGCGTCGGCGACAGCGTAAGCTACTTCGCCCTCAAGGAAGGCATAGAGCCGGACATTTTGGTGTATGACAGGAGGGAGATGCGGGAAGAGGTCAAAAGGGAGAAGATAGAGGCTATTGAGGCCTTCTGCTTCGCGGAGATAGCTGTCAAAAACCCACCCAGCACAATAACCTCGGAGGCCTGGCTCGCTGCCAAAAAGACCTTGGGGATGAAGGAGAAGGTGAAGATATTCGTCGACGGCGAGGAGGACCTGCTCGTCATGCCGTTCGTGCTGGAGGGCGATGAAGGATTGGTAATCATCTACGGGCTCATGGACAGGGGCTTTGTCCTCGTGAACGTTAATAAGTCTATAAAAGAAAAATGTAGAAAGCTACTTGGAAGGATGGAGAAGGGCCTATAGCTCAGCATGGTAGAGCAGCGGACTTTTAATCCGTTGGTCGAGGGTTCGAATCCCTCTGGGCCCATTCCTGTTTTATAGGAAATAATTTTCTGTTAAAGATATTTGAATTTGTCAGGTCACTCAATTTTTTTAGGATTTATTTTTAAGATTTTTTTGAGCTTTGGGTATGTCACATCTAGGAAATCTAGAGCCTTATTTGCGAACTCGGCGTCCAGCCCCTTTCCGTAATATTTTATACCATTTCTGAAATATCTTAAATCGTTTGCAAACCTCACTTCAGATTCTGAAAAGTCCAGCTTTCTTAAATACGATATTTCCGCTTCATGGGCAGATAAACCTGAGATGTTAAAGCCGCTCATGAACAGCTTAGCCCTTATCAATTCCATGAACACATCATATGCCGCCTCGACAAAATAGTTTGCATTTTCATTGTTCACCCCAATTTTGTCATGAATTTTTTTCAGGAAGGCTTTCCTCTTTTCAGCCTCTTCAATAAGGGATGCCGCTCTTGAAGGATCCGCCCTTTGCTTTTTAACGATGCCTTCTTTTATGAACTCTTCAAAATTTCTAAGGGGTCTCATAATTGGATTCCTCCCTTTAAAACTATACCACTGACAATGTTCTCCCTCAAATTTTTGTTTACCTCGTCCAGATTCTTGCAGAAATAAATGGAGATCTGTCTTTCAAAGATTTTATCAAATTTCGCCAAATTGACTCCCCTTTCTTTCGATCCTATAATGGCTATGTCTATGTCGGAAGTAATTGTATCTTCACCAAAGGAATAACTTCCAAAAAGGACAATTGTAGCCTCTGGAAAATTATCAGACAGATATTCGACTATTCCTGAATCATAAATAAACCTCAAATTCTCAACCCTTTTTAGCATAAAAACCTTGGGGTTATTTTTGTCCAATTCTATCGAAAGTCTTTTAGATTCTCTATCCTTTGTGACTATAATTAAACCTTCTCCTTCGAGCCCTTTCAGAGATTTCGAGATTGCCGTTGGCGAAACTTTTAGTGGTTTTGCTAGACTTCTTGCGTTGAAGGTCATACCCGATTTCATAAAAAGATACCTGAGTATTTCCTGCTGGAGTATTGTGAATCTTGGTTTATTCATATGAACTCAAGTTTATATATAGAAACTTAAGTTTATAAACTTACTGTTACCGCACATTTTGTACTGTACTATCCCACCACATAGGTTACAATTCTATGCTAAGAATACCATTCGTCACATTTTCCTTGAATGCTCTGCTGTCATGGCAATCTCTTTCTGCACTTTCTTTTCCCTGAAAGTGTAAGGCACGTAAATCTCCTCTCCTGTATGTGGGTTGACGCCGGTGTAATACATGCAGGTGCTGGCGCTCATCGGGGTTGGCGTGAACATCTGGACTATTGCATTCCCACCCAAACCCTTTATGAAAAGTTTCAACTCTTCAGCCTCCTTTTCCGAGCTGCCCGGATGGGCCACTATGAAATAATATTTCAGGTATTTCCCGCTTCCCTTACTCGCCCTTTGAAAGGTCTGTGAAAATTTGTCCAGCTTGCCCGAAAAATACTTATTCATTAGAATGAGCACATCCTTGCTGCAATGCTCTGGCGCTATCTTCAGGAAACCTGAAGTGTGGTGTTCAGTCACATCTTTTATATACTCCTCGCTGTCGACGGCAATGTCATACCTTATGCCTGAGCGGACAAATATCTTTTTCACCCCCTCAATCTGCCTGGCTTTCCCCATTAACGATATGAGTTTGGAGTGGCTCCTGTCAAGCTTCTTGCATCTCAGGCAGTTTACGCCGCAGCCATCGCAGTCCATGCCAAACATGTTGGCAGAAGGCCCCCCTAAATCGTCTATGTAACCTTTGAAATCCTTATGTTCAGTCAGCCTCTTGATTTCTCCCAAAATGGATTTTTCTGAACGGGAAACTATGTGTGTCCCCTGGTGCAAGGCTATCGAGCAGAAACTGCAATTCCCTATGCAGCCCCTGTGCGTGACGACGCTAAACTGCATGCCTTTGAAGTAGTTAGCTTCAGGCGGCACAGTTCTTGAATATCCCAACTCATATATGTGGTCCAACTCCTTTTGGGTATATCTATGGCTTCGGTACTGAAGGATGAACTTGTCGCCTGTCTTTTGCGCCAAATCGGCATCGTTGCTGATCGCCATCTGCATTTCGCAGAACTTGGTTTTTTCATTGGATACGTCATCAAAGGATGGTATTTCTTTGAAGCCCTTTGGGACATGGTTCCTCGCTATGCAAGTCCCCTCTATCCCATCCAGCGGTTGGCCCTTCTCGTATCTTCTTGCTATCTCGACTATCGCATGTTCGGCATTCCCATAGGCAAGTATGTCCGCCCTCGTATCCAGCAGTATGGACCTCCTCACCTTGTTGGACCAATAATCATAATGGGCCAGTCGCCTGAGGGATGCTTCAACACCTCCTATGACTATCGGCGAGTTTTTGAAATTCTTCCTCACCATGTTGGAATAGACTGTGACCGCCCTGTCAGGCTTCAGCGACCTGTACTTCCTATGCCTGTCATCTCTCCTGCTTTTGAGCAAGGGTGTGTAGTTATCCAGCATGCTGTCCATGGCGCCGGATGAAATCCCGAAGAATAACCGCGGTTCTCCGAGTTTTGTAAAGTCCCTGTCTTTCTTCCAGTCAGGCGTCTGTATTATCCCTACCTTGTACCCCTCGTTATCCAATACCCTTGCTATGACACTTGTGCCTGTTAGAGGGTGATCTATGTATACATCGCCCGTTATTAGTATCACGTCGAATTTCTCTCTTTTCAGCAAGGGGCTAAGGGATATCATATAACTTTAAGAGTGATTATTGTTTATATGTCTTAACTTCATCGAATGTTCGGGATGTAAACACGCTCGCCAGAAAACAGCCATGAAGTCAAGGTGTGCGATTGTCCCGAAGGCAAATGCTTCGACGGCAACGAATGTATTTCAGTATAGGTTGTTTTTAATTTATGTTATTTTTTAACGTTAAAAAAACTTTTTTAGCGTTTGGCTATTCCCCTGCCCGTTTTTCCCTATTTCTTGAAAGTGCCTAAAAAACGGCTTTTAAGAGGCATTAAAATACGCTTTTCACCAATACTATCAAGCATGGGCCGAAGGAAGGTGGTCATTCTAGGCGGTGGCAGCGGCCCTTTAGCAACATTGGAGCTTGCGGACTACGATTACGACATCACCGTGATAAGCTCTGTGGCCGATGACGGCGGGAGCACTGGAAAAATCCTCGAAGGGAACCCTCAAATCCTTCCCCCAGGCGACATAAGGCGAGCAATTTCCCATTCTTCCAGGAACGAGCTCTTCAGCAAGGATAGGCTTGAAAGCAGGATTTCCTATGACTGCCCAGTTGAGTCACCTACATTAAGGAGTTTATTGGGTTATTATGGCGACGAGGCATACGCTTCCGAAGTGGTGAGGGCATTCCAGGACTTTGGTAACAGGGGGGCTGTCGACGAGCCTTTGGAGATTGAAAACCTCAAGGGACACCCTCTCGGGAACCTCATGTTGGCCGCGCTCATGCTCAACAGAGGCAACGCCGAAGGGGTGAAGATGTTCTGCAGAATGGCCGAGACTTCGGTGGATGTCCTTCCCGCATCCGAGACTCCTACGACCTTCTGTTTCATGGACAGGGAAATGAAAAAGCCGTCGAACGGCGAGCATTTGCTGGACGATCCCCAAAGGCAGGCAAACCCCATCGAAACCTGCTGGCTAGACCCTTGGGTAGAGCCCTACAGGAAGGCATTGAAAGCAATAGATGAGGCGGACGCCGTCATCATATCCCCGACCAGCTTCTACGCCAACATGATAACGATACTCCTCATTCCCGAGTTTGCGGGAGCGCTCAAAGACAAGCTGGTCATTTGGGTCGGCAACATAATGACCGAGTGGAACCAGACAGCCTACTCCGAATTTGCGCTGACGGGCATAGGACACATGGACCTCCTGAAAAAGTACCTGGAGAGGTACCCCGATGCTGTGCTTGCCCCGAAGATGAAAAGGCAGGAGCTCGGCGAGGTCTTCGGGAACTATGAGAGGGAAGGGGCTTCCCCAGTTCTCTACAGGAGGAGGGATTTCGAGGAGAAGGGGATAAGGTACACCGAAAAGGACGACATGATAGACATCGTCGAGGAGTATGACAACAAGGGCGTGCTGAACAACGTCCTTAGGCACAGGCCCGACAAGGTGGCGGAGTACCTTGACGCGATGCTGAGGAAATATTTATAGGCTTCCATACAAAAAAAGTTTATGCTCCTTGGGATTTACAACGACCTGTACCAGCACTTCGGTAGCCAGCATTGGTGGCCCGCTCAGACACCGTTCGAAGTAATCGTGGGCGCAATCCTGACGCAGCAGACCTCATGGAACAATGTCGAGAAGGCTATCGTCAATCTGAAAAGGGAAAAGATTCTAGACCCAAAAAAGTTGCGCGAGATAGAAAGCGAAAAACTGGAGACACTGATAAAGCCTTCAGGCTACTACAGACAGAAGACTAAGAAGCTGAAAAATTTCATGGGCTTCCTCTTCGAGAGGCATGGGGGCAAGCTGGAAGAATTGTTCGGTCAATCGATTGAACAGATTAGGATGGAATTACTTTCGGTGAAGGGTATAGGGAAGGAGACGGCGGACTCGATAATACTCTATGCGGCTAACAAACCTACGTTTGTAATCGACGCTTACACGGTGAGGGCCTTCAACAGGATAGGCGTCACAAAGGAGAAGGACTACGAGAGTCTGAAGAAGTTCTTCGAGGACAACCTGCCGAAAGACGTGAATCTCTTCAACGAATACCACGCATTAATAGTTGCTCTGGGAAAGAATTATTGCAGGACAAACCCCATTTGCGGGAAGTGCCCATTGAGGGAGAGGTGTGACTATGCTCTTCATTCTTACGATGGTGCCAAAAGGAAAAAGTGACGAGCTTTCAAGGAAAATCGTAGAGGAAAAGTTGGCAGGCTGTTCCCTCATTGTAAACTTGCAGGACAGCAAATTCTTTTGGGAAGGAAAGCTGACGCATGAGAAGGAGGACTTGATAATCTTCAAGACCCTTGAGAAGAATTCAGAAAAGATTTTCAAAAGGATAAAAGAACTTCACCCTTACGAAACACCCTTCATCGGGCAGATAAAGCTTGACAAAACAAACACCGAGTACGAGAATTGGCTAAGGGAAGTAATCGGTTAAATTAAATAGGAACTCGTCTTTGCCGTATGCTTTCCATTTCTGTAAACTTTGAGTCCCAATATTGAAACGGTGCCTATGACGAAGTGGATTGCGGAGTACTCTACCAAATAATCACTTATTTGTTTGGTGGCATCTTTGTTCGTCAAAAATTGCGAAGAATATGTCAGCGAAATCAAAGCGGTTATACACAGTAACACTATTAGAATCGATGAAAGAAAAAGGCTGCGGGTAATTGTAGAGGACAAATGGCTTTTTGTGGACGCAATACCAAACATTATAAACACCAAGCCGATTATAGCTGAAGCCCCCGAAGAATTATTCGCCAGACGATTTATACCGCCGAGATTGTCAATCTCCCTTTCCAAATCGTTCCCGGCAAAAATCATTCTTTGTACACCCGGATCATAAAGCAAGGCCTCACTGTGCGAGACTTTAGAAAAGACGGCGATGCTAAAGATAGAGAGTCCGACGATTAGTAGAAAGTGAGGGAGCATATTGTTGAGAGTGGAAGTC
>MFRS01000020.1:0-1944 GCA_001784635.1 Candidatus Micrarchaeota archaeon RBG_16_49_10
CCGGGCGGGATTTGAACCCGCGCTACAAGCTTGGCAAGCTCGCGTCCTACCAGGCTAGACTACCGGTGCTCAGCCGAATATCGCGCCAAAGCCGCTCGCGGCCGAGTCCTCCTCTTCCTTTATCTTCGCTATGACCTCGTCCCTCAGCTTCCCCTCGACCTCCTTGCCCAGCTCCTTCGTCAGCTCCCTGGCCTTCTTGCAGGCCTCCTCCAGGCCGGAGACATGGATGAAGTAGGAGCTCCTCTTGATGCCGAAGGTTGAAGAGTCCTTGAAGAGCACGCTGGCCCTGGACACCAAATCATCCTTCAGCAGGACGTCGGTGGCCTTCGAAAGCTTGCTCCTTTCGACCTCGAACAGCACTTCCATAGAACCACAATTATCTTTGGAAAAACAACATTTTAAACCAGGGTGCCGTAGCCTATCAGCCTCCACCTTCCCATGATCTGCCTGGAGATGACCACCCTGTCAGACTTGTCGGCGCACACTGGGATCTTGAGGTCCATCTCTATCCTCTTCCCGTCAAGCCTTGTTATCGTACCCACAGACCGCCCTGTCCCGACATTGACCATGAGGTTCTCGCCCATCCTCAGGTTCGATACGGCCTCCATCTCCTTTGTCCCCACAACCCTCTCGAGCAGGTGCACCTCGACCCTTAGCTTGTGCCTTACCTCCGGCAGCTTCCCGGGATGACCCACCATGTTCCCGACAAGGCCATCGGCCTTCGTCAGGTAGGGGTCCAAGTAAGTCATCAGCCCAAGCAGGCCGCCAGCCCCTGCCTTGTTCAGCTTCTGGCCGGCCTTCTCAAGGGAGACTATCCTCGTCCTTATCGCCTTCCACTCGGTCTTGATCCTGAATCCAGGTCCTATCTCAATCTCATCACCCTTCTTCAGCTCGCCCTGCACTATCGACCCGCCCAAGATGCCGCCGACAATCTTCGTCGGGTCAGATCCGGGCCTGTTAATGTCGAAGCTCCTTGCTATGTACATCAGCGGGTCCTTCTTCAAATCCCTCTGCGGGGTGGTGATGTGCTTCTCGATGGCCTCTATTAGGTAATCAATATTGACCTTCCTCTGTGCTGAGACGGGTATTATTGGGGCGTCCTCTGCGATCGTCCCCTTCAGAAAGGCCTTTATCTCCTGGTAGCTCTCCTTCGCCCTCTTCTCGTCCACCAGGTCTATCTTGTTCTGCACCACGACTATGTTTTTGATCCCTACGACCTGCAGCGTCGTAAGATGCTCCCTCGTCTGCGGGAGAGGGCACTTCTCATTGGCCGCGATAAGCAGCAGGGCGCCGTCGAATATCGAGGAGCCCGTAAGCACAGTGGCCATCAGGCTCTCATGACCGGGAGCGTCGATGAATGACACGGTCCTTACCGGGTCGGCCTTCTCGAAGCATTTTATGCACTTCTCGTTGTTGGTGTAGGAGCCGCACTTCTTGCACTTGTAGAACGTCACGTCCGCGTAGCCGAGCCTTATGGTGATGCCCCTCTTCAGCTCCTCGGAGTGCGTGTCGGTCCATTTGCCGGTCAGCGCATCCGTCAGCGTCGTCTTCCCATGGTCGACATGTCCCAGCATGCCTATGTTTACCTCTGGGACAGGTTTTGATGTCTTTTCAGCCGTAAAGATTACCACCTCACCCAAATCTCGCCTATCTATTTAGCACTCTCGGCCCCTTCAGCGGGCTTCTCTTCCCTGCCCTTCTTCCCCAGAAGCTCCTCGAGCGTCTTCTTCCCGTACTTCAGGACCTTGCAGTTCACCTGGGTTATGTCCCTGCTCAGTGCGCTGCCTCTTACTGTCTTCCTCCTCCTCTGGCCTCTGAACTTGGGGTAGAATGTTGGTGGACCGGCCAAAACTAGCCTCTTCCTGCCCGGCCCGTGGACGCTCGGGTTCATGGGGAAGCCGTCCTTGTCTGTGCCCCCCGTTATGCCGAGCTCATAGCCTCCAA
>MFRS01000020.1:2024-11349 GCA_001784635.1 Candidatus Micrarchaeota archaeon RBG_16_49_10
CTGTAGGACTTCTTCGTCTTTGGGTCCGAGACCACAAACTTGAAAACCGCCATTCAAACATCACCTATCAGTTTATGAAAATTAAAGTTATTTTACTTTTTTATGTTTTCCCTTATTTATCTCTAATTTGTGCGAAAAGTACTTAACCAGGTTGTAGTATATCTGCTGGGTCATGACCAGTATCTTCAGCGTCTCCCTCTTCCTTTTCGTCGACCTCAGCTTCATCATCTCGTCGAAGAGGGGCTTGGAGTACTCCTTCATTATCTCCGGTATCTCCAGGTCCGAGAGCTCCTGGAGCTCCCTGTACCACTTGTTGTGGAACATCTTGAAGGTTATCCACGTCGAGTTGATGCCTATGTAGGCCAGGAAGACGTCGTCCAAAGCGCTTTTGTCTCCCTTCTTCAATGCCCTCACTATGTCCTTCTCCGAGAACCTTATGAGCTTCGCGTCCTCCAGAACGACCCTGTAGTTCTCGAATATCTGCTCATCGAAGCCGAAGCTCATCGCCCTTGTGTTCGCGAGTATGTCCTTTATTATCAGGGATGCTGTCGTCGTGACCTTTATCAGGGATGAGTATAGCCTGTCTTTGGTGAAAGGGGGGACTTCCCTGTGCTTCTTCAGGATGTCATAGATTGATGTGGATGCCTTCTTAAGCTGCTCCTCGAGAGTCTCCTCTATCCCGTCCATCTTGTTGAGTATGTGGATGAGCTCGTGCGCAACCAGCCCTCTGACGGCCTCCCAATTATTGTCCTTGAAGATTTTCTCATTGGCGTTAATCAGGATTATCGGCACCTTCCCCCTTTCCCAGTATGAGAAGTGAGGAGTCGCGCTGAGAATCCAGTCCTTAAGCTCGCCGTACCTCTCCAGCTTTGCCTCGGAGAATATCTTCTTGGAGACCCTCAGTGGATCCTTGGTCACGTAGACGTCTATCTCATCTAACTTCTGGATGTCTGACCTCTCGGTGTATTCCCTGACCACGTGATCCAAGATCCTGCTTATCTGAGCCCTGTTCAGGATGCGGGAATCTATGTACTTCTTTACCTTCACCATCGAATAAGGATTGTGAAAGGGAGATTAAATGCGTTCTAAGGGATTTTATAGAGTTACAGCGGGTTTTTATGTCTAGCGTTCGATAAAAATTGCATGAAAGTCCTATGTTTGTGTGGGGGTGGAGTTTTCAGAAGCAAATATTTGGCCGAATATTTAGAGAACATGGGATATCATACTTCATATGCTGGCGTTGATATTTCCTGTGTCAAAAACCCTGCCAGTCAAACAATGGTGGATAGAGCTGATGTTGTGATACTTGTTCACCCATGGATTAAAAATGCTTTGGGTGACAGGAAAGAGAATGGGATGACAGGAAAAGGTTATGTTGATTTAGAAGGTAAAAAAATCATCACATTAAATGTCCGAGATGCATTCCCAGAAGAAGGGAGGCCATTTGAAGATGTTTACAGTGAATTAGAACAGCAGATTGGGCCTTATTTTGCCACTTTATTGAAACTGTAATCCAAAAAAGAACCCGGAAGAACCCACGAAAGGTGGGTAAACGATATCTAAATCGCAGTCCATTTAATAGTCATGGAAAGGTCTGTAATGTTGCGGATAAAGGTCTCCAGAAAGCTATACGCTGACGTGGTGGAGAAGACCAAGCAGCTCGGCTACACGAGCAAGAGCGAGTTCATCAGGGACTGCGTCAGGAAGGTAGTCGGAGGAGAGTAGCTGTTTTTTTTCCGTCAAGGTTCTTCGTCGTCGCTGTGCCCAATTTCATTAGGTACTGGGCGATAGAATGGAAGATTATGTACTTGCAGTGCTTATCATAAGAAAGCTGAACAAGAAAAGGTGTTGGGGAGCTAGGCATACCAGCTTCGATAATTTGCCAAAGGGCTTTCCGTCTCATATGCACAAAGGGGTAAAGGAGGTTGGAAAAGAGCTGATAAAGGAGGGTTTCATCCTCACAAAACCAACGCACTATGGCCTAGAAATATCACTCAATCAAAAGAAGAGTAGGGAGATAAAAAGACTTGCTGGAATTATACATTAACGTATCGAAATTACAATTACAAATTACCAAAATATTAATATATGTAAACCACTTGATAATTATGGAGAAAGAAGACGACTCTGTTTTTGTGGAAATGATGGGTGGCTACCCTTTGATTAGAGTACTAGATTTCCTCATGACCTTCAGGGAATTTGACTATCCATTGACCGCGATAGCTAAAAATTCGGGGGTAGGATGGTCGACTTTACATACATTCTTCCCAAATCTGATTAAAAACGAATTTGTAATCGAGACTAGGAAGGTGGGAAGGGCCAAAATGTACAAGCTGAACACGAAGAACACAATAATCAGGAAATTGATTGAGTTGGACAACGAAATGTGCGAAATCGCCAGCAGAGAGTTGATTGACGACTATCTCAAGACCCACCCAGATGGAGATGACAATATAATCGAGAAAAATAAGGCGATTCTGGAAGACTTTGAAAAAGAGCATACAATAGGGAAAAAAGCGAGAGTTCGCTGAAATTATCCTGAATTTTGCACCGATGATAAGCTTATAAATAGATGGCCACCATAGAATAGGTTGAGCGTTATGACTGGTGGACTTGTTTGGACTGCCGAAGTCGGCTAGGAAGATTCTGATAGCCCTGTCCATCTCTGATTCTCTGACGCAAAGGCAGATACAATCCTTGAGCGGCCTGTCGATGAGGTCCGTCAAGGGCTCGTTGATTCTTTTGAAGGATAAGGGTCTGGTCGAGGAGCTGATAGACTTAACTGACATGAGGTGCAGGGCATACAGATTGGGAGGTGAGCCGTGATGACTGGTGGAGGAGTTTGGTCATATTGTTAATACAGATGGGGTGGACTTCGGCAAAAAATCTTTCTTAGGTATAGGTTTTGGCCATGGGGGAGTTCCCATCGATGTAGTGCCTCTGCATTTACTGGGAAGGTTGCTACCCAACTACACATTGCTTGTTGTTGACGAGTTTGCCAGTTTTAATGGACAAGATGGAACAGGACATGTACTAGCATTAGAAAGAGCCCTTGATAGGCTTGACAAGGTCTATGGACGAACCCGCCGTCTTAGTTGTTCAAATTTCATGAATTCTGACGGATATACTGAACTCTTGAACAGTCTAAAATCAACGATAGAAAGAAACGATGAACTCAGAAATTTAGCCAGAAAAACAGTACCTGAGAAGTATAGGAATGATGCAAATTCGCTAGACTATCCTATTAACAAAGTTGCCTGCGTCGCTCACCTTTTCTTGGATGGTTTCGGGTTAAAAATTGGTCCAGAAAGAGAGAGGGTCTATGATAAAGTTCTGTCTGTCTTGAACCAAAACGGTAGGTATGGCTTCAAGGGTTTTGTGAAAGGGTTAGAGTTTGGATATACACTGCCAGCATTTTCGTTAAGCGGGAAAAGCGTAGTTCCGTACATCCCTAACCGCAAAGCTGATAGGATTTTATTGGGTGACGATGAAAGCCAAGTTTCCATAAAGCTAGGACGGGCTTCTGAAAAGAGCCTTAAATATTTGGCAACGCTAGGGTATGTCGCAGATTATGTTCTTAGAGGAAATTGTATGGGTGATTTCAGAAATTGTTCTGGGAACCAACTTAGGAGCAAAGTAGAGAGGTCTTTGATGGATGGTATAATAAGACCTTACAATGGAGGTGGTTAGAAATGGTCGGGAAATTAGGAAAGGTTATCGATTCGATAATGGGACCTAAGAGGGTCTTTGTCGTTAAGAGCATTGAAACTGGAAATCCTTACTTGAAAACTTATAGCGGCATTTCCTTCAGCGGTGTGTGGGGAATAGGAGATGCCTCACCCTATTCTTATGACATAGAAGTAAAACCAGTAACTGCTACAATAACCGAGAGAGGAAGTGATTATAGGGTGGAGACATTGCAAAATACTGGTTATGGTATCATAATGTCAGGTGTAAACCTATTACCAAGGGAACTAGAGGTACTCAGACAATCTATAGGGCAATCAGTCTCTATGAGGGCCAAGGAGCCTTACGATTCGGGAACTTTGAAAAAGCTAGCGAAAGCTCGAGGTGGGGTTTAATGGGGAAAACAGTTGGGGTGATAGGCGGATTGGGACCTGAAACTACAGCAGAATTCTACATTTACCTCATAAACAAGGCCAGGAAATTCAACGTGTCCTATCCGGCTATCGTAATCGACAACGTGCCCTTCCCTTTCAGTCTGGAAGACGAGATAATCAAAGAGGAAAAGAATGAAAGGAAAATGCTTCCTTACCTATTGGAATCTGTCAGAAAGCTAAATAAGACGGGGGTGGATTTTATAGTCATGCCCTGCAACACCTTCCACATCTTTCTGAGTGAGATGAGAAAGGCCTCGAAAGTCCCCGTCCTGAGCATAATAGACGAGACCGCGAAAATGGTCAAGAGCAACGGATTCAAAAAGGTTGGCCTTCTCGCAACGACGAAGACAATCCAAAGTTGTATGTTCCAGGATACACTAGGAAATGGGGGCTTAGAGGTCATAACACCGTCAGACGAGGACCAAAAAGAGGTATCAGGAATCGAGATAAAAATCCTGAGGAACGCCGTCTCGGTAAGGGACACCAATAGGATGAAGGATATCACCAGAAAGTTTGTTGAAAATGGGGCTGACGCCATAATTTTGGGGTGCACGGACTTCCAGCTGATATTGAACGAGAAGGAGTTTGAGGTAAAGATGTTCGACAGCATGAAGATATTGGCTGACGCCACCTTCGAATATATGGCAGAAAGCAAAAACTTAAGGTTCCAATATAAAATATGAGGTAGGGAATATGAAGGAAGATTTCATCGTCACACCGTGGGAAGTCAAGGGGGACGTAGATTACAACAAACTCATTAGGGAATTCGGGACCGAAGAGGTCACTGACAAGCTTCTTGAGAGGCTTAAAAATCACACGGGCGATTTGCACCACTTTCTTAGGAGGAAGATCTACTTCTCACATAGGGATCTGGGTTGGATTCTGACCAAGCTCGACCAGGGGGAGAAGTTCCATCTTTACACAGGCCGCGGCCCTTCAGGGAAAGTCCATCTGGGGCATATAGTCCCTTGGCTCATGACCAAATGGTTCCAGGACAAGTTCGACACGCACCTATGGTTCCAGATGACGGACGACGAGAAGTTCCTGATAAAGGAAAAGCCGCTTGAAGAGGTGAACGAGACATCCTATGAGAATGCACTCGACGTCATTGCTGTGGGGTTCAAGCCTAAAAAGACCCACATATTCTCGGACATCGACTACATCAAGACCCAGTACAAGCTTGCGCTTAAGGTCGCGAAAAAAACCACCTTTTCGACGGCAAAGGCCATCTTCGGCTTCACCGACAGCTCCAACATAGGCATTATATTCTTCCCGGCCGTCCAGACCGTCCCGTGCTTCCTCCCATCTGAACTCTACGAAAAAAACATACCAATACTCATCCCAGCATCGATAGACCAGGACAACTACTGGAGGATGGCGAGGGACGTGGCGGAAAAGCTTGGCTACTACAAGCCTGCGCAAATCCATGGGAGGTTTTTGCCTGGCTTGCAGGGAATGCAGGATGAAGGGAAGATGTCTTCCTCCGTGGAATCGACATGCATCTTCACAACAGACACGCCGGAGGAGGTCGAAAAGAAGATAATGAAGTACGCCTTTTCAGGAGGACAGGCGACAGTGGAGGAGCACAGGAAGCTTGGGGGGAACCCGGATATAGACGTGCCCTACCAGTGGCTCACGTTCTTCGAGGAGGACGACAGGAAGCTGAAAAAAATATATGACGACTACAAGAGCGGGGCCCTGCTGACCGGGGAGATAAAGATGATGCTTGTAGAGAAGCTGAACCATTTCCTCAAGGGCCATCAGGAGAGAAGGGAGAAGGCCAAGGATGTTATAGAGGATTTCATGCTCAGGGACTAGTAAATTTAGCACACATGGCTGAATCAAACATTAATCCTTAGAGCCCGTATTGTTTTGTGGTTTATAACGGTAAAACCTCTAAGAAGAGTCATTTCCTTTGGCGGCTCGACAATCTACAATTCTGAGGACGATAACATAAACGTCCCCTACTGCTCCGCGTTCATCGAACTTCTGAAGGAGAACCCGGAGGAGCGGTACCTAATAGTGGTCGGGGGCGGGAAGACCGCAAGGCAATATATAAACGCTGCGGGGGAGTACGAGATAGACGAGGAGGGACAGGATCTGTTGGGAATAGAGGCCTCTCACCTAAACGCGCTACTTTTCGCCCTTCTCCTCAACAAGGCAGGTATAAGGACATACCACAGCAAGAAGATATTCGACGACTACCAGGGCTTCCTGGAGCAGTACGATGTCATCGTCACCGGGGGGACAATCCCGGGCCACACGACCGACAAGGTTGCCGTCCAGTGCGCGGCCAAGTACGGGGACAGGGAATTGGTTAAGGTGACGAGCGTGGGTGGTATATATGACGACGACCCTGCAAAGAATGAGAGCGCCACCCTGATAAGGATGATAAAGGCCAGCGAACTAATCAAGGTCTGGGGGACGGAGCACACTCCAGGGTCTAACAAGCCTATAGGTGTCAAGACGGTGGAGGAGGCCTTGGAGAAGAACGTTAAGGTGCATATAGTAGGGGAAGACATAGGAGACTTGAGAAGAGCTCTGTTCGAAAGGGAAGGGTACAGAGGAACACTGATTATTCCGGAATAGGTTTTATTTCGTAGAAAAAAATGTTTCTTTTTTTTGCGGTCTAAGAGGCAGGTAAAAAGTAGTTAAACAATTTGTAATTTCTGGGTATTTATTTTTTTATGAAGTTGAGTTGCGTAAATCGATTTTTATCCGTATTACTAAATAGGCGGTGGGTTTCCTGAATCTCTCCTTCTAAAAGTTGAGGTGGTTTGAATATGGATGATGGCACTCAGGAAAGTAACGACCCGCCAATAGTTGAACCAGAAACGGCAGTTGTATATTTTTACCAAGTAAACCCGTCTATTTGTCCCGCATCTCAAGGGAGACTAGCCAGCTGCAGATTTTGTATGTATACTGGGGCTGGCCCCTCTGATTTATGCAACACAAAACGTCAACAATTTTATAGACCTAGATTAAATAGCGGCTGATTCAAAAAAAACGGGAGTTTACCATAATGGTCTAAGAGGTAGGTAAGAAGCAGTTAAACAATTTATGATTCGTGGGTATTTATTTTTTTGTTGCCTGAAGTCGCATAAATAGATTTTTATTCGCCCTGCGAAATAGGTGGTGGGTCTTCTGAATCTCTCCTTCTAAGAGGTGATTGGAATTAGTGGAAATTGGTTGAATGTACACAACATAGGAAACTATGATGGACTTTATGGTTTAGTAAAAAAATTTTATAAAGAAGATTTTTCAAGATTAGAAGCAACTAGAAGAGACTTTCAACAAATAGGTGATGCTTTAACGAGTTACTTAGTAGGTTCTGGTATTTTGGATGGCGCAACTGAAATATATGCCGCCCCTGTTTTGAGGGCGGGAGCAGGAGTGTTAAGGCCGTCTTCAGTTAGGCTGTTGGAAGAAAAGGCCAATTCGTTGGGTGTGCCATTTAGAACGTTTGGACTGGGGGCTAGCAGGCCTCACGAGAAAACTGACTCAAGACCAGCCAGAATATATCTGAACACTTTAGGAGATTTAAGGCCTGGGAATGATGCGAAAGTTATATTGTATGAGATGGGCGAAGCTACTGGTGCGACAGTCGTCGGAGCTTCTCAGGACTTGCGAAATTTAGATATAAGACCTGAAAACTTGATACTTTTGGCCGGAGCAACCTGTATCAACCAAACGGAAGGACGGCTTGGAACAGAAGTGCCTGGGATGACAATTATCTCAGGGTCCCAATGGCTATATAATGAAAAGCCAGGAGATACCCAGTTTTATCTGACCCGAATGTATAATCCTAAAACAGGTGCGTATGACATAATGGACCCACAAGATTGGGGTGCTGGTGTGTCGGGAAATAATATGGAGGAGTTTTTATCTCTGGTGGAGGAAGTTGTCCGTTTGACTCCACTTAATAGAAAGCTACTCCGTAATGAATGGCGTGATAAATTTAACTAAAAGGGAAGGGGTAATGAGGTAAAAATCTATCATAGATTTAAGCCTCACTCCCCAATTTAACTTAAGTGGAAGTGATGCCGTACCAATTTTAGAGCCCTCGCAAAAAGAAGTTTTTTCTACTTCTAAGTCTAAAATTCTAGAGGATGGTAGTCATGGATGACGGCGAGCTCATGAGCAGGCTTCACGAGCATGAGAGGAAGATCCTCAAGGTGCTGGAGAAGAAGAAGATGTCCATGAACGAGCTTAGGTCCGCAGTAAACCTTCCCAGGGACTCGGTGGAGAAGGCCTCCCTGTGGGCGAAGGTCAAAGGCGTTTTACAGATTGATGAAAAGGTATTGGAGTTCTGCGAGATAACCGAAGAGGGGAAGGAGTACACGAAGAAAGGACTACCTGAGAAGGGAATGCTGAAGCTAATCAGCAAAGGCGACAACAGGATGGATGACTTGAAGGGCAAGATGGAGGGCTTCCCGATAGCTTTGGTCTGGGTGAAGAAGAACGGCTGGGCTGAGATAAGGGAAGGCAGGCTGGAGATCACTGAAAAGGGGAAGGAGGCTCTCAAGAAGACGCTGCCGGAGGAGAAGGCCTTGCAAGAGTTGGTAAAAGGCCCTAAACTGCTTGGAAGGTTTGACGAAAACCTCATCTCTACGCTGGAAAGGAGGAACCTCGTGAAGAGGGTTGAAGAGAAGGAGAAGACACTATATCTCACTGATTTGGGCAAAAGTATTGCCCCCAAGCTTAAAACAAGGGAGGAGATAGGGCAACTGACCCCGCAGATTATAATAGGCAAGGAATGGAAGAAGAAGCCCTTGAGGGCTTATGACATCACTTTACCCACTGAGAAGATTTATCCCGGTAGGAAGCATGTCCTCACGCAGGTGATAGAGTACATAAGGAAGGTTTGGCTGGAGATGGGATTCAAGGAGATGGCAGGCCCGACAGTCGATGTGTCGTTCTGGAACTTCGACGCTCTCTACCAACCGCAGGACCATCCGGCCAGGGACCTGGCAGACACGTTCTACATGAAGGTCCCGAAATTTGGGAAATTGCCGGATGAAAGGATTGTCGAGCAGGTCAAAGCGACGCACGAGAACGGCTGGACCTGCAACTCCACGGGCTGGCAGTATGATTGGGATCTGGAGTTCTCGAAAAGATGCATCCTCAGGACGCACACCACAAACCTTTCAGCACATACCATCGCATCGCTCACCGAGGATGATTTGCCCGCCAAGTTCTTCTCA
>MFRS01000021.1 GCA_001784635.1 Candidatus Micrarchaeota archaeon RBG_16_49_10
TCCAGTTATAAGTTATACAGGTCTCAGGACTATTTGCTTTAAACAAATCATTTGTTAATAATCCGCCTGCGACAGCAAAAGTTGGTGCTGATTTTAATACCCAAGCAAGAAATCGTCGGGCTTTAGCCCGATGATGAATTGCCGTAAAGTCTGACAAATTTCTAAAAAACGTTGGGAAACTGCGGACTTTAGTCCGCAGAGGATGTCATAAAAGCTCTCCTCGAAATTCCATAATTTCCCATTTTCATCCCCACCCATCAAATTCATTACAGCTTGCTGATGGCAAACATTTACTATAATTCTAGTACAGCAAATTAAAATCTGTTATACTTATGCCGAATAGTAATTTTTTCCCTTCGGATAGTCAGAAAACTATGACCTTTGAATTCCAGGTCAAGAGAAAAAGGATCGTTCGAAGCTCTGGTTTTTAGTGTTTGTTAGTAAATAAAGGAGGTGATCCAGCCGCACGTTCCCGTTGCCGAGCTAACAGGAGACCTTCAATTTTCGTCAAACGATTTTTTTTCTCAGGATGGAAAGACCCTATTTTTCTGCAAAATTTGGTTATACCATCCTTGCTTGTTATGGTGAATCTCCAAATAGGGCCATTTTTCCCAATTTCAGAGATTCTCACCACACCGGTCTTAATCTGAAACGTACGGTTTAAAGTTTCCTTTATCTCCTCCAGTGATTGCCTGTCTTTCTGGGTGAATTTTATGTAGATTTTCCTGTCTTCACTAGGATTTTTCGGGCAACCGCCGTCCGCGTCCCAAAATCCTCTAATGTACAATTTCTGTTGTTCTTGCGTCCTTGGGCTAACTGTTCTCAGGTAGCTTAACTTCTTCCAGACATCCTTCTTTTTGAAAGCGATGTACCAGACAGTCGTTTTCTCTTCCTGCAGATATATGCACTTCTCGGTCAATCCCAGCTTAAAGTTTCTGTTTATCATAGGCAATATGACGTTACTAAGCCAGTCTCTGTTTTTCTGTTTGTATTTCACAGTCCAATCGGTAGTTAGGCAACCATCTCTTAAAGCGCCAACAAGGTAGAAAATTTCCGGTGTCATCTTTAGGTTTTTTACTTTTCAATAGATTTAACCTCTCTCCTGTTAACTTTACGGCTACCTTGTTTATCGCTCCAAAAGCCGATTTGAGGCTCAGTGATCTAAAGTATGGCTTGCGCCACACAACACACGAGCTAAGTTTTGCGACTTCTTGAAGTTGCGACTTAGCCCCCCTTGCAGGACCCAAATTCGACATTCACACGAGGAGAACGGCTCATTTGAACCCCACTCGGATGGCTTGACGGGCGGTGTGTGCAAGGACCAGGGACGTATTCGACGAACGATGATGACGTTTGTCTACTAGGAATTCCAGCTTCATGAGGCTGAGTTACAAACCTCAATCCGAACTGAGCGCAAGTTTAAGAGATTAGCTTCACCTTTCGGTGTTGCAGCCCATTGGCTTGCGCATTGCAGACCGCGTGTAGCCGGGGAAATTCAGGCCATACCGACATCGGCCATCAAGATAGCATCTTAATCAAATCTTTACTATTTGTAAAGACTTCATCAAAAGGCCCTTTTAGTTCTCCCAACTCAATTTCGGAAATTTCGTGTTTACTTTCTATCAAGGCCCACAGCTTCATTTTTGGCTTTTTGAATTTTGTCTTGTAGCCTTGATACGCCAATTTTTGGACTTGTTCTTTGAATTCCCTCCTGCTTTTGGACTTTACCTCTTTACATTCTATAACCAAATCTTTTGTTTCGATGTAAAAGTCCACTATAGTAGATTCTGTCACTGGAAAATTACTCTCAAAGTCCAACTTCACTCTTTTTAAATCCTTAGCTACCCTACTTTCTTGTCTTGTAAGGCGACTTCTTAGGCTTCTTATGACGCCTTTTCTTCGTGCTTTTAGCGCCTTTTCTGTTTTTGTATGGACTTTGAACCAACCATTAGACTCGTCTTTAGAAATTTGGAAATTGCTCAAAATTCTATCTAAGTCAAACTGTGGGATTTTCGAATTCAAACCATCTAACATGCGTTTCGCTGTCTCGTAGTTCATCCTTTTTATTTTTCCTGTCTCGTATTTTGAGATGTTTTTGTTCCCTTTGCTCACAATCCTTTCGAATTCATTTTGAGACATTCCCAATGCAAGTCTAATTATTAGTAATTTTTTCGGATCTTGTTGTATCACTTCAGGTTCAATATTTGCAAAGTCACTAGTTTTCTCTTTAAGGTCAAAAAACAAAAGCTCCAAATCTTTATTTCGAAATTGAATCTTGGGCATACTAAATTTACTGACCTACTTGAATTTATTTTTACTGACCAGCTGTCTTGATGTCTACCGTCGCCCGCTCCCTCCTCTGATTCATCACCAGCAGTCTCTTATGAGTGCTGCCTCACCGGCTTAGCAACATAAGATGCGGGTCTCGCTCGTTAACGCACTTAAGCGCACGCCTCACGGTACGAGCTGACGATGGCCATGCAACACTTCTCAGCTTGTTAGGTAAGCCCTTCAAACTGACCTTCATTCTGCTGTCGATCCCCGTGAGATTCACGGCGTTGGATCCGATTGAACCGCAGTCTTCACTCCTTGTGTGGTCCCCCGCCAATTCCCTTAAGTTTTAACCTTGCGGTCGTAGTCCCCAGGCGGCCCACTTAACACCTCCGCTACGGCACTAAAAACCCTCTTAAGGTTTTTAACACCAAGTGGGCATAGTTTACGGCTAGGACTACCGGGGTATCTAATCCCGATCGCTCCCCTAGCTTTCGTCCCTCACTGTCGGACCTGTTCTAGGTAGACGCCTTCGCCACAGGTGGTCCCCCTCGGATTATAGGATTTTACCCCTTCCCCAGGAGTACCTCTACCCTCTCCCAGTCCCAAGTCTCGCAGTATCCCCAACACGCTCACCAGTTAACCAGTGAATTTCACTAGGGACTTACAAGACCAGCTACGGACGCTTTAGGCCAAATAATACTGGGCACCACTCGGGGCGCAGGTATTACCGCGGCGGCTGGCACCTGTCTTACCCACCCCTTATTCGCCAAGCTGTTTGGACTTGACAAAAGCTGCAGTTTAACTGCAGCACTTCGGATTCCCTTATCGTGCGCTAACACATTGTAAAGGTTTCGCAACTGCTGCGTCCCGTAGGACCTGGATTCATGTCTCAGAATCCATCTCCGGGCTTCCACTCTCATGGCCCGTACCCGTTATAGCTTTGGGGGTCCGTTACACCCCCAACAGGCTGATAAGATGTAGTCCTATCCTAGGCCGCCTGAACTTTGGGTATCCTATCATTCCAGACCAGGATACCTATCAGGTATTAGAGTCAGTTTCCCGACTTTATCCCTGAGCCTAGGGCAAGTTAGCTACATATTACTGAGCAGTACGCCGAGTCCCTAAGACTCTCGGCTCGCATGTTTTAGTCGAATCCGAATAGCAGTACCCTCCGGCAGGATCAACCGGAATTGGTTCTCATATTCACACACTAATAGATCACTTACTAACAAATTACACCAACCAGAGCTTCAAACATAAGTCATACTCATGTTCTGCACGAAAACTCTCAGACATCTCATCGAGTACCGCCCAGACAACCAAAAACTATCTGAACAGCAAACAGAATAGGGTTTGAAAAATATTTAAGTGTTTGCCTACCCATTTTTGAAGGGGATTTTCGGGTGTCTCTACACCTTTCCTGTTTGGCCGTCACTCAAACGATTTTAAGTTTGAAGGACCAATATTTAGCATGAGAAGAATCGTCCTTACAATCCTTCTTTGCCTTTTGTTATCCTATCCCGCCCTCGCCGGGACCATTTCCATCACAACCACAGCCAAAAGCTCGGTTCTAAAGGGGGGCGAGGGGAACATGACTTTGAAGATACTCAACTCGGGCGACGAGGCAGCCTACAATGTCGACCTTTCGATACAGTCGCAAATATTTGAGACGGACAGCATAGAGGTGGGCTTGCTAAAACCCAACATCCCCTTCGAGGAGACGCTGGACGTCGAGCTGAAAGGAGGCCTCCTCACGGGCACATACTCGGAGTACCTGCTGATAAAGTACCAGGATGCGAACGGCTACCAGTTTTCTGCCGTCTCCCCGCTCGTCTTGAACAACGAGAGGGTCACGGAATCGAAGATATCCGGCAAGTTCGACCCCCTCACGCTTGAGGGCAGGGACGAGAAATCCATGTTTTTGGAAATCACAAACAACGACGAACTCCCGCACGAAATCAAGGTGAGGCTTGTCGCCTCGAACGACTTGAGCGTCAAGGGGCAGGAAAAGACACTACTTATCGGCCCCAAGGAGACCAAAAAAACCAGCTTCAGGATATCCAACCTCTCCGGGCTTGACGGGAGCAGGTACGTTGTCCTTGCCCTGGTGGAGTACGAGGACTCCTTCCACCATTCGACCATAATAAACGGCGTCGCCGAGATAAAGGAGGCTTCCAATGGCGGGAAAAGCAGCGTCTCCGGGCTTGCAACACTCGCCACGTACAGCTCAGCAATCATAGCGATAGTCCTTGCCGTCTCCGTCCTAGCTATACTCTACTATTTCTTTGGAAAACATATAAAGGCAAAAAGCGAAAAGAAGTGAAGGCATGAGCAGGGACAAATTCATCGCAGTATCTTTGGCAATAATCTTCGTCTTCGCATTCCTATTGAGGATAATACCCTTCCTTAAGTACGACAGCAGGCTGATAACCAACTGGGCCGACGACTGGTGGTACCTTGGCATGGCGAGGTATTTCGCGGAAAGGCACCAGATTCCAGCACTGGAGCCCACATACGGGAACGGCATAGAGTTCGACTACCCTCCCGGGATGATGCTCTACTTCGGGGCCCTGACCCAGCTCACAGGGGTTGAACTGGTCTACCTTGCCAGGTGGGTGGCTGTCGGGATGGGAGCCTTCACAGTAATCTGCGTCTACATACTCTCGAACAGGCTCACGGGTGACTACAGGATTGGCCTCCTTTCCGCAATCCTGACGGCCTCTTCGATAAGATACCTCTCCAGGAGCGCGGCTTTCGCCTCGGAGCTTTTCGGCCACCTTCTCATACCCGGCGTCCTTTTCTTCCTCTACAGGGGTCTTAAGAGGAAAGATGACATGAGCCTGGTGGTTTCCGGGATTCTTTTCGCCGGGTTAATACTGTCGCATCACCTGTCCACAGCGGTGATGATGGTCACGCTGGTTTTTCTGGCCTCCCTCCTCTTCATCTTCAAGAGGAAGGAAGGCCTTGTTGACGCCAAGAAGATTTTTTTGGTAATCGCCATAGGGTTGGTGATATCCGGGCTCTTCTGGGTGAAGCTCGCGAAGGGAGGCATAATGAACGTCGTCGTCAAGGAGGCATACTCCAGGGAAGGCACGAACAGCATCAAGGCCTTCTACAAGAATCTGGGCATCCCACAGTTCTTCCTCGGGAGCATAGGGCTACTTTATTGCCTTTACAAGAGGGACACAGAGCATCTTTTCATAGCCGCCTGGGGCCTCCCATGCTTCATAGGGCTGTGGGACAGGCCGCTGGCCAAGGCGCTCTTCGGGAACAACCTGCTCAGGACTAACCCGGACCTGCTCTACATATTCAGCCCCTCCCTCAACACGAGGTATTACGATTTCCTCGGACCGGCACTTTCCATAGCCGGCTCAACCCTATTTTTCAGGTCAATGGACAGGCTGAAGGTGATTACCAGGAGGCGGAACCTGATTCTACTCCTGCAGGGTCTGCTCCTCGCCCTCGTGATACTCTCCACACCCCTCCCGATAAACTCTGACATACTCTACGAGGGGTCTGGCTACGGGTGGCTCAAGTGGGCGATGACGAGCTTCATAGACATAGAGGAATTCGACTCCACCTTCTGGATGAGGGACAACCTGGGATATGACGTCAACATCCTGAGCGACTATGAGTCCAACGAGATGATACTCGGGATGACCGCGAGGACCGTCGCGAATGGAGGGACATTGAAGGCTTCACTTCCCGTAGGGACAATATACACCGAGCACCTGACCATATACTTCACCGGCGACCTCAACGAGTCGATGAGGCTGATCAGGAAGTACAACATCACCCATATCTTCCTCAGCCAGAGGATGATTGACAAGGCATGGTTCGCGATAGAGAGCAACTCGCGCTTCAGCTACGACTACGGGAGCGACATGCACAGTGCGGACCTGGAGAAGTTCGAGACCTCGGAATGCTTCACGAAGGTGTACGACTCCGGCACGGTGTGGCTCTACCAGGTCAACTTCGGCTGCGACTACGGCAAATGATTTCAGGGTCCCAGTTTTGGGAATGAAAAGTAGTCAAGTGTGGTTTTTGAGATGGGGATACGGTCCCAAACCCATTTGTGTTTTCTAAACCAACAGATAGATTTTTGTTTTTTGGAGAGTAAGATTATATAATAATTGAGGAGTGATATTATGAAAAAGTTGATGATAATTGGTGTGATTCCATATGAAGAACAATGAATGCACAATTTACCTCGAGACCAAAAATGGCTCAATGCAAATTTACCGCAAGGGGAAGAATGGCTGGACACAAACCAGTTCAAAAGGAATAGTCCGTCCACTTACTGCAGAGCAATTATTGTCGCACATCTTGCCGTCACTTGCAATCGGACACGTTAGAGTTAGGGTAGAACCCGATTTCAAAAAAAGGTCTCTAGATTCCTAGTGAAACTCAGGTGTGGTTTTATACGAGTTAAGTAACCTTGGGAAGTGTATGTGAAAATAGATTAGGAAAGAGGAAAAATTAAGATAATCAAGGTTTATCTAATTCAAAATCTATCATTTTATTTCCTTTTTCATAAACAGCTTTGTATGAAATTATATCTGAAGTATCGTTGAAAACATGAGGCAAGACTTCTTTTAGTTCTGCTAGCAAGTTATCAAGTTTAAGTATATTTTTAGGTTCTAACCAGACAAGTTCACCATCTTCGGGATTATCCTTAACTTTTCCACTAGCATAGTCAGCAGTTATAAAAAAGAAAAACATTTCCATATCTTTTAGATAAGCGTTACCTGTAACTTTTATTTTCAGGTTTTTAATCTTCAATCCAGTTTCCTCAAAAATCTCTCTTCTAGTTGCCTCAAATAAACCCTCATTACGCTCTATATGTCCACCAGGAGCCATCCAAACATCAGGCATAAGTTTTTTAGTAGGATTTCTGTGGAGCATTAAATATTTCCCATCTTTCCTGACAAAACACTCCATAGCAACTGATATTTTCCTTTCAGTCATACAAAATGTTGGTAAAATAGAAATAAAAAAGGTCTCCAGATTATGAGTGAAACCTTAATAATGTTTTACTAATCCTAACCTAAAAACTAGACATCAAACCTAATCAACTCAAGGGAAATATTTCCTTATCCTCGGTCCCAGGAAGTTTGTCATGAAGGCCGGCGAAAGGGTCCATATACTCCTTAAAGCGGTATACTTTTTCGAGACCTCGTCAGGCATAGAGGTTTTTTTGTAGAACTTGAAGAAGTACCCCATCCTCCTCTCATCCGTTGCCCATTTCTTCTTGAAAAGGTAAGTGCCGCGATCCGACATCGACCTACCCAGCTCTATCGACTCGAAGCCGTTCTCAATCCCCCAGAGGCAGGCCTCATGCATTATCAGATCGTTCGGGTTCAGGTGCATGTAGCTCCTTTCGGACGCGTTCACCCAGTAATACAGGCCTCTCCCGCTGGGCAGGAACAGGCTCACAGCGACCTTCTTACCCTCAATTTCGGCGAAGAAGATTTTTCCCCTGCACTTTTGGAGGATTTCCCTGAACAGCTTTTTCGGATGATGAGGGGTCCCATGCCTCTTCATGGTCTTCCTATATATCCTGTAGAAGGCGTCAAGGTCGAAGCTCTGCACAACCTTCAGCCCCTCCTTCTCGGCCTTCCTGATACTGTTCCTCACTTTCTTGTCAAGGGATTCCCAGAACCATTCTTTATCTTTACCCAGTTTTATGGAGAAGCAGTCGTACTCCTTCCCGGCGGAGAACCCGTTTTCCAGGAGCTGCTTCTCTAACTCCTTCCCGGGGTCCCTCACCTCTATGTAGTCGACTTTGAGGTCCTTGGCCTCCCCGTCTAGGTATTCAAAATCCATCACCCCGTCCTTCTCAGGGCCCCCATAGTCGCAGTAAGGCAGGGAAACCAGCTTTTTCCCGAACCTCTCAATCAGCAGAAAGCTTGTCGGAGAATGTTCGCCCTTGACAGTCACAACCCTTAAGCTGTAAATTTTCTTGACGCTCTCAACCCATTTAGGGTTATGAAAAGGGCTGTTTTTGGCCTCCAAACGGGCTGGCATATGAAAATTATACGAACTTTCACTATTTAAATCGATTTTATTCCGAAAAAAGTACAGGTGAACCATAGAAATTTTTTAATATACCCGGTTCCATACATTGAATAGGTAGACATGCTAGGAAACACGCCCAAAGTGCTGAACTTTAACAATATGCAGTCCTATATAGCATGTCCAACAACCAAGAACATCATCCAATGATTTGGGATGATTCCAATTCTTTCGTTTCCTGGATGACCTAACCACCAACAGCCAGACTATCGAAAAAAATCAATTTGGCCTTTTGCATTTTTTTAATTTAGCTAAAAAAAGAGGGTGGTTAAGAATGTTGGAGTTTTGTGGGCAATGCGGAAACGTGATGGTGCTCAAGACGAGGAACGGGGATTTGGGCACATATGCCTGCAGGAAATGCGGCTCGATGAGGGCGCTACCGTTCGAAAAGATTGAGATAGTCGAGAAGATGCAGTCGACAAGCATGGAGCCCCTGGTACTTTTTAACCCGAAGAAGCTCTTTTGATTTGGTGCCAGGACCCATGTAGGGAAAGGTGGGTATATGGAAGCCGATTTGGAGAACAGACTCAGAAGCTTACTCGGAGAACTGCCTATCCAGGAGCAGTTAGAGCTGATCTCAAAGCTCTTTGAGGAGTTGAGAATGGCCCAAAGAAGGGAACGGGATGGCAGGGAACGGGAACTGGACTCGTTCTATGCCAGCGGGCTGGCCGATTTCTGAGGCTGGCGGGAGTCCCGATTCAACAGATAGACTTTTCCTTGGAAAAATTAAAAAACAACCAAATCAAATTATATTAGATGTTGTTGGCCTGAGTGGTTTTTGTGAAGTACGTCAAGTTTTTTAAGGACATTTCGAAGGATGATATACCTACTGTAGGGGGCAAGTGCGCCAATTTGGGCGAGATGACGAGGATAGGATTGCCTGTCCCGAAAGGGTTTTCGGTGACCGCCCAATGCTTCAGGGACTTCCTTAAAAGGGCCGTGCTGGACAAGAAGATTTTCGGGATTCTGGCCAAGACGGACGTCAACAACCCCAACCAGCTCGAGGAGAATACAAAAGGCATAAGGAAGATGATAATGAAGGCAAAGGTTCCCTTGGACATAAAGTCCGACATATTTTCAGCTTACGACTCGCTTTTCAAGAAAAACCTCCTTAACTATGAGAGGGTCATCGCCAGGAGCTCCGCCACAGCCGAGGATTTGCCTGACGCCAGCTTCGCAGGGCAGCAGATAAGCGTCTACAATATCAGGAACAAGAAGGAGCTGTTGGAGGCCGTCAAGGGCTGCTGGGCAAGCCTTTACACCGCCAGGTCGACCTTCTACCGCGAGAACAAGGGGTTCAAGCACGAGAAGGTCCTGATAGCCGTGGCTGTCCAGAAGCACCTGGTCTCGGACAAGGCAGGGGTTGGTTTCACCATCCACCCCGCTACCGGGAACAAGGAGCAGGTCATGATTGAAGGTTCTTGGGGCCAAGGGGACATGGTGGTTTCCGGATCCGTCACCCCTGACACGTTCGTCCTCGACAAGAGGAACGGGAAGATGGTTGAAAGGCACATATCCAGCAAGGAGAAGATGGAGATTTTCGACGAGAAGAAGGGCGGGTTGAAGAAGGTCATGGTGCCGCCAAAAAAGCAGAAGATACCTGCGGTGAGTGACGATGAGCTCAAACAGCTCTTTGAGCTGGCCCTGAAGCTTGAAAAGCACTACAGGCACCCCCAGGACTTCGAATGGGCGATAGAGGGCGGAAAGGTCTATCTGGTCCAGACAAGGGCTGTTACTGTCGTTTACGAGAAGGAAAAGGGCGATGAGACGCTTAACTCATACAAGGTCTTACTGAAGGGCCTTGCAGCTTCCCCTGGGGTCGCGTCTGGCCCTGTCAAGATTGTCAAAAACCCGACCCACCTTGAGAAAATCAAGGAGGGCGATATCCTAGTCACCAAGATGACCGACCCGGACTATGTGCCGGCGATGAAGAGGGCGGCGGCCATAGTGACTGACGAGGGAGGTATAACTTCCCATGCCGCGATAGTCTCCAGGGAGTTGGGCACTGTCTGCGTGGTCGGCACCCATGATGCTACTGAGATGCTCAAGGACGATCAGATAATCACGGTCGACGGCAGGAACGGCACCGTCTACGACGGCCGCGTGGACATAAAGGTCGAGAAGAAGGAGTACAAGTACACAAAGACAGACACTAAGGTTTACATGAACCTAGGCCAGCCTGACCTCGCCGCCAAGTACAAGGATGCAAAGTGTGACGGCATAGGCTTGTTCAGAGCCGAATTCATGGCTGCGGAACTGGGCGTTCATCCTAAGCTGCTCTTGGAGAAGGGCGGTGAGAAGGAGTTCATAAAGGTCTTCGCTGCTGGAATGGAGAAGGTCGCTAAGACATTCTACCCGAGACCTGTTGTATACAGGGCTTTGGACTTCAAGACCAACGAGTACAGGGGGCTGAAGGGCGGCGCTAAGTTCGAGATGGAAGAGAGCAACCCCATGATTGGCTGGAGGGGGGCTTCAAGGTATATAACCGAGCCTGAGGTCTTCGAGCTCGAGCTGAAGGCGATGAGGAAGGTCAGGGAAAAATATGACAACCTCTGGCTGATGATACCCTTCGTCAGGACCACCTGGGAGATAAGGGAGATAAGGAAGTCGCTGGAGAAGATAGGGCTAAAGCAGGACAAGAAGTTCAAGTTTTGGATTATGGTGGAAGTCCCATCCACAGCCATACTAATTGAGGAGTTTATAAAGGAGGGCATAGACGGCGTCTCGATAGGCAGCAACGACCTCACGCAGCTGATTTTGGGCGTTGACAGGGACTCTTCACTGCTTGGGGAGAGGTGGTTCAGCGAGCTGGACCCTGCCGTCATTTGGGCCATAGAGAGGGTGGTCAAATCCTGTAAGGAGCATGGCATCACCAGCTCGATCTGCGGCCAGGCGCCGAGCGTCTACCCTGAGCTCACTAAGAAGCTTGTCGGCTGGGGGATAACCAGCGTCTCAGTCAACCCTGATGTGGTAGACAAGACAAGGCACATAGTCGGCGTGGCTGAAGGGAAGGTAAAGGAATAACTTAGGCTCTGTATACGGCTTGGCTGGACTGCGAGAAAAAGCCGTTGATTTCATCCTTGGTTCCGGCATAAAACAGCGAAAGGCCGAACAGGTTTTTGATGGAGCGGGGAGACTTTACTTTAACCTTTTCAAGCTTCAAACCTTCTTTTATCGCATCCAAGGCCTCGTCCTCATATCCAATCTTGTCAACGAGAGTCCCCAGGACATCTTGGGCATTATAAATGTCACCATAACCTTCGACAACGTCCCTCTCCAATCCCCTGTATTCGGCAACGTCTCCGACAAACCTTTCATAATCGCTGTCAACCATTTTTTGCCTGTTACTCAAAACCTCCTCGTCTATTTCCCCGTATTGGTTTAGCCCCCACTTGTGTTTGCCGGCCTTCACCAATATGTACTTTATCCCCAACTTCTCCAGGAGGCCCTTGTAATTCAAGAGGCTCGCTCCAACTACCCCTATACTACCAACTATGCTCTCTTCCCCTGCGATTATCTTCTCAGATGCGCATGCGACTTGATAAGCCCCAGAGGCCCCGAAGTTTTCTATTAACGCATAAACAGGCTTCTTGGACTTTCTCAATCTATGGGACAGCCTAAAGGAATGATATGAGCTTCCACCGGGAGAGTCTATAACCAGGAGAACAGCCTTGATGTCACCATCATCTTCCGCTTCCTTTAACCTTTTTTCAACGTATCTTGTGGTTTCTTGGCCTATATAACTCTTTACCTCTATCTTCGCTACATTTGGCTTTACCCTTAGCTTTCTCAAGAATTCTCTGGGATTTTCAAACAATTCCGAAATGAGCTCCCTCATCAGAAAATAGTCCATAAACTAAATATTTAAGCCTTGCACAACCGCTTCAGGCAGCCATGATTATCGTCTCTATGAACGCCCCGACCACCAGCAGCAGGAAAGAAACCATTATTAGGGTGATTGAGTCCTTCAGGATGTACACGAACTTCCTTGACTTCTTGTTCATCAACGAGGCCGATATCAGCCCTCCCGCAATCGCCCCGACGAAGTAGGCTATCAGCTCGAAGGTCCCGTGTGGAAGGAATGTCAGCACAGCTATGGGCACGCCCTCGATTCCTCCCAGCGATTTCGCTATTATCCCTATCGCCGTCGAGAGCACCGACGCGTTCCAGGCAAGTATGAGGATTGCCCCTGTCCCTATCAGGAAGGAGAAGAGGAATGACAGCATCAGCACGCCCACGTTGTTCACCAGTATGTCGAAGAACTTGTTCCCGAAGCTGAAGTTCCCCTGTATTATCTTGACCTCCCTTATCTGCTCGTTGAAAATGGCCTGGACCGTGTCGTCCGGCAGCATGATGAAGACAGTCGAGAGGGCGAACGTCATGCCGAGGAAGATCGCTATGAACACCTCGACTACATCCCAGTGCCTTTCCATCAGGCCCTGGCTCTCCCCGACCTGCTCCGTCTCAATCTCTTCCTTCCTCAGGACGCGGTTTATGAAGGGCACCATCGTCAGGGATATTATGACTACCGTGAAGAGGCCCGTGGACTCCTTGAAGACCGTGTAGGATATGAATATGGACACGAGCGAGATTATCGCGCTCACGAGGAAGATGAGGAAGGGGCTGGTGCTTTTTTTGACCAAAATACTCTCGAGGACCATATTCAAATAATTAGTTAAGTTCATATAAATCTTATTTGGTATTAGTGGGCCAGGGTGGCAGAATCCGGTAATGCAGTAGGCTCGAGAGATGTGTCGGCGCATTGACGCCCAGAGAAACCTACCGCCCTTTGGGCTTGTGCGTTCGAATCGCACCCCTGGCGTTTTATCAAAGTAACAAGGTTCTTCAAAAAAAGGTTAATTTAATCTAAAACAAATATACCACATGCACACCAAGACATACAAAGTCTCCAGGAAGGCGTTCATCGGCAACTACTTCATCGCAATGTCGATAATGTTCCTCCTCCTTCTATTGGACATGTCCCTCGGCGTGCCGAACATAATATTCTTCCTCTTGATGGCCCTGGCTTTGTACTTCTTCCTCGAGCCCGAGTACTCCATGGTACTCTACAGGTACACGCTGGACGATGAGAAGGTCACCGAGGCAAGGGGGGTTTTCGCCAAAAGGGTGCAGATAATCCCGTGGAGGGTCGCCTCAAAAATAGAGATGAGACAGGGCATCTTCGGCAGGATTTTCGGCTACGGCTCCATCTACATAGGCCAGATGGCCGACGCCTCGGGGATTGTCATGAAGGGGATCTCCAACCCTGCAAAGGTTCTTCAAATTATAGAAGAAAAGATTAGTGATGTCAAAGGCTAGGGTTTTCATCGAGACCTACGGTTGCTCCACCAACCACTCCGACTCCGAGATAATGAAGGGCATCCTCTCTAGGGACTACTCGATAGTCGATTCCCCTTCAGAATCGGACTTGAACATAATAAACACGTGCATAGTCAAGACACCGACGGAGAACAGGATGAAGTTCCGCATAAGGGAGCTTTCAAAGTCCAAGAGGCCGCTCATCGTCGCCGGCTGCATGTCCGACACCGAGAAAAAAATCGTTGAAAGGATAAACCCAAACGCATCTCTCGTAGGCTCTAACTCCGTTGAGAATATTGGCGCTGTGGTTGAGAAAACTCTCGTAGGAGAGAGGGTGGTGTTGCTGGAATATGGGAAGAAAGCAAAGGTCGAACTCCCCAAGATGCGCAAGAACAGCGTAATAGACATAATACAGGTCGCCTCTGGATGCATGGGCAGCTGCAGTTTCTGCCAGACGAGGCTCGCAAGGGGGACTCTCAAAAGCTATCCGCCAAAGCTCATTTACAGGTCGATGGAGAAAGGCCTTAGTGAGGGGTGCAAGGAATTTTGGCTGACTTCGCAGGACATGGGTTGCTATGGCTTGGACATCGGGCTCAGTCTGCCGCAGCTTCTTGATGGCATATCCGGGATAGACGGCAAGTTTCTCGTCAGGGTGGGGATGATGAACCCGACGCACGTCAGGGATTTCATCGACCAGCTGATTTCCTCATACAGGTTGGACAGGATATTCAAGTTCCTCCACCTCCCCGTGCAGTCAGGATCAGACAGGATATTGCGCTTGATGGAAAGGAACTACAAGGTCGATGATTTCAAAGATATAGTCGGGAAGTTCAGGAGGGAGTTCCCTTCGTTCATCCTTTCCACTGACATGATAGTCGGCTTCCCCGGTGAGACTGCATCGGACTTCAAGAAGAGCATGGGTCTGGTGAAAAAAGTGCGGCCTGACGTAGTGAACATTTCTGCGTTCGGCAGCAGGCCGGGAACGAAGGCTGCAGGGATGGAGCAGTTGCCGATGGCGGTAATAAGGGATAGAACCTCAGAGATGAGCGCCCTAGTGAAGGATGTGATGATTTCCCAAAACGAAAGGTGGAAGGGATGGGAAGGGGAAGTGCTGGTGGACGATGTTGTCAGAGGGAGGGCCGTAGGGAGGAACCGCAGCTACAAGCAGGTTTTTGTCTATGGCAGGCCCGGTGAGTTCACTACTGGGAAAATTTATCCGTGAACTTTAATTTATATGCATGGAAAAAACGAAAAAGGCATTTTTACTCCTAATATTTCTCGATTCTATTTTCGCCCTCGTTTACTTCATTAACCCCGGGAGTTTCCTGATACCAGCGATTTCCGCCTCGGTCTTTCTGCTGCTCTTACCGCGTCTGGCAAGGAACGTCACAAAGTACGACATAGACTTTCTCTTCCTCCTCAGCATTTCCGCCACCCTCCTCTTCAGCGTCTACGCGACCTCAGTCAACGAAAGGCCGTACTTCGAGGTCTCAATGCTGCTTTGCAACATGTACCTCGTCTCCAAGCTGGTTGAAAGGAAGGCGATGGAGAGGGCTGAGGAAAGCTTCTCAGACCTTTTCGAGATGCTCCCTAAAAAGGTCATCGTCATAAAAAGGGGGAAACAGGTCGAAATTGGAATAGGCGAAATCAATGTGGGCGACAGGATCATCCTGAATCCGGGGAAGAAGGTTCCGGCAGACGGCAAGATACTCTCCGGCTTTTGCTCGGTCAACGAGAGGATGATAACAGGGGAGAGCGCGGATGTCGAGAAAAGAATGGGTGACAGGCTGATAGCTGGGACAATCCTGACGAACGGCTCGGTGAAGATGTCAGTTGAGAAGGTTGGGGAGGGCACATACCTGAGCCAGATTTTGGGGTTGGTCAGGGAGGCGCAAAAAGCGAAGACCAACACAACCTTCCGGATAGAGAAAACCTACAGGAAGCTCGTCACGGGAGTGATAGTTTCATCATTTCTTTGTTTCCTGTTCTGGCGTTACTTGTTTCCGCAGACTCTCTACATATCCCTCAGGAACAGCATATCAGTCCTTGTCGTGTCTTCGAACGCCTCCCTTGTGCTCGCAACCCCGCTGACCCTCATCTTCTCGGTGACCAACGCCTCCAAAAAAGGGATAATAATGAAGAGGGGCCAGACACTTGAGGACTTCAGCAGGATAAGCACATACATCTTCGACAAGACCGGCACGCTGACCTTCGGCACGCCCAAGATAATCAGGGTAAGGACCTTCGGCAGCCTTTCAGAGAACGAGGTGATAGCCATGGCAGCCAGCGCGGAAAAAAGTTCCCCAAGTGGCATAGGGAAAACGCTTGTGGAGGAAGCTGGAAGGAGGAGGCTGAAACTCAGGCAGACGAAAAGGTTCAGTGAGCAGCACGGCTCCGGAGTGTTTTGCAAAATCGTGAATAAGGAAATCTATGTCGGCACGCGAGAATTCATGCAGAAAAATCAAATCAAATCCCCTAGGACTAACGGCATAAATGGAAACATCTTTGTGGCCGTCGATGGCAGGCTGGAGGGAGCGATAGAGATAATGGACGAGGAGAGAAAAGGGTCGAGGGACCTTATGGATTTCCTGAAGTCCAAAAACAAGGATGTGGTGATGCTCACCGGCGACACGGAAAAGATTGCGAGGGCGACATCGGAGAGCCTGAGCATCCGGAAATTCCACTGGGGCCTGAGCCCAGAAAAAAAACTTAAGATAGTGGAGGGCTACCAGAAGAGGTCGAGGATTGTGATGGTGGGCGACGGGATAAATGACGCGCCTGCGCTAGCCATGGCAGACGTAGGCATATCCATAGACACGGACAACGACCTGGCCTCGGAGACCGCCGATGTGGTCCTGCTAAAGAACGACATAAGTCTGATAAAGCATCTCTTCCTACTGAGCGAGGAGGCCGAAAAAAAAATAAGGCAGAACTTCTTCTGGACATACCTATATAATTCTGTTGCCGTAATTGTTGTTGGTGGGGGCTTGTTTTTGGTTGCGGGTTATTGGGTGGACCCGTTAATCGCTTCAGCCGCAAGCATATCGAGCGGGCTCTCGGTGCTGCTCAATTCAATGTCTTTGAGGAATGGTTTCCATGATAGTTAAGCTGCTCGGCCTGGTGGACATACTGGCTTCCTTGGTTTTGCTGACATCGAGGTTCATGCCGGAGAAGGTGTTAATGGCGTTCGGATTCTACCTGTTGATAAAGGGCCTGCTGTTCAACATATTCGGCCTGAATGCGGTGAGCCTGATTGACGCAGCCATCGGGGCGTTCATGTTGATAGGCGTCTACACGGGCTTTTCGATAACATTCTTCCGGGTGCTTTTTTTCGTGTTCCTTGTGCAGAAGGGGGTATTCAGCTTTTTTTGAAATTTCTTTCGGCTTACTTCACGGCAACACACAAACAATTATATTACCGAAAAAAATAATAATAGGTATGCGTAAAGTGGTCTTTTTCATATTTTTAGCATTCTTTATCCTTCTTTTAGACAATGTCACTGCTGGTACTTGCACGAGTCATTTCGATAAAGATTGCTATAACGGGGACCTTTATTGGTATGACAGCTGCCGAAACAGGCAAGAGTTGGCCCAAGATTGCGGGAATGGAGTCTGTCAATATAAACAGTGTTGCACGCCGAGTTGCTCAGGGAAACAATGTGGGTCGGATGGTTGTTTTGGGAGTTGCGGAACCTGCGCTTTAGGGAAACATTGCCAAAATGGAATGTGCGTTGCTTGCATAAACCACTACAGCAAAAATTGCTATGGCGGGGACGCTTATTGGTATGACAACTGTGACCATAGGCAAGAGCTGATTCAGGATTGCGGCTCTTCAGGTTGCCAAAATGGGCAGTGTGTAAGTCCAACCTGCACGCCGAACTGTGCAGGAAAGCAATGCGGACCAGATGGTTGCCAAGGGAGTTGTGGAACCTGCACGTCAGGGAAACATTGTCAAAACGGGGTGTGCGTTTCTTGCATAAACCACTACAGCAAAGGTTGTTATGGTAGCGGTCTTTATTGGTATGACAACTGTGACCATAGGCAAGAGCTGATTCAGGATTGCGGCACTGCAGGTTGCCAAAACGGGCAGTGTCTGAGTTCATCAACAACTACGAGTCCCCCCCCATCAAATAATTGTGGGAATGGTAATATCGACTCCGGTGAACAGTGCGACAAGACCAACCTCAACGGCAAGACATGCAAAACTCTTGGTTATAATGGTGGAACACTATCCTGCTCATCTTCCTGTAAGTTTATAACAACCGGATGCACTAATTGCCAACCCCATGCATATAAAAAATGTAGCTATGGAAGGTCTACGTGGTTCGATACATGCAATAATCCTAATGAAGTTTATGACGATTGTACTGGAAAAGGATGTGACGAAAAGACGGGGGAGTGTTGTAACCCCAATGAGAAAATATACAAGAAATGTCAAAGAGATGATATTTATTGGTTTAACAGTTGTGATTTGCCAGGAGATATCGCAGAGGACTGCCAATTGGGTTGTAGTGATGGGCAAACGTACTGTTTTACTGAAAGCCAGTGCGCTGGAACGAACAAAGATTGTAACCCATATGATAATAACGTCTGGTTGATTGATGGGTGCAGAAATTTTTTACAAAAGTTGGAAGACTGTGATTATGGTTGTTTCAATGGAAAATGTGATCCTCCTCCACCCTCATCCTGTGGTAATATGGTAGTGGATCCTGGAGAGGTTTGCGATACAGCCAAAGATGGGTACTGTGTTGGCTGTGTAGTCAATTGTGTCCAGGGGAGTTTCAATAAGGTGTATAAGTGTGTGGATTGTAAAAAATATGAAATTCAGGATTGGGCTTGTAACGAAAATTGTGGGGCAACGGACCACGAGTGTTTGAGCTTGAAGCCTGGTATGAAATGCGGTTTCCCTCTGAGGGTTGGGACTTGCAGTAATGACTGTGAATGCCGAGTCTTTTCTCCAATGTTGTCTTCACCCCCAAAAGTTTTAGAATCCACAAACATAACAATTCAAAACTGCGAATATGCTATTTTGATAACAAAAATAAAATACGACAACCAACCTCAACAAATTTCAGTTAAGGTGATGAAAGGGTATAATGTCACTTATACAACACCTTTTTTAGTAGATGAAGGGGACATACTGCTCCACAGCATCTGCCTCAAGCCTACCGTTTCTTCAGAGAAGACATCCTTCCCGATACTGCCGGCAGGCTAAACCAGGATCCTCGTCTTCTATCTCCGATGACTTGCTGACCCTTCAAGTTGTATCTCCATCAGCGATAAGTCACTCGCCCGTGTCTATTATAAATATCCACTCCACAAATACTAGTCTTGTCTTTTCGTTTATGGCACCTACTACAGTGCTATATATTCTGTTTTGCTTAAAGGTAATTCTATGACAGCTCCTGCCCAAAAGGTGAAGATGGGGAACGAGGACATTTTTTCTAGCCTCAGCAAGGACCTTAGAGAAGTCCTGTCCAAAAGCAATCTCAAGAAGCCGTCAATAATTCAGGAAAAGTCGATAGCGCCCATACTCAAAGGCGAAAACATACTCCTCATATCACCGACAGGCTCCGGAAAAACTCTGGCCACCATGCTGCCGATATTCGACCTCTGGGTGAAGGAGAAGCCGAAACCGATAAGCATCCTCTACATCACTCCGCTTAAGAGCCTCAACAGGAACCTCTTCGAGGGGATGATATGGTGGGGCAGGGAGATAGGGATGGAGATATCCGTCAGGCACGGCGACACCACACAATACGAGAGGAAGAAGCAGGCGGACTTCCCCGACGACATGCTGATAGTGACGCCGGAAACACTACAGGCGATAATGACCGGGAAGAAGCTGAAGGAGCACCTGAGGAACGTGAAGAGGGTCATAGTCGATGAGGTGCACAGCATGGTGGAGTCCAAGAGGGGGACGCAGCTTTCGATAGGATTGGAGAGGCTGAGGAACCTTTCCGGTGACTTCCAGCTCATATCGCTTTCCGCTACGATAGGCTCCCCTGAATACATAGCCAACTTCATCTCCGGCGGGAGGAAGATGAGGATAATTGACGCCTTCGACGAGAAGGCGATGGACATAAGGGTGATATCCCCTAAAATCACTAAGGAGGACCATGAAATCTCCGAGAAGATCTTCACACCCCTTGAAGTCTCCGCCAGATTGAGGACGACCCACGAGCTGATAAAGGCGAACACTTCAACCCTTGTCTTCAGCAACACGCGCGACTTCGCCGAGATACTCACATCCAGGCTGAGACAGGTCTACCCGCAGACGCCGATAGCGAACCACCACAGCAGCCTCAGCAAGAACGTGAGGGTGGAGACGGAGGAGAAGTTCAAGAACCAGGAGTACAAGGCCATAGTATGCACGTCAAGCCTGGAGCTGGGGATAGACATAGGGTCGATAGACTTCATACTGCAGTACCAGTCACCGAGGCAGGTCTCCAAGCTCATCCAGAGGGTCGGGAGGGCAGGCCACTCGATAGGCAGGGTTTCTAAAGGAGTCATAATCGCTTCGGACATCGACGACATCTTCGAGTCCGCTGTGATAGCTAGGAAATCCCTCAAGGGGGAGCTGGAGCCGATAAAGTCGCATGAGAACGCCTTGGATGTGATGGCCGGTCAGATAATAGGGATACTGATGGAGAAGAACGCAGATCTGGACGAGATATACTCCACCATAAGGAGGGCCTACCCCTACAGGGACATCAAGAAGGAGCAGGTCCTGGAGGTGGTGCAGCAGCTAAACAGCACAAGGTACCTCTTCGTCAACGAGGGCAGCCTCAAGTTCTCCAGGAATGGCAGGCTCTTTTACTTCGACAACCTAAGCACCATCCCGGACACCAAGAGCTACACCGTGATAAACATGATCACCAACGAGAAAGTGGGGTCCCTCGACGAGGAGTTCGTGGCAATGAGCGGGAATCCTGGAACAGTCTTCGTCATCAAGGGGGACACCTGGAAAATAATATCCGTCGAGACGGGGAAGATTTATGTCGAGCCCGTGGGGGTCGCGGAGGCGGCAATCCCAGGATGGGAGGGAGACCTTATGCCGGTCCCCTTCGAAGTCGCACAGGAGGTCGGGAGGCTGAGGGAGGACATCGCAAAGCTGATCCAAAAACACCCCAAAGAGAAGGCAATCAAGGAGATAATGGGCAAGTACCCCGTGGATGAGGCTTCGGCGGAGAAGATGTACGACATCGTCAAAAAGCAGGTGAAAGATTCTGCAATACCATCGGACACGAGGGTTCTTATAGAGTCGCAGGCGGACAGTATCGTCATCCACACATGCCTCGGGAGCAACGCCAACGAGACCTTGGGGCGCTTCATATCGACAGCCCTGGCGCCTAAAGTGGGTTCCGTCTCCCTGAGGACAGACCCCTACAGGATCATAATAGGCATGCAGGTGCTCAACGCAGATCTGATAAGGGACGTGCTCTTCAAGACGGTGCCGGGGATGGTGGAGGACTACATCGAAATCAATCTTTCGAACTCCAAGCTGTTCCAGTGGAAGTTCATCCACGTGGCGAAGAGGTTCGGGATTATAAGCAGGGGGGCCGACTTCTCCAGGATAAGGATAAGCAAGATAATAGACCTCTACTCCGGGACGCCGGTCTGGAAGGAGACGCTGAGGGAAATAAAGGTCGACAAGCTGGACATAGACAGGGCGGTGGACTTCCTTAAGAGGATACAGTCGGGCAGGCTGGAGGTGGTCCTCAGGAAGGGCATGTCGCCTATTGGGAAGTTGGGCATCAAGGAGAGGAGCGAGCTCATAGGTCCCGAGGACCCGGACCTGAACATCCTGGAGATATTCGAGAGGAGGCTTTTGGCGAAGAAGGTGAGGCTGCTATGCCTGAACTGCGGCGAGTGGTCGCAGATGGAGATGGTGAAGGATTTGTCCGAGGAGATCAGGTGCCCGAAGTGCAGGGCGAAGCTTATCGGGATGACAAGGGACAGCGACATGGAGACGGAGAAGATAGTGAGGAAAAACCTCAAAAAGATTGAGCTAACCGGCGAGGAGGTGGAGAGGCTCGACAGGATAAACGATACATCGGACCTGATAATCGTCTATGGGAGGAAGGCTGTGGAGGCATTGGCTGTGAGGGGAGTGGGGCCAAGGGCCGCGAGGAGGCTTCTGGCGAGGATGTATGCTACCAGGGAGGACTTCATGAAGAGCCTTCTCGAGGCGGAGAGGCAGTTCATCAGGACGAAGAAGTTCTGGGGCTGAATTTAACATCCGATAGCAATAAAAGAGAGAATTTAAGTTAAGGAATTTAAAAATTCATCAATGAAATACGCAGTGTCTTTAAAAGAATCCCGAGAAACCATTTTAAATTCAATATACAGTATCTTTCGATACAAGGGCGAAGTCGAACCAGGTAGGGATGTATCTTTAGGACCTGAATTAGCCGATGATTTTGAAAGGATAAAACATTTAATGGGTAGTGTTATTCCATATTACTTTAATTTTGATGGTGATTGCTTAGAAAAATTACGCAACCTTCGCAAGTTCCCTAATACAACATTAGTTGTCACAACAGCCCTATCAGACGGTGAGTTACTTCGTAAGCTTTCCGGTATTTAAGCGCGAGTATTCTCATGGCACCGGAAAACATGCTTTATTTCGCAGACAGGGTGTAAGACCTCACTTCATGCCCTAAAACAGCCAATCGAATAAATTTATCTCTGAAATACAATATTTTCTGTCATGGAAATACCTGTGCGCTACGAGATTGACACCGAGAAGTTCGATGTGGAGTTCGACAACGTGAAGAAGATTCATGTCGCCGTCGACAAGAAGACCGGGGAGAAGACCAACATAAGCGTCCTGGGCATACTCCTGCAGATGGGCGTCCTCAAGTCCGCCGAGGAGAGCCAGTGGATGAAGGAGAAGGTCAACCTAATCTTCAAGAGGCTCGATTCCATAGAGTCCAAGCTTGGGATGCCGGCAAAGAGGCCTCAGACAATCGATGACGAGGAGAGGCCTAAAAGACCGGTGAAAGAGGCCATAGAGGAAGATGACGACGAGGAGCCGGCCAAGCCGCTAATCCAGAGGCAGAAGAAGCCTGCCGAGAAGAGGGAGGAAAGGAAAAGGGACATGGACATCCTGGACGAGATAGAGGACGAGGCCGACAGGGTGCTCTCCAAGGAGGAGGGGACCGAGAAGCCAGCGCCCAAATCCACCGGCAAGGACATCAAGAAGGAGATAATGGAAAGGGTACTGGAGAGTACAATGGACGAAGGTAAAAAAGAAAAAAAATCTCCTAACTCAAAAAAAGAATCCGAAGAAGAGATTGACAACTGGATGGAAATCTAGCCTTACGCTTTCATCTTTTTCAGTTGCTCTGCCACTTTCTCGACTATTTCCTGAGGGACTGTGAAGGATTTCACGTACCTCTTCGTGCCATCCGGAAACTTGAAGCCCCTTGAGATGGATACGAACTCGTTCTCGCCTTTCTCGGAAATCGCTTTCTTCCTCGCAACCTCTATGAAATTGTTGTTGCCGAAATCTATTTCCTCAGCCTTCAATGTCTCATATTCAACTTCTGCCATGTTCAAAACCTCCGTATGTCTTTGAAATTGTTGAAAATTCAGGCTTAAATAGTTTACAGGAACGCAAAGGGGAGAGGCCTTAACTGACTACAAAAGGCTAAGGCATTTGGTTGGTGGCTATCCTATACATGATTTCAATGATGTTCCCTTCTGTTATGCCTAAAAAATTTATTCCTAGTCTCGCACACAAAGATGAATCATAACAATCACTAATCGCTCTGGCCCTTAATAATTTGTAGTCCTTCCTTTGACACAAAAATTTTAATATTTCTTCATATGTAGGTAATACAGATACTGTTTGATTCATAATTTTAACTGACAAATAACAGTTAAATAGCCTTTGCAACTTAGAAAAACCACATTTATTTTAGGAAGAATGGGCTGGGCCGGATTTGAACCGGCGGCCGCTCGGTTATCAGCCGACTAAGCATAAAATTTGTGCTCCAGCCAGACTAAGCTACCAGCCCATGCAAAATTATTCAGTTGTCAATTATTTAATGTTTTTTTCCTTCATAAATGCGGCTTTCAGCGACACGGTGTTGTTGCACATCGGGAAAGCGGAGCAACCCCAGAAAGACCCATACTTCCCCTTCCTGGCCGCCATGGGCTCCTTGCAGAGCCTACAGGAATACCTTTTTGGGCTCTTCTCACGGCAGCGTATGCAGGTGGGCTGGTCTTCTGCGTTGTACACGGTAGCGAACTTGCCACAATGGACACAGATGTCGGGCATAGCAACATTATTTAGTTTCTCCAATAAATAATTCAGATAGCACGGGCCAGTAGATCAACTCGGTAGATCGCCTGCTTCGCATGGTTTCCGAAATTGTAGGAGGCTGAGGGTTCAAATCCCTCCTGGTCCAATCAAACCTTTTTAAGGGTAACGATTTACTCCTGCGGCAAGAAATACTGATTATGATAATTGCGGCCACAGCCGACATCCATGCCCCGCTGGGCTTCAGGACGTTCGTTCGTAGCTTGGACAACCTCAAGGTTGAGCCGGATTTATTTTTGATAGCCGGCGACCTAATCCACAAGGGGCAGGTGGGCGAGATGAAGAAGATATCGAATGCACTCTTTGGGAGGATTTCCTGCCCGATAGTCTGCTGCTTCGGGAACAACGAGTACGTCACCCAGAGGGACGAGATAGTCAAGGAGTTCAAGAACTTCGCCTTCCTAGAGGACGAGATATTTGAGGCAAAGATAAAGGAGAAAAATGTAAGCATCCTAGGCACACAGGGCAGCCTGGACCGCCCCACCCCGTGGCAGAGGTCGAACTTTCCGGACATAGAGAACGTCTACAGGGAGAGGATAGCGCTGATAAGCGATTTTCTGGCTTCCACAAAGGCCGACTTCAAAATCCTCCTGATTCACTACCCCCCGACATACAAGGTGATGAGGGACGAGGACTCGACAAACTTCCAGTACCTCGGGACCAACAAGCTCGAGGACATACTGATAGAGGGGAAGCCCAACATCGTAGTGACAGGGCACGTTCATAGTGGCAAGAGGATGGCATGGGTGGACAGCATCCCGGTCTTCAACGTCGGCCTGAAGCTGAACCAGGGGATAGTCGTGATAAACACTGAGGAGCTCAAGCCCGGCCTGGGCAAATTCCTCACTTGAGGGCAATCTTCTCGAAGTAGTAGCTTTCCGATATCACAAGCCCGCACTCCATGCAGATGTAGCCTTCCTGGTCTATCTTGAACTTCTTCCCTCCGCATTCGGGGCATTGTCGTTCCGCCATAGTACTCACAATTGATTTTTGAAGGGTTAAACTTAAAAAGGTTGCTTTTGCAGAAAGAAACGTTCGAAATTGGTAAAGTAATCTATGATTTTGTTGAGAAGAAAACCGCAAATTTTAACTTTTTATCTTCAAAATAAACTCTTTCTCGCCTTTTGGCGTTATTTCGACTTTGGAGCCTAGCGGAACCAACATTGAGTATTCCTTGGGAAACCTTATGTAGGTCGAGTCTGTCATCTCCCCGGCTTTCAATACCAAAGGTTTTTCTCTCAGCTTATTCAGTACCCTCGCCCTATCGCTTTCAATTGTATCTACGGTTATCTCCTTACATTTGTCGCACTTCCAGGCCCTCACTTGAAACCCATAAAGCTTCACTTTCGTTTGTTTCATTAACCCACCGCAGGGGCATTTAAGGACCTTCAAATCCCTTTCAAGCTCTTTTTCGTTCATAAAATCACACATCAGCTCATATCGACTATCGCATATGATTTTACTTTATCTAATATATTATCTGATTATATATCTAATATAATATCAGATATAAATAGTTGAGCTTGCCGAAAAGCTTAAAAACATGCTTCCCGTATATGGGATATTGAATAAGGGCTAATCCTAGCTTTTTTATTTAAGAAAAAACAAAATATTTGATTGTTATAGACAATTGGAGGATGATTTTTAATGAGATATGAGAAGATTGTTCCTGATACTTCTGTCATCATCGAGGGCAAGATAACCGACATGCTCAGGAAGGGCGAGGTTGAGGGATTGAAGGAGGTTATAATCCCCAGGTGCGTCCTGGACGAGCTGCAATCGCAGGCGGCCAAGAAAAGGGCGACAGGCTACATAGGGCTTGAAGAGTTGAAAGCGATAAGGGAAATCTGCGCCCAGAAGGGGATTGAGCTAAGGTTTACGGGCGAGAGGCCAACCTTCGAGGAGATACAGCTTGCGAAGGGCGGGAGGCTTGACGCCATCATAAGGGACGTCGCGAAGGACGAGAACGCTACTTTGATAACGGGCGACTATGTCCAGTTCCTCACGGGCGAGGCGGAGGGTGTCAGTGCTGAGTACATACCGCCGGAGGTCGAGACGAGGGAGCTTGGCTTCGAGAAGTACTTCACCGAGGATACGATGAGCATCCACCTGAAGGAAGGCGTCATTCCGATGGCGAAGAGGGGGAAGCCGGGCGAGTTCAAGCTATTGAAGATAGCCAAGGAGCCCCTACAGAAGGACGAGGTCGAGAAGATGATCCAGAAAATCATCGAGACCGCCAGGAGGGAGAACCTCTACCTGGACGCCGACAAGGGCGGGGCTGTCATAGTACAGATGGGGCTGAACAGGATTGCGATCGCGCAGCCGCCTTTTTCCGAAGCGTCGGAGATTACCATCGTGAGGCCAATCGTGAGGTTGACCTTGAAGGATTACAAGCTCTCCGAGAAGCTGACGCAGAGATTGAAGGACAAGGCCGAGGGGATACTGATATCTGGGCCTCCGGGGTCCGGGAAATCGACGCTGGCCGCGTCCATAGCTGACTTCTACCTACAACAAGACAAGATAATAAAGACTCTCGAGTCGCCGAGGGACCTGCAGGTCGACCCTGAGATAACCCAGTACGGGCCGTTGAACGGGGATTTCGCGAAGACGGCGGACATACTCCTGCTCGTGAGGCCTGACTACAGCATCTTCGACGAGATCAGGCAGGCGAAGGACTTCAAGATTTTCGCCGACATGAGGCTTGCAGGTGTGGGGATGATAGGGGTGGTCCACGCTTCCGAGGCTGTGAATGCGATACAGAGGTTCATAGGGAAGATAGAGCTGGGGATGATACCCCATGTGATAGACACGGTCATTTTCCTCAAGGATGGGGAGATCAAGAATGTGTATGAGGTTTCCTTCACGGTGCGCGTTCCTACGGGCATGAGCGAGCCGGACCTTGCTAGACCATTGGTCGAGATAAGGAACTTCGAGGACGGGAAGCTGGTCTACGAGATATACACCTACGGCGAGGAGAACGTGGTGATACCCGTCGACGCCAAAGCTGAGAAGAAGAAGTCCGGGCTGCACCAGTTGGCGGAGGAGAGGGTGAGGCAGGAGATCATGAAGTACGATAGGCATGCGGAGATAGACTTCGCCTCGGACAGCTCGGTGAAGGTGAAGGTGAAGAACGAGGCCATACCCAGGCTCATAGGCAAGGAGGGGATGAACGTGAACAGGCTGCAGGACGAGCTCGGGATACACATAGACGTCGAGCCGAAGATTCCAAGCACAGGGAAGGAAGTCACGTTTGCGCTGGAGGAGAGCGGGAATTCTTTGCATCTAATCTTCGACAAGAGGATGCTCGGGAAGAACGTGAGCGTTCATACTGGCGACAAGTTCCTGTTCGCCGCTACGGTCGGAAAGAAGGGCGAGATAAAGGTCAGCAAGTCCTCGGAAATTGGGAACGAGATGATAAAGGCGATTGTAAGCAAGAAGGAGATAAAGGCCTTGGTTTAGCTTGCCGGCAGTATCGGGAAGGATGTCTTATCTGAAGCCACAATCGGCTTTAGGCATATGCTATGAACAAGTATATTTCCTTCTTCAGCAAGAGTAGGTGTTGTATAAGTGACATTATACTCTTTCATCACCTTAACTGAAATTTGTTGAGGTTGCGTTTCGTATTTTATTCTTGTTATCAAGATTCCGTATCCACAATTTTGGATTGTTATGTTAGATGATTCGGAAACTTTTGGAGGCGAAGACACCATCGGAGAAAATATTTTACATTCACATTTATCATTACAGGTTCCAGCGTTCAGAAGGCCGCACTTTCCACCAGGTTTTTTACCAAAACAGTCAGAGTCTGTTGCCCCACAGTCATCGTTACAAAAGTTAAATTCGTCAATCACGTACTTTGTACATCCTGAACACTTATAAAGTTTGTCAAAACTCCCTTCCACACAATTAAATGCACATCCGTAACAAAACCGATTGTTTATTTTCGGATCACAAATCTCACCAGAATCTATTTTTCCATTGCCACATACCGGTGTTTGGGTGGTTGAAGAAGGGTCATCACATTTCCCGTTATAACAAGGAACACTTCCACAGTCTTTTACTTTCTGTACTAATTTTCTACAGCCGTTAAATAGCCATACATCGCCGTCGTTGCAACCTTCGTATGTCCCAGCGCACTGGTTTTCAGTAAAGCACTTGTCAGAACCTGTACTACAACCCCATTGACAGTCTTCTGCAACACTTTCGTAGGTTCCACAGCTGTTAACCCAATAAACATCTTCCCCTACATAACATTTTTTGGTTAACTGACCACTAGGATGGCAACACTCACCATTATTTTCACAACCTTCTGTGCAAGTTTCTATTTTTTCCTCGGGATTTTTACACGAATCGAACCACCATGAATTCCCATACCAACATTCTTTGTACGCGTGTGATTGGCAGTTAATACAAGTTCCAGATACTTCTGAACATCTTTGGCTATTATCCTGACAATCTTGTAAAAGTCTCTGTGGTACTCCAGCAGAGCTGAAACACCATGAATCCCCATTATAACAATCTGTATATTCATTACTGGCGCAACCACCACCCCCTCCGCCAGTAGTCTTACAAGTGGCGGTTGCCGCACAACATTGTCCACTACAACCACTATACCCAGTTTTTACATCCGCACTATTTTGGCAGCCGTTAGCGCAACATTTGGTGTTAGTGCCACTAGCCCCGCATGTTTGCTGAGTCCCACCCCCACCAGAACACTGCCCATTCTGACAAGTCCCTGTAGTACAAGTGCCACATGCATTGGCTCCATTACAGCCATTTGGAGCTGGCCCACACTTACGGGTTCCGCAGTCTGCCGTACATCCTCCTCCACCACAGCCACAAATACTCCAAGCAGAGCCAGAAGAGCAGACACTTTCATGGTTACAAATATTGTCATTACCGGAAGCTTGACTAGGACAGCAAGGTTTAGGGCTAGAAGTGCTCCCTGTTTCTGTGACCCACTGGTTAGATTGGCACACAGTTCTGCTGTTGCAACTATAATACTTACAGGCCCCTTCGGTGCAAGCCGAAAAAGAAATTGGTAGCAATGTTATTAAAAATATTAATAAAACAACTTTACGCATATTTTTTATTATTTTTTTGTTAATATATCCCTTAACTTTTTTCATTACCTAGACTCATGTAATTCTGTAGAAAAACACCCTCATTTTCAAAAAAACTCAATCTGTTAAGACTTGGCCTAATCATGACATCCAAAACAGGGCCATAATCAGCCATAAAGTAATAATGCCTAGGGGGGTATAGTCGTTTGCTTGTCGACTTTATTTTACCACTTATACCATACTCAGAAGCAAGCTTAAGAAACAAACAGGAACTATCAACACAAGTAGGATTCCCATTAGCATCAAAGATGGAATCTAGCCTATACCGGCCACCAAGTAATAGTTTTATCGTTCCCCTCATTTTTCCTAAATAAGGGGGCCTATTTTTGAAGAAAAAAAAGCCCAGAACCCTTAAAATTAAATCTTCCCCCTCTTCTTTGGAATTAAAAAAATTATACAACAAATCAGCATATAATCTTCTATTTTCAGGTAAAGAATTCCTCAAGGCATCTAGTTTTCCTTCTTTCAAAAAACCTATTATTTCATCTATTTCAGCCTTCCATTTTAGGGTTTGTCCCTCCTGCCCGGCAATAACACTATACTTACATAATATTGGTCTCCCTGAATAAAGGATTTCAGGGTTAGAATACCCAGGATATGGTTTAGACATAGACCGTGGTGTCATATAGCTAACATGAACAGTAATTTATTTATTTCTAATACCTTTACCTTGTTATGACATTGAAAAGGTCATTTTATGTATCGAAGGCCTTTAGCTTGTTATTGGGAAGGATGCCTTCTCTGAAGCTACTGTTGGCTTGAGACAGATGCTATGTGCGAATATTGTCCCCTGTTCTGTCAGTACGGGAGTCGTGTATGTGGTATTAAAACCTTTCAGGACTTTCACCGAGACCTGCTGAGGATTGGTGCTGTATTTTATCTTTGTTATCAGGATTCCGTATTCGCAGTTTTGTATAGTAACGTTGGTCGATTCTGAAACTTTTGGAGGTGATAGTACCATTGGTGTTCCCGAAGTGCAATCACCTGAAGTTTCGCAATATTGATTGAGGCTCGGTTTTTGGCTGGTTTCTGGAACGTTGTGGCATATTGCATTAGAACATTTATCATTTGTATCCTCCGAAATTTCTTTATATTCACCATTTGCAGTTCCTGAGCAGAAAAGTTGTTTTGTTTTATAATTAAAACGTGAATTACACAAATTATCTGAATTACAGACAACTTCATATTTAAATTTATCAATGGCTCTGCCGTCTGTTATTATAATTCCATTTTCACAACACGGAGTACTTACTGCACACTGACTACATTTTCTTGTATTTTGGCTACACCCACTTTTAGTGCATTCTTCATTAGCTTTGCAATAATATGTTTGAGTTTGTCCAGAAATCTCATTCCCTTTTAGAACACAATTGTTTGCGGATAGACCATTACATATTAATTCATGTTTTTTTACCGTACAACTTAAATCTGGCCCACACTTACCCTCATTATCGGCAAAATAATCTTCCCCACATTTATGATTATCACTAGGTTCGTAGACCCAACCAGTCTGTGTGTTGCAGCATGTACCAGAAGTACAGGTTCCCGTACTAGAACAGGAGTCTCCCTGGCCAATTGTCCTTTCGTCAGTATCAGTATCTCTTGTAACGCACCTAGTTTCTGCTGGGACCCATAAACACCCAGTGTCTATACATTTTTGGCAACCGTCATTGGTGTAATCAGGGCAGGTAAAAGTTTTTACGTCGCATGAACCATCACAACAGGGTCCTCCTGCACTACAGGATAAGCCGTTCTTAACTACTCCACTGCACGTTTCGGTAGTTGGGTTGCAACAGTTAAAACCTTGACTTATGCAGTCTGAAGTTCCTCCGCCAGTAGTCTTACAAGTGGCGGTTGCCGCACAACATTGTCCACTACAACCACTATACCCAGTTTTTACATCCGCACTATTTTGGCAGCC
>MFRS01000022.1:0-131 GCA_001784635.1 Candidatus Micrarchaeota archaeon RBG_16_49_10
GTGTCCCCGTCCCTCAGGTATGTGTAGGGGTTGAGGACGGTTATGGAAATCTCGTAGGTCTGGTTGCTGAGGTGCGGGACTTTCCATCTGAGCCCATCCACCAGGCCGTTCCCGTTGCCGTCAATGTACTC
>MFRS01000022.1:386-2579 GCA_001784635.1 Candidatus Micrarchaeota archaeon RBG_16_49_10
TATAGTTGTCCAGCGCCTTGATTTTATCCGCTTTGATCGTCTCCCTCCCGCCGGTCAATATCCTCACGAAGACCACGTCCTTCGCCATCTCAGGGACCTCGATGAAGGTCTCCGAGCCGTTCGCCTTGACCCTCTTGGTCCATTTGACATCCTCCCCTACCTTTGCTTCTCCTTGGAATAATGGCGCAGACGGCTCCTCTCCCCTTACAGGCTTCCCCATCAGAGTGCAGCTCCCCATCTTGGTGCAGACCAGCCAGGGTGCCTTGTCCCCTGGGAACATGATTCCCTCCTTTGCCCCACAGTCCGAAACCCACTTGTACTTACAGTATTCGTACTCCGAAGTGCACGCCCTCCTTATCTTGTGGTAACATGAGACGGTCCTCTCGTTGACCAGCGTCACCATCCCCGGCTCGGCCTCTTCCGGTAGCGGCGGTATTATGTTTATCGAGATGGGGGAGGTTGTTTCCTCAATAATCGTGGTGGATGTTGTGGTAGTAGTTGTTGTGGTGGAGGTCTCTATCCTCACGAAGGTGTCATCTACAGTGCCCTCGCTAGGCGATGTCGTTGTTGTCGTAGTCGTGGTCGAGGTGGTGCTGCTGACCCAGCTCTCGTTGGAAATGACGACGAAGGACTTACTTTCTGTGGCACCGGAATAGGATAGTTCAACAGAATAAAGGCCGGAGGTCTCGAATGACATATCATACACCACATCCTCCTTCGAGACGTCCCTGACCTCGAAGATCGTGGTGTTCAACGGGCTGATTATGCGCAGCGTGTAGTTCACGCCAACATCCCCCTCCAATGAAAGGGCAACCGTCTCACCGGCCGCATAACTGTCATTCATGATTATTTCCAGGCTAGGTAAAACTTCAATCCTTTTCGGCACAACCTCAATCGCAGTCTGGTACCCATCAACTGAAACTGTATAACTCCCCTCTGCGTCTAGCGTCGTCTCGACAAGTGCGTGGCCTTCCCCGTCAGTGGTCACGACGAAGCTTTGCAATACAGGTCCTCCTATCGACAGCTCGTAGGTGAAGTTGGCTTCGCCATGCACATCGAGCCTCACCTGCTCGCCAATCTCGTAGCTGCTCTTGTCGACATTCACTGTGGCTTGGATTTCCGGAGTTATGATTTCGCCGGACACGTTCTCCGAAGCATTAAAGGTGGAGTTGAGTTCCTCGGCAGAAGTAATCAGGGAGGAGGCCAGCAGGCAGGCTAGTATAAGGAATATGGCAAACCTTCTTCTTTCCCCGCCATCCGCAGCAAGTTCAGCCATTGCCTTGATCCTCCCCCCCTTGGTTTTTGAAATTCAGAAGGCCGATCCTTGGAGTGGGTTGGACACGACCTTCTGAGAAATTAAAGAACATGATGACGTCCGCATAGTTGCGAGCAGAAAGAGACTTGATTAACGATAATATGTTGAAAGCCGGAAGGCCGGACCTTGGAGTGGGTTGGACACGACCTTCCGGTAAATCAAAGAACATGAATCCTCCGCAACGCATACTAGAGAAAAAGACCTGGTTAAGTATAGGTGAGCATGAGATGTCGATAGAGCTAGCAATAACCCTATCTAAGTCGTGTCCGATTTTAACCCCACTCCAACTATAAATGTATCTGTTCTAATTATTTCGTTTTGGAGAAAATAAATTTGCTACCCGGAAAAAAACGGGCGTTTAAGGTACTAAGGATTTGGAATTTTAATTGAATACACTTTTTTTAGAGCCCCTGAAAAATCAGCTTTTAATGGCATCCAGATGGCAGATTTTGGGTGCCTGTCTTTCGAAGTCCCACAAATGGAACGACCCGCCGAGGCAGTCTTCCCAATGCCTGCAGTTGCCGCATCTCTCGCACCAGGTTCTCCTCTTCCCCCTGAATGGTTGGAACTTCCCGTTCCAGACATCCGAGAATCTGTCCCTCTTGACATTCCCCTGTATCAGCTCCGGCCTCCTCGGGATGTTCGGGCAGGCGAATATGTCGCCGTTGTGCAGGATGCTCCCGACGCCTATCCCGGCCACGCAGAAGAAGAGGTTCCCCCTCACCAATCCCTCGTACTCCGGGCCCAGGTAGCCGTCGCACCCATAGGTTATGTCTATCCTCGCCTTCCGCCTCTTCTCCTTTATGAAGTCCAGCAATGTCTTAAGCTGCTCGCTGTCCAACAGGATTTCCCTGTCTATCTCCGCCCTGCCTATCGGG
>MFRS01000022.1:2707-4634 GCA_001784635.1 Candidatus Micrarchaeota archaeon RBG_16_49_10
CAGCAGCCTGACGGCGTTCATGGCCCTCTCGTACGAGCCTTCCATATTCCTGAAACTGTCATGCGTCTTTCCTATGCCGTCCACGCTCACGACGACGCTCTTCATCCCCGTCTCCTTCATCCTGTCGACCACGCTCTCGTCCACCAGCCAGCCGTTGGTGACCATACCCCAGCTGAAGCCCAGGTCGCGCGCATAGCCCATGACGTCGAACAGGTCCCTTCGCAGCAGTGGCTCGCCGCCCGTGACGGCTATCGTGATCTTCCTCGGGTTGAAGTCCTCGGCTATTTCAAGGAAAGCATCCTTTATCTCACTCGTGGAGATCTCGTTCCTGAATACCTTCCTCCCGGCCTTGCTGCCGCAGTGCCTGCAGAAGAAGTTGCAGTTCAGCGTGGCCTCCCAGAAGAGGTAGGTGAGCTCATGCCTCTCAATCTGGCGGTCCCTGTATTTCCTCCAGAACTCAGACCGGCCTTTTTCTATCAACGACCTTACTCTTTTCAGCATTCAAACCCTTCCTGTGCTTGATCACTAGGAATATCCCGATTGCCAGGAACACCAGCAGCATCCCCAGCACAAGGGGCCTGGAGAGCAGGTCGACAACCCTTTCCCAGAAGGTGAGCGGCCGGATTACGCCATACAGGGGCTGGATAACCCCATATTTTACCTGCACCCCGTACAGTGGCTGAATCATTCCATATTCTGGTTGAGCGTATTGTGCGAGCCCTATTCTCGATAGGAAGAAGGAAGCGACCGCCGAGCCGGCGAGGGAAAGCTTGACTTTCAGCCTGTTAATCATAATATAACTTTGTATTGGTTGAACTTAAAAATGATTCGGGTTTTGTTCGGCGCTCATTTTGAAGCCAAGAAATCGCTTTCGCAAAAAAAAGTTAAATATTCTTGCGTCTTTTAAAGTCTGACCAAAGTAGCCCAATTTTAACTCTGGTCTCAACAAGCAACGCTAGTATACCCGTTGTCAGCAACGTGTCCAGTGTTGATTCCGTGGGAGAATGAATGACGCCCACCAGCTTAAGGGCAATAAAAACCAAGGTAGTGCCAATCAACCCCCATCCTATGATTTCCAATAACAGCGAGAGCTTCTCGTCCATTCAATCACCAAGTAACTTGCTGGCAACAAGCCCTGCAATAACACCCAACACAACACCGGCCACCGAACTTAAGCTAAGGTCATACCCGAACACTAAATTCCCCACCAGAGAGACTAATATCACTACTGATGTCCCCACCAGGACGGACTTCGTTTCTTTCGACAGCCCCATGAAGATTAATTGCGAGAAAGATTATTTAAAAATAGCGCCGAATCAACAAATTGAGCCTCTATTTAACACCCTCTTAGGTTACTTATCATGTCGCCTTAAATCCACAAAACAGGCAGCATACGTTTCAAAGTCGCATTAGTACTAGGACATCGATGTATGTGTGAAGGCCTCTATCAGGTTTTCCAATGGCTTCTCGTAAGGAAGTAGGTCATAGCCATGAACATGACTAGCAAAATCAAGGCCACTGCAATAGGATTCGCCAAGAAGTCAGGCAGCATGCATCTCACCCATCAATTCAATCTTCTTTCTAATATTATTGAAGGTTTTGCTATATAAAAATGAAATCCACGCAATCCCCGTAGCCCCTATGAAAAACAACGAGGCAGCAACCTTTAACTTACTGAGATTGTCTACGGTATGGCCGATATTGAAAATGCTTATCATTACCCCTGAAATCACCGTCGCCCATGCAGTTAGAACTATTTTGAAAGTTATAGACTGCTCCTCATGCCCAAGGAAGTACGACTTCAGAAGGTAGAATTCGCTCTTTCTCGCCTGCCTCCTCATAACCCAATTAACGAAAAGCAAGCTAAAATTCCCGGGTGGCACCGATTTGCCTACTTTTACACATTAGGATACTTGCAATGCTACCT
>MFRS01000022.1:4645-4937 GCA_001784635.1 Candidatus Micrarchaeota archaeon RBG_16_49_10
ACAGGACAAGCGGCACGCGTTTCGCCGCTCACATTATTTCGAGGATTTGCGTTCTGACTTTCTCCAACCTCAGCTTGGTTTCTCCAATCTTTGTCATCGAAAATCCGATTAGGATGGAAGAGAGGATTAGCGCAGTCACTTTAATCCCCAGCGGAAGGACTAGGATGTTAGTTACGATGCCTAAGATACCGCCTATCGCAATTTTTTGCCACATCCTGAATTCTTCCAGCAGTTCCTGGTGCTCCAGGTCCTTCACATTTTTCTCAAGGTCTCTTGCTCTCATTTCAACAAC
>MFRS01000022.1:4975-7445 GCA_001784635.1 Candidatus Micrarchaeota archaeon RBG_16_49_10
TTGGACTATTTGCCATGGTATGAACCCAAAAAGGGAAGCTATAGTGTCCGGGGATGCCATCAAAAAAACACCAACCGCCCCAACCAGAACGGCCACTTCCTTACTCAAGACCCTTTCTATCTTGGCCATGCAACTATTTTCAGCTTCCACTCTTTTCAAGCTATCACCAGCTGGGATTATACCAGTCTTATATTCCCAATTAACGAAAAGCAAGCTAAAATACCCGGGTGGCACCGATTTGCCTACTTTTGCGCAACAATGGGGCAACCGAGATTTGAACTCGGGTCGCCAGCACCCCAAGCTGGAATTCTAAACCAAGCTATACTATTGCCCCGTTATTGAATCTTTATAAAGAAACCAATTAAAATATTTGCAGAGGTGGTTGTTTGGTAGTGATAAAGAAGGTGGATGTCCTCTCGCTGGCCCTCTACTCCATGATATTCATGGCTTTCGTGGGGCTGATTGAAGGGGTCATAATAAGCCTTGTGGGCTATGGGATGATGGGATTCTATAGGATAGGTATGATGCCTATGATGGGAGCTAACTTCGGTGTTCTGGCGATACTGGTGTTCCCATTGGTCTTCAGTGTAGCGGGCTTCATCTGCGGAGCTCTGGGCGGATTCATAAGCAACCTCGCGCTGAAGATAACCGGCGGGCTGAAGATAGAGCTGTCGGCGAAGTAGGAATAAGCTAGCAACTTACAGATGGTTTTGCAACTTTTATCAATCCCTAAGACAAATTATTGTCATGCATGAGATAGTGGTGGGCAGGAACCCCGAAGACTTCAAAAAGTTCGGAAACAGGGGGACGTGCTACATAGGGAAGAACATAGTTGGTACTGGTGATGACGCCCACCTAGCCAATAAGGTCATGATAGACCTTCTGAGGCCACATATAATACTTGTTTGTGGTAAAAGGGGAAGCGGGAAATGTGTTGAAGAAAACACATTGATTTCCCTCGAAGACGGTTCAGAAGTACCTATAAAGGTTCTCGAAAGAAATAGGGAAAACATTTTGGGTCTTGACGACAGGCTCAAGATAACGAATATGTATTGGAAGGAGTTCTTCAAGAGAAAGGTAGACAAACTATTGAAAGTTGACTTAAGGAGCGGTAGAAAGATAGAAATAACACATGAGCACCCTCTTCTTACGATGAATGGGTGGAGGCCTGTTCAAAACTTGAACATGGGAATCAAGATAGCCACACCCAAAAAATTACAGATTTCCGATAAAAAACCAAAGAAGAAAGCAGACAAACTCCTAGCCACTTCGGACATCTTTTGGGACGAGATTGTGGGAATAGAAGAATTGATAGGGGAGTTCACCGTCTGTGACATCTCCGTTCCTGGATTCCACAACTTCGTGGCCAATGACATAATAGTCCACAACAGTTATAGCGGCGGGATAATAGGGGAGGAAAAAGCGCTACTTGAGGAGGACCTCAGGAAAAACCTCACCGCAGTCCTGATTGACACGATGGGCATCTACTGGAGCATGAAGCTCCCCAACGAGGAGCAGGTGGTGGAGCTCAACGAGTGGGGGCTGGAGCCCCGTGGCTTGAAGGATTCGGTGAAGACCTATGTGCCGCATATGCAGAAGAAGTACTTCGAGGAGGCTGAGATTCCCGTGGACTTCGGAATATCGATATCACCTGATGAGTTCTCCGCCGAGGATTGGTCCCTCGCTTTCAATTTGCCATCCACAAACCCGCTGTCGTTAGGCCTCCAGAGCGCAATCAACAACCTCCAGAAAACGGGCGACAAGTTCACGATCGACGACATAATCTCTAAGATAAAGGACAGCCAAACGACTGACACGCACACCAAGTCCAGCCTCGCCAACATGCTCTCTGTCGCGGACAGCTGGGGGGTCTTCGGGACCGAGGGGATAAAGACCGACGAGATAATGAAGCCGGGGATGGTGAATGTCTTCGACGTCTCCAGGCTGAGGTCGTCCGAGGCCTGGTCGGTGAGGAACCTGCTTGTGGCGATGGTGACGAGGAAGATATACGAGCAGCGCGTCATAGCCAGGCGCCAGGAGGAAATGGAGAGGATCGGGGAGATAGAGCTGAAGGACAGCGACAGGAAGCCGATGGTCTGGCTCATAATAGACGAGGCCCACCAGTTCTGCGGCTCACAGTTCGAGACTGTATCTACGGGCCCGATACTGACGATAGTCAAGCAGGGCAGGCAGCCTGGGATAAGCTTCGTGCCGATGACGCAGATGCCGGACAAGATCCATCCCGAGATCATCTCCCAGTCCGATATGGTGATATCGCACAGGATGACCTCGAAGAACGACCTGAACTCGCTGCAGCAGATAATGCAGACCTACCTGATGGAGGACCTGTGGAAGTCGATAAGCAACCTCCCCAAGACGAGGGGGTCGGCGATTGTCCTGGACGACAACTCGGAGAGGATATTCTCGATACAGGTGAGGCCGAGGATGACTTGGCATGCGGGGGAGTCCG
>MFRS01000022.1:7454-8858 GCA_001784635.1 Candidatus Micrarchaeota archaeon RBG_16_49_10
GCTAAGTAACTTATACTCTAAACCTTCTCCCTTATGACCAGGTAGTTCGCGAGCAGGATCAATGCGCCGCCCACTATCACATTCGCAGTCAACGCCTGGCCGAGGAAGGCCATTGCGAGCAGGGACGCGCTCACGGGCTCAAGGAGGAGGATTATGCCCGCATCCGAGGCTGAAACTTTCCTTGTCCCTATATAATAGCTTACCTGCGGGATTATTGCGGCGAAGACCTCGAAGAGGAAAAGGTAAACCCAGATCTTGAAAGGCAGGTCAAAGCCCATTCCGGTTATTGTTCGGTCATTGCTGAACCAAGAAATAGCCGGGTACAATGCAAGCAGGAACAGTATCGAGACGAAGGTCGCGACGAACTTCGTCATTACCGGGTCGTAGTTTTTTTTCCCGAAGACTCTACCAATCACGGTCCAGCCGGCTAGGAAAAATCCTCCTCCTAAAGCCAGAAAAATTCCGGTGAAGCCCCCAAGGCCTTGGATTTGTAGAGGATTCACTATTATAGCCATTCCCGCCAGGACGATGGCTGTCGCAACTAGTTTCATCTTACTTATCCTCTCCTTCAGGAAGACCTTGCTGAAGATGATGGTCCAGACGGGCTGGGTGTAGAGCAGCAGGACAGTAACGGCGACAGGCGTCCCGACTATCACCGAGCCATACTGGGCTAGGACTACGAAAGCGATAACCAATCCCATTAGGACGAAAAGGCCAGCCGTTTTCCTTTCCATCTTATAGCCTTTCTTGGCTAGGAAATAGGGGAACAGCAACAAAGTGCTCATGAGGCTGGGAAAAACCGAAATCTGGTAGAGGGACAGGCCCATCTCGGAAAAGACCTTCCCTCCGAAGACCAGCAACCCCGACAGGAAGCCGCAAAGAATCACGAGCCAATACTCTTTCTCCATGGAAAAATTATGGATGGGGGGATATTTAACTTTCCGGGCGCCACAGAAAATATAACATTGTTATATCTCTTCCCCCGGCTTTCATCTAATATATTATATATATTCTACAGGAATGTAGAGGCCACCCACAGCAACGAATATAACGCCGTTATAAACACAAAAACACCCTAAAAGTCAACCCAATATATAGAAAATAAAAAAGAAAGGCTATGGCAAAAAGAAAGCATCGCCAGTCTTGGCCACCTTTCCCGTCTCTAGCAACCTGGTCTTGACCTTCTGGTACCTCTCAAGGTTGATGTTGAGCAGCTGGGCCATCCTGAGGACCTTCTCCTCGTAGACTTGGCCCTCGTCCTGCTCTTCGCAGCCCATCTTGATTAGTTTGAACACAACTTCCTCATCGTTCATATTTTCCAGCTCCGAACATTACTGCGCTACCTTGAAACAGACCCATCCCGAAAGCAAAAAAAAAATAAAAAGATGGGGGGAGGGAGAGAGG
>MFRS01000022.1:8867-17890 GCA_001784635.1 Candidatus Micrarchaeota archaeon RBG_16_49_10
AAGTAGTTTTTCTCTCCCTTCATCTTTTTCATCTCAGAACGTCAATTCCGAGAGCATAATCTGTCTGCTTCAAGACAGGCCTTTCCCTTTCCACCGTGCCCAGGATGTACGGCGACTGGACTCCAGTCACTATCGTTATCACCTGGATCCTCCCTGCGCACTCAGGCAATATTCTGGCACCCCAGATTACCTGCGCCTCAGGGCTCAAGTGTTGGGCCACAGCCTCGCCAATCGCGTTGACCTCGTCCAGTTTCAGGTCCTCCCCTCCGGTTATGTGGATCAAAGCGCCGCTTGCGCCTGTGTAGTCCACGTCCAGGAGCGGGTTGGTCAATGCCTTGGTCACGGCATCCATTGCCCTGTCCGAGCTGTTGCTTTCTCCTACTCCTAGTGCGGCCACGCCGCCGGCGTTCATAATCGCCTTGACATCCGCGTAGTCGACGTTTACAAGCGAAGGCAAGGTAATGGTCTCTGTTATCCCCTTGACCATGCTCGCTATAAGTTCGTCAGCTACTGCAAATGCCTGTTGGAGCGGAAGCGAACCAGCATATCTCAATAACCTGTCGTTCTCTATGACAATCACTGTGTCAGCACTCTGCCTAAGTCTAGCCAATCCGTCCTCGGCCTTCGCTATCCTGGAGCCCTCAATCTTGAAAGGCATTGTCACGACACCGATGACGATCGCTCCCATCTGCTTCGAAATCTCCGAAACAATCGGGGCAGACCCTGTACCGGTACCGCCACCCATGCCCGCGCAGACGAAGACCAGGTCAGCGGCTTCCAAGGCGGCCTTTATCTCGTTCCTTGACTCTTCGGCCGCTTTGCTGCCTATCTCTGGATATCCTCCTGCACCCAGGCCCCTGGTAATCTCTTTACCAATCAATATCTTCTTGTCGGCCTTGCCTACGGTCAGATGCTTTGCATCTGTGTTTATTGCCACGATAGATGCCCCGGAGACACCCATCTCAGATAATCTGCTGGCAGTGTTCTGCCCAGCCCCCCCACAGCCAAAGACTACAATCCTGGCTTTTTTGACTGAGAACCCAAACTCCTCTTCAGCTAACTTGAAGTAGTCGATGTTGGATTGCACAGCGCCAGAGTTCCTCTGTAGTTTGAATCTGTCGGAGGGACTTTCAGTATCTGATGTGGCAAAAGTTTTCTTCAATGCGTTTTGCACGATCGAATTCATATGCACACACCCTCCTATATTTTTAATTTTATACTTTCATTTGGCGAAATCCTTTTAATATCCCTCAAATGAATATTATTCTTACAAGAAGTCCAAGATTCGAAGTCCAATCGAATTTTAATAATAAAACCGCGAGGATTTGGGAATCCTCGGGAAGTCCAATTATATCTTTTTTTAGTATATTTAAAAATGTTTTCTATTCTGTATAACCTTTTTTTCTTTTGCATTTCCTATGGAGGGGGGCTCATTTCCACTGCACTTCATTTGGAAAAAAGGCCGATTTTACGCCAATAAAGCAGTATTTACCCAAATTTCATGAGTTTTATCTAATTCAATCAATCTCATAACTTGTCTTATTAACGACTGCCTCCAAATAGAAAACACAAGTCTTATATATATGTTACTCCAAATACTTTCCTAACAGAGGTTGGGTCGGATGACCGGCGGACTAGTTTGTACAAATTGAATTGAAAAAGACTATTTCTTTAGCTAGCTCTGCGAACCTACTTGAAACTCAGGAGGTCGAGTCCAGTGACTGGTGAAAGCCTTTGCTCAGACTAAGGTAATAGACATCCATTCCCATTGGGGGGAAAGGGAGGACGAGCATCACACCATCCCCGAATTCCTTGAAAGGCTATACGAGATAGCCGACAGAAACAATGTAGCAAAGATTTGCATAAGCGACCCCTACCACAACGGCGAGGGGAACGAGAGGGTTAAAAAGCTTCTCGATTTGGACAAAAGAGGCTTATTGATTGGTTTCGCATTCCTGCGACTTGGAATTGACGGCGAACAGCAGCTGAGAGAGGCTTACTCCGAAGGCTTCAGGGGGATGAAGGTCGTATGGCCCATTGAGGACTATTCGCATCCCGATTACTACCCGCTCTACAGGGAGGCTGCAGAGCTGGGGATGCCAATTCTATTCCACACAGGGAGCGTCAGAGAAATTCCTAGATGGTATCTGATTGAAAGGTACGGAACCACAGCCATATCCGACCATATCAGAGAAGACGTCTCTGGGAAGATGAGGCCCATTCATATAGGCGAGATAGCAGCCAGATTTCCCACTCTAAAGCTAATAGGGGCCCATCTTGGCGTTGAGCACACAGGGGAGGCTGTAGAGCAGATATTGTCCCATGAAAACGTATACTTCGACATAACCGGGGATGAGGAGATACAAAGAAACGCCATGGAAATCTTGGCGTTCTACAAAGGGAGTTCCGAATATGCTAGGCTTTCTTCCAGATTGCTTTACGGCACCGACGCCACCTCTCTGGGCGAGAATGGGACGAAATATTCCGTGATAGAGCGGCTTTTTGATGAGTATGGGATCGATGACCGAACGAGAAAAATGTTGCTTTTCGAGAACTCTGCCGGTCTTCTCGGTCTGGAAAAAATCAGTAAGGAGGTTGAAGGATATGGCAGCGGTAGCTGAGGATGTGGCGGGGCTGATAGGCGGGACGCCGATGGTCCGCATAAACAACATGGTGAGAAAGCGCGGGGTGCAGCTTTTCGCGAAGCTCGAGAGGGCGAACCCGGGCGGCTCAGTGAAGGACAGGATATGCAAGTACATGGTCGAGCAGGCGGAAAGAGAGGGAGTCCTTACAAAAAACAAGACTATAATAGAGCCTACCTCAGGGAACACCGGCATAGGACTTTCAATGATAGCGGCGGCGAAAGGCTATAGGATAAAGCTGGTAATGCCTGAGAGCATGAGCATCGAGAGGAGGAAGATTCTCCAGCTCTTTGGGGCGGAGCTTGTCCTCACACCCAAGGAAAGGGGGATGGACGGTGCTATAGATATTGCTAGCGAGATGGCCAAGGACACCGAGAGGTACTGGATGCCCGACCAGTTCAGCAACCCCATCAACGTGCTCGCCCACTATGAGACCACTGGACGGGAAATCTGGGAGCAGACAGGAGGGAAGGTAACGCACTTCGTCGCTGGTATGGGCACTGGCGGGACCTTGATGGGCGTCGGGAAGAGGCTCAGGGAACACAACCCAAGGATAAGGATAACCGGCATAGAGCCGCACAAGGAGACGCCGATACAGGGCCTCAAGAACATGGAAACCAGTTACGTGCCGAAGATACTTGACATGTCGAGACTGGACGAGAAGATCATCGTGAACCTGCAGGACGCGATAGGGATGGCCAGGAGGCTTGCGAGGGAGGAAGGCCTTTTCGTCGGGCTGAGCTCGGGGGCGGCGATGTTCGGCGCGCTGAAGGTCATCGAAGGGCTTGATGAGGGAGTTGTGGTCGTGTTCTTCCCGGACGACGGCATGAAATACCTGAGCACGGGGCTGGTGGAGTGATGGCTATGGAGAGCAGGCTTGCGATAGTCGAGGTCTCGAAGCTAAGGGAGCACGAGAGGGTAGACACCGAGCACTTGGAGGAGCTGAAGTCCGAGATAGCGGGAGACGGCTTCCTGAAGAACCCGATAGTGGTGGACAGGAACACGAACATAATCCTGGATGGCCACCACCGGTTCAACGTGATAAAGTCGCTCGGGTACTCGAAGATACCAGTGCAGTACGTGGACTACAACAACCCGGAGATAATCGTGGAGGCTTGGAGGGAGGAGAGGAGGCAGACGAAGGAGAGCGTGGTCAGGAAGGCGATGAGAGGCGAGAAGTTCCCCCCGAAGACGACCAGGCACATAATCCCGAACAGGGTAGAGGGGGTAATGGTTTCGCTCAACAGGCTGAAATGACTGTCACTGCAAAATAAGCCAAACCAATATACTAAAACTCAAAAATATTTGAAGCCAAACAGACTAAGCAGAATCAGAGTAATTAAAATCTGCATTAATAACAAGACGATTGTCGATACCAAGCAGGCCAAAACCGCTTTCCCCTTCGAGATACCATGAATCTGGGAAAGACCTATTATCGTCAAAAACAGGGAGTAGATGATAGACAACCCGCCGACAATTGGTATTAAAGAGAGCAAGACCGTTGGCACAAGACTGTAGGCGACCGCCTTGTATGTCTCATCGAATCCACCCTTGACTTTAATTATCATCAAAGACAAGTGCACAGCCCCGGCAAAAACAAAGCTCCCAAAAAGAGGAATTAAAAGATTAGATGCCAAAATAGTCGTGCTTCCTGTATAACCGAGAAGGTTGTCAAAAATCCCAAAACTACCACTCGACGCAAGCATGTTCATGCCGAACTTCATGATTGAGGCAAAAAGGGCGACTACAGCTAACGTCAAAAGGGAGTTGCCAATCCCCCTCTCAGGCTTGACCCTTTCGAAGAACTTGTTCGGGTTGGTCAGCAGGTATTTGAGCCTGTCCCAGAAATCGAATTCCCCCATACATAATCTATCGCCTTCCCCCAATATAAGGCTTCACCAAAGGCTTATTAATCCGGCCAGCGATATCTTTTATCAATGGTGAAGGCTGAATACATCTTCTACATCATCGGCATAGTTTTCCTTTTCGCGACCATAGCCTACTTCTCTTACGAGTACCTTTACAGCCTGTCAAATGCGGTCAAAGCGGCGATACTGTTCTTCCTGACCGTAGCATCGTTTTTCGTCGCCGACTTAATGAGGGAGAGGGGCATCTGAAATGGCGACATACACGGCTTTGGGTTACGGCCTGTTTTGGGTAGGGCTTGTGGTTTCGATAATCCTGTACGCGGTGAAGAGGAAATGGTACCCCATAGTTTATGTGATCTCAGTGGCGCTCTACATATTCACCGTCACTTTTGTCATAGAGGCCTTCAGCCTCTCTAAGAACTGGATACTTCTTCTGCTTGCCTTGTCTTCAGCTTTGATGATAGGAGTTGGTGTGTATCTTTCCAGAAGGTTCAAGGAAGACAAAAAATAGCAGCACCAAGCTCGTTTTAGGGGTTCTGGTGCCTTTGCTGGCGGTGATAGCTTTGATTTTCCTTGATGGCAACAGCTTTGGACTTTCAGTCAAAGACGAGACCGCAATGTCGCTGGGATACAATTCCATTTCCATGACCTCCATGTCCTATGATTCAGGCACCCCGGTCGCCCGCACTTTGACTATCAGCAACGACTATTTCCTCCCCAGGAAGGTCGAGATTCCGCGTGTGGTAGGATGTCTAAGCGACAAAGAGGGGATATCCGCTTGGGCAGCGCTTCGAGTTACGTACATCGAAGAGAGCCCTCCCTACGGGACCAAAGAACCTATTGACATTCCAGATTCCGATTACTATAACCCAAGCTCCAGACTGTTTGTTGAGGTGCCTGCACATGGGGAAAAGAGGGTGAGCATCCTTGTCAGGGTTTACGACTATTTTGATAAAACAACCTACGGCGATTACGATGAGGTGCTGCTCTTTGAGGCGAATCCCCAAGGAAGGTATTTCGATTCCTATACATATTGCCAGGACTTGGATGGCACTAGTCTGGAAAAAGCGGTTCACATACCAATAACAAAACAGTGATTTTCAGTTCCTAGCAATGATTCTTACCCAGCGACTTGCACGTCCTCGAATCTGATGTAAGGGCATATCCCTGCGAGTACCGTTCCACCGGAAGTGATGGTAGACTTGTCCGACAGCCCGCTGACGCCCCTCATCATCTCGATTAGGTTCCCCGAGACGAGACCGCCCTTGACAGGGTTCGCTATCTCGCCATTCTTTATCCTGTACCCCGCGCTTATCTCGGAAGAGAAGTCGCCCGTCATCCCGTCGGGGTTGAGCCAGCTGAACTTCTCCACCAGCACGCCTTCCTTAACTTCCCCTATCAGCTCATCCAGAGACCTTTTCCCTGGTTTGATGTAGAGGTTGGAGATTTGGTTGGTCGGCATCGAGCCGAACTTGGAGTCGAAGACGAAGAAGACGTCCGACTGCCTGAGGCCGTTCCCCGTGGACTTTGTCCCGTCCTTCAGCGCATAGAACTGGTCGTATGTGAAATTCTTGAACACACCCTTCTCAATCAGAGGCAGCTTCTGCTGTGGCACCCCTTCGTCGTCAAACCCGCTGCTCATCAGGCCGAATGGGTAGAGCCCGTCGCTGTGTATCGTGACATCCTCAGAGGCGATCTTTTCGCCGACGGAAAACTTTGACATCTCGTTCAGCTTCGCCCTCCCGCTAGTGTGGAAGTCCACCACCGAACCAACGCCGTCAGCCACGCTCCCAGGAGAGAATATGACAGTCATCCCTCCTGTCCCAGGCAGTTCGGCGGTGAGCTGGTCTCTGGAGAGCTTGAACCATTTGTCGAAATCCTCCTCACCGAAGTCGTCCACTCTCCTCCTGAACTCGTGCGGCCAGAACTCGACCCTTTTCTTGCCTCCCACCGTTATGGACATCTCTATCATGAACGCCGTCTCTTCCCTCTCCGCGTCGAGGCCTTCCGAATTCATTATGTGGACGGTGGAATCATACGTTCGAAACTTGCCGAACGAAAATTCCATATTATCCGGTTTCCTGTGCAACAGTTTCTCTATCGTTTCATTGATGGCCTTTTCCGGGTCGGATTTGATTTTTTTGTCCACGATATCAACCTTAGGGTATCTCGCCTCAAATGGGAATTGGAAGTCCACCTTCTCCGTCATCCTCGCGCTTTTGGCGGCACTCTCTATGACCTTCCTGACAGCCTCCCTCTCCTTGACATTGCTCGAGCTGAAGCCCAGCCCGCCGTCCAAAACCCTTATCCCATACCCGCTGTCGAAGGTCTTGCTGATAAAGTGCGGTCTGCCCTTCTCTAGATGGGTCTCGTTGACCTCGGACTGGACGAAGAAAACCTCGTAGTCTTTCAGCCTTTTCAGCTCTTTGATCACCAACTCTTCCATATAATCACAACCCCTTCCATATCTGCGGATTTTTCCTCAAGTACCTCAGGCCAGGTGGAATCTCCTCATCCTTGTGAGCCTTCAAAAAATCTGAGAAAGGAAGCCATTTAAGTTCGCTATTCTCGCCGTCGGCTATCCTTGGCTCGTCCTCCGTAGAGCAAAGTAAGAATATCTGCATATAGTTCTCCGATTCCTCGTAATGACAGTTGAGGATTTTGGCTATCTTTATCTGAACACCCAGTTCCTCCATCATCTCCCTCTGTGCTGTCTGGAAAGGCGTCTCATCCCCTTCCATGCCACCTGCAGGCAGGGCCCACATGTTGGGAAAATGACCTTTGGCCGGTGCCCTTTTGCAGAAGAGCACATTTTTCCCTTTCTTGATTATGCAAACCACCGCGCTCTTCACCCAATCACCGCCCCCCTTATCCTCATGAAAGGCCCGCCCGAGCTCACAGGCACATAGTCCTCGTGCCCCTTGCCGCATCCCGACCCGCGTAGCTCGAAGTCATCCGTAACCGCATCCACGTTTGACAGGAACTCGAGCACCTTCCCCGCTATTCCCACGCCCTTGTACAGTGTTGTCAACTCCCCATTATTTATCTCATAGGCCTTCCCTGTCATTATCTGTAGGTTGCCGCCCAGCGGGTCCTCCATCCCGGTCAGGGCCTTTTCTATGTAGACCCCCTTTTTGGTCTCCGCGAGCAGCTCGTCACGCTTCCATTCGCCTGGCTCTATGTAGGTGTTGCTCATCCTTATGAATACCTTCCTCGAAAAGTCCTGTGCCCTAGCGTTTCCTGTCGGTGGGGATTTAAGATGGAACCCTGTCGTTCGGTCGTTCATGAACTGCTTCAGTATGCCGTTTTTGACAAGGACATTGTCCTTGGACTTTATTCCCTCATCGTCGAAGAAGAAGAATCCCCTCTCACCCTCGTAGCTCGAGTTGTCGTGCACCGATACAAGCTCTGAGACGACCTTCTTCCCTACAAGGCTTGACAAGTATGACCTTCCTCTAGTCACCTGGTCCGCCTCCAGGCCATGGCCGAAGCTTTCGTGCGCGATTACGCCGGATATCTCGTCGTCGACGATTATGTCATGCTTACCCCCCTTCAGCATCTTTGCCTTCAGCATGTCCTTCGCGCTTTTTACGACTTCCCCGACCTTGACATGGACGTCGCTCTTTTCAAGTATCTCATGCCCGCCCTGCTTCGCAACGGCAAAGTAGTCGCTCTCTATCCTCTTCCCCTCCTTCGCGGTCGCGTTGAGGATGAACCTGTAGAACGGGAGGACCTGCCTTAGGTTCGAGCCCTCCGTGTTCATGAGGATGGTCTCGCCCTTCGAGTGGCCTAGGCTGACTGCGGCGTTTATTATCTTGTCGTTCCCAATTATCCTACCGTAGATATCCCTCACTACCCCTATCTTTTCTTCGTCAGACAAGTCATTAGGGTCCTCCATGACCTTGATTTCCCTGTCGATTTTCCAGGGCTCCTGTAGCACTATGTCCGACCTCTTGTTCCCGACCTTGGTCACAAGCCTCTTCGTCTCGTCGAGTATCCTCCCCTCGTCCAGCTCGTCGAAGGCGAGGTAATACCATTTGTTTGCGGAGGATATTCGCACGGTCAGCCCGACTGAGGACGCGAAAGAAACAGCCTCCTTTGTTTTAGTCTTGCTGTAGCCCATCCCTCTTGCCGATTCGAAGCGGACATCGCCGTAGTAGACTTTCCCCTCCAGTGCTTTCACCACCCTTTCGACAAGTTCCCTGCTCATGAGACCATCTCCCGGAATCGTTCGGCGGTCATGCCGCGGATCAGAATGCACTTCCTCTTCGATTTCAGGCCTTTTATTATTTTGACTTTGGCTTTGAAAAGCCTTTCCAATCCCCTTACTATCTCCTCATTGGCCTTGTTGCCCTCCGGCTTGGACCTGCAGTGGACGATCAGCTTGTCTTTTTTCTCAACCTTGAACTCCGGAGAGTTCGGCCTAACTGCGATTTCCACGAAAAGCCCCTCCTTTGTCTCGGAAAGCATAAGAATAATTGGCGCTAAAACCATATCTCCTTTTCTGGCTAAA
>MFRS01000022.1:17901-28318 GCA_001784635.1 Candidatus Micrarchaeota archaeon RBG_16_49_10
TACCATGTTCCGGTAGCTCAGTTTGGATAGAGCAGCAGCCTCCTAAGCTGAAGGTCGGGGGTTCAAATCCCCTCCGGGACACTAACTAAATGCAGAAAACGATTCATGGTATTAAAGTCCCATGACCCTCATCAGAAGCCCGCCGAAGTTGAGGAAGTAGAAGACATTAATCCCTATCCCCGCTGCGGCGAAAACCAGCTCCTTCTCAAACTCCTCCGAGAATAGGCCCGAGGCGGCGGCTGACAGTAGGTAGTAGGCGACCGACCCTAGCATCCCGAAGAGTATTATATTGTCCGGCGAGATTGCTACGAGGGCGAGGTTGACGAGGAAGTTGAACAGGATGTAGAAGGCGCTGCTTACGCTGAACCCCGTGCCCGCCGCCAGCCTTGCAGGGACGCTCGCTATGAGGACGAAGAGGGCGGAGTAGAACAGCCCATAGGAGAAGGCTATCATGACGCTGAGGAAGAATATCGGGGTGAAGTCCAAGGGTATCTGGGTGTAGTAGTTGAGGTAGGTCATCCCCGCCGCAACGCCGCAGAGGGCGACAAAGACCACCATCCTCCTGAAGAGCACGCCGAGCAGCAGGGCCGCAGCCACCAATAGGATGAGGTACAAGGGGTTGACTTTCTTTTTCTCCCTCTCCATGCCACCAACTTTCGGCTACCCAAGTATCCTGACTATCAGTATCCCGGCGAGAACGTTTATTATCAGCCCCTCGACCATCCAATAGAAGATGAGCTGCAGGGGCAGGTTGATAAGCAGCATCAACGCCAGATAGCCCGGCAGCACGCCGACGAAGAAAAGCATGAGGCCAAAGTTCGCCCCCTTCTTCAGCGAGCTGCTCCCGGGTATCCACTTCATCACCAGCAGGTATGCGAACGAGTAGATGACGGCCGTGACAGTGCCTACAAGAACAGACAGCAGTGTGAATGACAGTGGCGGCGGCCCTGGTCCTGGCATCATGAGCTTGCTCCAGACCGAGAAGTACTCAGGCATCAGGTAGTACTTCATCTCCAGGAAGGCCGCGATGGTGTGTATGCCCTGGGAGATGACGGCGAATATGACCGCAATCACGAGAAACTTCCAGACCAGCTCCATCTTGATCATTATACCACTCAATCTAATTTCGGTTCGGTACTATAAATTTTTTCCACAGCCGCTTAAATCAATCCCTGCCCTTCCTCTGCTTCTTGGCCTTCCCCCTCATGAAGACCGCCCCCGAGCCGAGTATGACTGTCGCTAGGATGACGAAGAATCCGACCACAGGCAATACCGTGAGCACCACCCAGACCAGCAGGCCGAGGGCGAGCGTTGTCATCAGGCCGAAGGTCTTCTTGCTCTTCCCGAGTATCTTCTCCCCGATTGCGAGTGCGACGAAGATCCTGCTCAGGTAGAGGACGACCACATAGACCACTACGCCGATTATAGCCAGGGGTATCCCCACTATCGTGAACACGAGGACTAGGCATGCGATTGGGACGGCGAAGACGAACAGGAGGCCCATGAGTGCGGACTTGCCCGGGCTTTCGACAATCCTGCCGTAGGTAGCCCTCACCGAATCCTGGAAGAGCAGTATCATGACAACCCCTATCACAAGGGAAGTGAAGTACTTCGTTACCGCCGAGCCCACCCTTGATTTGGCCGGAGACTTTCTGGCGTCCCCCTTACTCTGGGTGAACTCCCCGCCTATCACAGCGTCCTCAGCTATTTTGACGTCGTTGGACGTGACGTTCAAGTCGCCACCTATAACAGTCCCGGGCAGTATCTCAACCTTCCCGGCGTTTATCGAAACATTGCCTGCAACCTTGCCGCCGAGCCTCACATCGCCCGCGTTCACGATCACATCGCCATCGACCTTGCCCTCCGAGAGCACATCCCCGCCGGCGATTATCAGGTCCCCCCCGATCACAGATGCTGGGGAGACGTTCCCCTCTCCGCCGGCCAATATCAAATCATCTCCCGAATCCCCCTTGAAGCTTATCGAGCCTCCGGCAACCCTCAAGTCATCCTTCACCAGGCCGCCAAGCTCTATGTTCCCGCCGGCCACTATCAAGTCCTCGGTCACTTCCCCTGTGAATTTCACATTCCCGCCAGCGGCCACAAGGTCGCCCTTTATGACGCCATCCACCTGCACATTCCCGCCAGCGGCGTAGAAATCGTCGTCAATGGTCATGCTGGAAGGGACTTTGACCTCCTCCCCTCCCCTCATCTCGAAGGCCATAATGCCTGGGGTTATGGATAGGAAAAACAGCAGGAAAAATATCGCTGAGAGCCTGGCTCGCATCATAGAAAATTATTCGGATTTGATAAATTTAAGTGTTGAGATACACCCCAGTATCAGCGGCGCCTTCTTTAATCAGTACCCTATCGGTACCAATATCGGGATTGATGCCAGTTCCAAAACTATTTAAATTGCAGACGACAAATAAGTGAAATGGGGGGAGTCTAGTATGAATTCGCCACTTGCTCCGCTGGTGGAGAACAAGGCTGTCAAGTCGATTCTGAATGTCATATTCAAGGAGAGGGAGACAGGGAAGCCTGGCTTATCGCTCTCAGAGCTCTCCGAGAAGACGGGCATAGAGAGGCACAGGCTGACCGGGATGGTGGACATCCTGACAGTGCTGGGGCTCCTTGCAATCTTCCAGGTGGGGATGGTTAAGATGGTCACCGTGGACCCTAGCACGCTCAAGACGCTGTCCAAAGTCCTGATGCTCAACAACCTTTAGTCTGGGCTATTTCCTTCCTTTCAGGCCTAGCAGGCTTATCGCGAAGACCGCAATGTACATGGCGAAGCCGTAAACGCAGGCAGGCAGCCCAAGCAGGCTCGAGCAGCCGCCTATGGGGCAGGCCTTTTTGAAAAGCTCATAGTACGAGAGGTAGCCCGAGAAGAGCATCCCCGCGATCGACAGTACGAGTATGGCCTTCAGTGCGCTTTCCATTTTCATAACCTTAATTGTGGTGCCCAGTATTTAAGCCTCTAATTCCCCGTGTTATTGCCTTGGGAGAGAAAGTTAAAGAGCAAATAAACCCATAATCTTCTTGTGGCCTATGGATGAAAAACGCAAAAAACAAAGAAGGACTGCATTGATAATTTGCTTGGCGGTTCTCCTTCCCATGCTTGTTTGTGGCTTTCTCATCTGGAGGATGTCCCATGCCCTCCTGGAACCCACAGGGCCGTATGTTGTCGGGAAGGCGGAATACCATCTTGTCTTCGAAAACCAGCCAGAGACATTCACGGATGACCCCAATGACGTGCGGGAGCTGATGCTGACAGTCTACTATCCTTCAGACAATGCGGGAAGCGCGAAAAGGTCATCCTACACAGAGGATTTGAAGGGGGAAAGGCTGGAGGGATTCCCTCTGGCTTTATTCAGCGGCGTCAGGACCCACTCTTTCTATGGCCTGCCCGTGTCTGACAGGGAGGAGAATTACCCTGTAGTGATCTTCATGCACGGAGGCGGCAGCTTAGGGATGCTCCACACGACGACCCTTGAGGATTTGGCCAGCCATGGCTATATAGTGGCGAGCATAGCCTACCCATACCATGACAATGTAGTCGTATTCCCTGACGGCAGGAAGGTTTATGCCAACGAGAAGGGCAGCCCTTTCCTCAAAGTGCCTGACAAGTTTTTCGAGCCTGGCTTCACTATAGAGGAGATGGTTGATTACATGAATGCGGCTGAGGATGAGAGCACCGATGCGTTGGCGACAGCCCCAAGCTTGGTGCTGGATGAGCTGGATTTCATGAATTCCAATGATTCACTCCTAAAAGGGAAGCTCGATTTGAGCGAGGCTGGAGCCTTCGGCCATTCATGGGGCGGAGGCCAAGTTGCAGAGGCCCTGTACTTGGATGACAGGTTCAAGGCCGCGATTAACTTGGATGGGATAATGTTCGGTAATACAAGGGTGTCTAACGTTGAGAAGCCCTATATGTACATGCTGGCCGAGAACCCTTGGCTGCCCGTCACTGAGTTGGACGAAGTAATGATGAAGGCATCCGGCGACACCGGCAAGTACGAGGAATATATAGCAGAAATCGACGAAAATATACAAAGGTTCTACGAGCACGCCAAGCCGGGATACTTACTTTTGCTGGAGGAGTCGACACACACGACCTTCGTGTCGGATGGGGAGCTCTTCATAGGGACTTTGCCTAATTTTATAAAGAAAGGCATGATTGGGAGTTTGGACCCGGAGAGGGCGGTCGAAACAATCGACGTCTATGTTGTTGGCTTCTTCGACTTGTACCTCAAGGGGAAAGACGCCAAGCTCCTGGAGGACCTGTCGATAAATTACCCCGAGGCGACGTTGAACATTTTCGGTGGGAGTTGAGATGAAGTTTAATCCCTGGATTCCCCGTGGTCTTACCACAGGGCTATTCACGCCCTGATTACAATAACCCTTTATAAATGTTGCGAACATAATATTCGCAAGTGGCTTTAATGATGAACGGGAAATTAATTCTCTACTGTTAGGTGGTTTAATTAGGTCTTTTGCAGTCAAGGGTTTGCTATTGTCCGCAGTGATTCTGGCAGTTCTCGTGAGCGGCTGCACGACCCAGACCACCGGAACCACAACAACGCCATCGGCGACCACAGTGTCAGCCGGCGGAGAATTGAAGGAGTTCGACATGATGGCCAGTAATTGGCAGTTCGACCCTTCCACAATAACTGTGGACAAGGGTGACACGGTGAGGCTCAGGATCACCAGCACGGATGTCAAGCATGGCTTCGCCCTGCCGGACTTCAACGTGAGCAAGGACCTGAACCCAGGCGAGACGGTGACCGTGGAGTTCGTCGCCGACAAGGCAGGGGAGTTCACGTTCTTCTGCAACGTCTTCTGTGGGGAAGGCCACAGTGGCATGAAAGGGAAGCTCGTCGTGGTAGGGTAAGTTGGGCATAGAAGTCTAATCTCACATGTATTTCGGTTTTGGTGATGGTATGAGAAGGAGAAGTGCGATATTCAAGCTACTGGTTACTTATATAATCGTGCTGGCTGTCGGCATATTGGTGGGCAGGGAGAGCATAAAGTCTGCCGGTGTTCCCCAAAGCCTGTCAGCTTTGCAGGCCGAGGGCCAACCGTGGGAGAAGAACTATTCCGCCACAGCGAACATACTCGCCGTGAAGAGCAACGACAACACCGGCACGATGGGCAGCGTTTCTGTGGAGATACTGCCCGGCAAGGGGAGGGTCCTCATGGACACCAACCCATTCCTTGAGCCAGACACCCAGCTTTCGGCCGAGACTGCTGTCAAGGTTGCGGAGAACTACACGGGAATCGACTTGGGTGACAAAGACGTGATAGTATCCTTCGAGATGGACGGTGAGGTGTTGGGCGGGCCCTCGGCTGGCGCTGCGATGGCTGCCGCGACGATAGCGGCGATAGAAGACAGGCAGGTGAGGAAGGATGTCATCGTGACTGGGACCATCGAGCCGTCAGGCGAAATCGGCCCTATAGGCGGAATAATGGAGAAGGCCCAGGCGGCATCTGAAAACGGCGCAAAGCTCTTCCTAGTACCGAAGCATCAGCTGAAGGTGACTTACTACGAGAGGCAGGTGAGGAAGGAGAAAATCGGGGGCTTCACCATGCAGAAGCTGTACTATGTGCCGAAGACCTTGGATGTGGCGAACTACACCACGACCGAGCTGGGGATGGAGACGAAGGGCGTTTCCAACATAGGCGATGTCGTCGGGTACATGATTGAGTAATTTCCTCAATAGAGGGCTTAAGCGTTAGGCATACCATTATTTATAACTACAATTTGATTTACGATTATGAGTGACCACCAAAGTTCGATATATGAAGCCGCCTTAGGCAGCATATACGTTGCTCTAACGGGTGATATGCGTCAAGTTTTATTTTTGCTTGCTGAAAGTGGACCAATGAAAGCCATCGAGGCCGCAAGACAACTTGGTAGAGCCTCTTCTGGTTGTGGAGATTGGCTATATGCTTTGAATGCTAGAAAGCTTGTCACAAGACAATTTATAACTGAAGGTAACCGCCCGTATAGAATAACAGAACTTGGCTTTGAAGTTGTACGCTACGCTAGAGAACTGCAAAAACTATAAGAGTATCTAATTTCCTCCCCTCGGAACTTAAGGGATTCATCATCTTTTTTTCATGTTGCCCATCACTCTTCATCGGGTTTGAGGTAAAAGAATTAGCGGGTTCCAAAGATAAAAGAGTTATTGGGCTGAGGCCAAATCAAAGGCCTCTTCCACTCCCATATAGGCGATGATGGAGCCGACCAGCGAGTTCATCTGGGTGATTCCCAGCTTGCTATCCCCAAATATCACTCTATCTTTCAGCTTCCAATAGGGGTCCATTATCCCGGTCAATTCAGGGAGAAAATCCAAAATCTTCCCCGTGGATTCCTCTATCAGATGTCTAGATAGTGCTATCGCATGCCTGCACATGATTCTTTCGTCGCCGACGTATCGCCTTTTATCGGTCTTCCTCGGCCCAAACTGTGGCCATTCACAGTCGCAGGCCGAATGGGTCTGCATGGCCAAAGCATAAAAGTCATTAAAATGGCGATAAGGGACATTTTTGACGGTGACGTTATGGAATTTCGGCTTTGTCAAGGAAGGGGCCTCCCCGACTACATCGAAACCTTCCGAGGAGACTTTTTTGACCAATTGAGAGGACAGATGCTGCATTCTTATTCCTTCCAGGATGTATATGAACGGCCATAAGGTATAGTTATCACCTCTAACATCGACCACACCGAAGCCTCGGTGCGGCTCTTTCCAATCCCATGACGCATCCTTCATCACAGATTTAAGGGAAAACTTTTGGCTTTCTGCATCACCCACAGACATTTCTGTAGTGGTCAGTTTCACATCATCGGCATACCTCCAATGGACAAAGTGCCTTTGTCCTGGCCTATACGAGTCCAATGAATAGTCGGGGACTTGGAGGAGCTCTGTCCGGTATTCATCTGGGAGGATTAGGGCTTTGTTGCCAAGCGTTATTATGGAGTACAAAATATCATCAAAGGGCAATTTTTTATTGCTTAAATCCACTACCTGTCCTCCATATTTTCTTTCGATTTTACTAGGCGTAGGTTTCCTGTAATTAAAATGGTCGCGCAAGGAGCCGTGGTCTAGCATGATATATAAGTTGTCTGTAAGACTTTAATCTTTGAATAAAAGGGGCTTGTGAGCCTCTTCCCCTCAATATCGTTGCTTTTCCGGATATAAGAAAGCCACCAGTAGACGGGAAAAGCCTATATATATCACAACCACCAATTATTATTATCGATAGTTTTTCAAAATGAGGTGAAAAAATGGCAGAAGTTCTACACAGATCCGGCATCAAGAGAGAGCCCGGTTGGCTTTACTTCGTCGATAAGAAGGGAAATGCGGCCAGAGTTAGGATGGCCAGGAGAGGCAAGAAGACAGACAAGAAGCAGGAAGTCCTGGTCAAGGCTGGCGTCAGGAGGGAAAAAGGCTACCTTTACTTCATCGACAAGAAGGGCGACATCGCAAGGGCCAAGATGGCAAGGGGCAGAAAGAAAAAATAGATTGTCTGCTCTTTGGTTACACTTTTTTTCTTTTTCTCTTTTTCTTCCTTTTCAATCATTTTTTAAAAGTCACTTTAGATTATATATCTGTCCTTTGCTCGAAATACCTTGACCCACTTCCGGTATCCTAACATAAAAGGAATTCATTATGTCTCTTCGCTGTAAAAATTTTATCATTGAACTTAAGCCACGAGAAAGAAGCGCTTTTAGCTTTTCCAGGCTTTCTGGCCTATCATTATAGTAACATACTTATCGGTACCAATTCTGGTGACATAACTGGTAACATCACTTGGGGACATGCCTTATTTTCCGCAATTAAAGATTTAAACAAATCCCACATCACATTTAGGAAGGGTTGTGCCGGTAATTAAACTTCTTCTAGCTTGAAAATTGACACACTACGTCTTGGGTCTCCACCTAGATAAAGAACCCAGCCAGGTTGCAATCCCTTAACAAATCCAGCACACTGTTCGCAGGAGGTTTTAATCATCTCAAGGGTTGTATTTGGATCGTAAACTTCCAAACCTCCTAAATCTCCCAAATTCACCGGTCTTGTTTCTGGGAATACGTAATTCCCTTCCGGTAATCTTGCAACGAAACCGTAATTCATGATTATTTACCGTCAGTTAAAGATTTAAATAAATCCCTTTTCTAATTAGAAGAAGGTGCTTATGATGGGCGGCCGCCGGGATGAGTGAGTTTTTCGGCTTTTCCTTAGTCGGAGGTGCGACCAAATGAAGATTCCTTCCATAATGTCCACGCAGCACCCGGACTGCGCATCGCTCCCTGACTGGGTCCACGGAAAGAGGATCACCAACAGCGACGAGATTAAGGAGGCATTGTTCGCCTTCAAGCTAGGTTGCGACGAGCAGCTGTGGGACTGGGAGGGGAAGGACGTGGACAGCCATGTCGTGAGGAAGCTCCTCCTGCTGGACCAGAAGTACTTCAGGGAGAACGTCCTGGGGGAGGACCTGTTCATAACCTACCGCGTCCCGAACCCCGACCTGGAGGGGACGGAGAAGAAGCTGATAGTCGAGGCTTTGGAGTCCATACCCAAGGGGGCGGACATAGCTAGGAAGTTCTACGGGAAGGATGTCGACCCCATATTCGAGGTCGCGATACCCATGACCACTTCCCACCTACAGATGCTCCGCGTCTCCTCGTTCTACGACAAGGCCGTCGTCGGCAAGGGGGAGATTGAGTTCCACCCCGAGATAGAGAGGCTGGACGTGAAGTCGTGGATAGGTGAGATATTCCCGAAGAGCATAAACATAATCCCGCTGGTGGAGGGGGCGGAGGCGATGCTGAACATAGAATCCATATTGGAGGGATTTATAGACAAGAAGCGGGTCGAGCACATGAGGCCTTGGCTCGCCAGGTCTGATCCCGCCCTATACTACGGGAACATCCCGTGCGTGCTCATGGTCAAGATAGCGTCATCGAAGATATGGGAGGTCGAGGCCAAGACAGGAGTCAAGATGTATCCAATCATAGCAACTGGTTCCCTCCCATTCAGGGGCCATCTGAGGCCTGACAACATAGACGGCTTCCTGCAGGAGTACTCCGGATTCAAGACCTTCGCCTTCCAGTCCGCGATGAAGTACGACTTCCCCGAGAGGGACGTCAGGAAGGCGGTGAAGAAAATCAAGGAGCACAGGCTCAAGAAAAAGGTCATGGACGCGGACGAGTCTAGGGAGCTTGAAAGGATTATTGGTGCGTTCTCGGAAGAGTACAAGGAGACGATAAAGGGGATGGCGCCCATGATAAACAAATTTTCGCCATTTGTCCCGGGGAGGAGGACGAGGAGCCTTCACATAGGGCTCTTCGGCTACAGCAGGAAGCTGACTAGTGGCGTTCATCTGCCCAGGGCGATAGAGTTCACGGCAGCGCTTTACTCCCTAGGGATACCGCCAGAGGTGATAGGCATGAGGGGCTGGGGGAAGGTTGAAAAGGCTGGTTTGAAGGATCTGCTCTTAAAACACTACACTAACTTCAGGAAGGACATGGCCTTCGCATCCCGCTTCCTCTGCGAGGCGAACATAGCCGAGCTCAAAAGGAAAGGCCTCATCAGCAAAAAGACGGCAGGCGAGCTGGAACGGGACGCGGAGATGGTCAAGGGCTTGGACATTAAGATTGGGCCGCAGAACCTCCAGGACGAGAACCACATCCTACTCAGCAAGATGGCGGTGGAAGGCTTCGGGAAGCTCTCTTCAGGCGAGATGACCGATGTCGTCGAGAGGGCGGCGCATATAAGGAAGTCCTTGGGCTGATTATTATGGAAGTCTTCGAGGAGATTAGGAAGAGGCTGGCATCAAAGGGCATACCCTTCAAGACGATGACGCACGAGCCGGTCTTCACTTCGGAGGAGGCTGCAAGGGTCAGGGGGACCACGCTGGAGAGCGGGGCGAAGGCCATGGTGCTCAGGTCCGGGGGCAAGTTCTACATGTTCGTAATCTCCGCCGCTAAGAAGATAGACATGAGGAAGGCCAAGAAAATCCTCGGGACTAAGAGCCTGAGCTTCGCGACCCCTGAGGAGGTGTTCCAGAATTGCCACTGCGAAATCGGGGCGGTGCCGCCATTCGGAGACCTTTTCGGACTAGAAGTCTTTGTCGACGAGTCGGTAGCAGGGCAGGAGACGATGAACTTCAACGCCGGCAGGCACGACACCTCGATGCAGATGGAATCAAAGGACTACTTGAAAGTGGTTAAGCATAGGCTGTCATCATTCTCGGAATAGCAAAGTATATTTTAATGCTAAACAAAAAAATATTCTATGTATAGGGACTTTTTGCTGACTCTTGTCCTTTTGCTATTTCTCTCCTCAGCCGCCATTTCAGCTCCTACCCTTACATGGGAATCGCCTGAGAACAGGACGTACAGGCACAACACAAA
>MFRS01000022.1:28370-28579 GCA_001784635.1 Candidatus Micrarchaeota archaeon RBG_16_49_10
TCAGGCAACACAACCTTCAGCATCCCCGCCGAGGGGACATACAACTTCACACTTTTCCTGAATGATTCAGGGAACGTTACCCAATCCAGGATTCTAACCTACATAAAGGAGCCCGAGATAATCGACGAGGTGGTGGACAAGCATGCCATCCTACCCAACCAGAACGTGACGATAATGAACGGCGTGGATGACGAGGCTTTGGATAAAGG
>MFRS01000022.1:28610-29732 GCA_001784635.1 Candidatus Micrarchaeota archaeon RBG_16_49_10
AACATGACGGCAGAGATGAGCAACTGCATCGACGTCTGCTACTACGAGTTCAACCAGACCGGCCAGCTGGGAAGGTACAACGTTACAATCTTCGCTAATGACACTGAAGGCAATCGGGCAAACGCATCCCTGCACTTCCACGTTGAGAACCCGGCCAACTTGAGCGTCGGCATAGGCGATGGGAAAAACGTCACAATGGCCATCCTATACGATGAGACGGGCCTGGAGATGCAGAGCGGCACCAACAGCACATTCCGCTATTCCCTTCCCGCGCAATTATGGGAGCTGAGGTTCAACACGACCGAATACACGATCGACTTCCAGGACGCCAACATAACCGGCGATTTGGCATCGACGCTCTCAATCGGTAACATTTCCTCTAACATAAACCAGACCACATTCATAAAGGGCTTCGCCGTCAACGTCACAGGGTTCAATTACACGATATCCAACCTAAACTTCACATTTAACCAAACACGATTCAACAATACGAGCAACCTTCTTATGTACAAGTGCGCGGCATGGAACGGGACATGCCAGAGCGGATGGGTGAACGACAGCTTTGATTCCAGTTTCAACGCCACCATAGCCGCAGGCAGCGCCTCCCTGGCGACAAGCGGCTATTCGGCCTTCGCCTTGGCCGAGTACCAGGTCCCCGTCACCACGACCACGACCACCACGACATCGACGATCAGCACGACCGTGACGGCGACCACCACGTCCACCACTACCGTGGAAGAGGATTCGACAAGCGACGGCGGAGGCGGCGGAGGCGGAGCGGGCGGAGGTTCCGGCTCAAGCTACCTGCAAATCACCGTCGCACCGGCCACCGTCTATGCCAAGACCGGGAATGGCAGCGCACCAAGCGTAGTCTACGTCAAGGCCAAGACGATAGAGTTCGACCAGGATGTCCTGCTCAAGATTTCCGGCATCCAGAATTCATGGTATTCCATCTCACCTTCAGGGAGCGTGACAATTATGGCAGGTGTGGAGAAGGAGTTCAAGGTCACCTTCAACCTGTCGGCCGGAGTCACGGTGAAGGATTATCAGGGGACTTTCACAGCAGACGGCGACATGAGCGACGCCTCCAAGAGCTTCGTCCTCAAGGTCGAGGCCACTGAG
>MFRS01000022.1:29795-39285 GCA_001784635.1 Candidatus Micrarchaeota archaeon RBG_16_49_10
GACGTCGAGGAGCAGATAAAAGGCTTGGAGGAGGCTATAAAGAGGGCGAAGGACGAGGGGAAGAACACGACAGACGCCGAGTCGAGGCTGTCGGCGATAAAGGGCAAGTTCTCTCAGGCCCAAAGCCTCTGGAACTCCGGGAGCTACGACTCCGCCGAGGAGGCCAACCGCGAGGCGATGGAGATGATCTACGAGACCCAGTCGCTGGTCAGCGGGAGGTTCGCCTTCGTGAAGAACATATTCTACGACTTCTCCGAGAGCATCTGGGCATACGTTGTGCTCGGCGTCATAATAGTCGGGGGGGTCGGAGCTTATGCTTATCCCTCAATAAAGAAGAATGGCAAGCTTACCCTTCCGTCCATCAAGCCCAAGAAAATCCTTGGCAGGCTTCGCTTCAGAAGGACAAAAAAACCATTGACCCCAGTGGAGCAGGCGTCTGTGGCCGAAGTTGCGCCAAAAACCCCGGAGGCGGCGGCTGAAGTTTCCAAGGAAGAGGAGTATACCTACCTCAAGAAGAGGTGGGAGGAGATGAAGAAGGAGATGGAGAATGGACACTAAGGCCTTCCTTTCCACCATCGCCCCTGTGATAGTATTCTCAATCGCTGCGCTTTTCCTCTCCTATTCCGTGACCACCCAGAAGCTCTTGACTTTCCAGAACGACGCCTTCATCCACCTAATCAGGGAGCTCAAAGGCAGTGACCTCCCGGCGTCCCTCTCCTCGACGCTGTCCTTCATGTGGGGCGACATCCTCCTGAGGCTTTCCGTCTTCACAGCGCTCCTCTCGCTCGGCTTTTTCGTCTTCTTCCTCCTCGAGAACAGGGTGGACTCGACGCTCTTCCTCGCCTCAATGGCGCTGGTGGCCCTGGCCTTCTTCCTCCTCGGCGGGTTTTCCGTCTTCACGCTCTTCGTCTTCGGCGGCATAGTTCTCTCGGCCCTCTGGCTTGAGAAGACCTTCGAGCCCAAGAAGGGCGCATTCTCCACCGGCCACTCCTTCTCCAGCTCGGCCCTGAGGACTGTCACACTCTTCCTCTTCATAGGCTTCCTGGCCGTCGCCTTCTCGAACATCCAGGGCTACCAGGCCATGGTCTCGGCCTCCAACGCGGCCCTTCTCGAGGAGATGGCGGGCACATCGCTGAAGGACGCGCAGAAGCAGCAGATCGATGGGACGGTCGAGTCAATTAAGTCGAGCCTCAAGAACCAGTACGACGGCATGTCATCCCAGGTGAGGCAGCAGTGCGGGCCGATGTACACCGGGCTGGTGACAGGGTTGGAGGACTACAGGAAGGAGGCGCACAGGCAGGTAGACGAGACGGACTTGAACAGCCTTGTGTCCTCGAGCGTTCCAGGATACGGGATATTCGACAAGATGGGGCCGCTCCTATCGGCCTTCGGGCTGATGGTCATTTTCGGCGCGCTGAACTTCCTCGCCAGCTTCACCTTCGCCCTCGCCTACTGGGTCGCGACCAATCTTCACAGGGACGAGCAGTCGATGACTTCCCCGCCGGTCAGGGACTGAGGTATCTCCGTGTCCTTTATCCTGTTTATTATCTTGCACAGGTCGATGTAGATTTGCTTCTCCGATATCTGCCAGTCCACAATCTTCTTCGTCAAGTCGTCGACCATCGCCATGACCTCGGCGTTCTTCTCGATGACCGAGACCTTCTTACCACGGGACTGCTTGCTGTAGTTCGAGATGGCCGGCTGTGACAGGTGCATCAGCTTCGCCGCCTCCATCTGCTTGAGCTTGTAGGTGGTCAGGAGTTCCCTTGCTATAATCGACCTCACCGCGGGCAGGATGTCGTCATTCACGATCTCGCAGTAGAGCTTCATAACTCCTTTATGGGGATTCGGGGATAAATGTATAACGGCGTTATAAGTACTGGCTTTTAATACAACAAACTGGTAAAACAGTTTTAATTCTGCGTTTCTATTAAATTGTTGTGGCTAAAACGAAAATAATGGTTTTTACCGAGGGAACTCTGATTATGCATCCCGGTGCTAAAGGTCATTCTGGCGGTCTCCCTGTTTTTAGGCTGTTTAACTATTCCCTCTCTGTGAGGGACTATAAAAATTATATACCAATAGGGAATTGCGTTGAAAAGTTAAAGAAATGGGTGAAGCAGGGGGCAGAGATTGTTTACTTAACAAGTAGGAGAAAGCCCAAGGAAATCAAAATGATACAGGGCATTCTAGACAAATACGAATTTCCTAAGGGAAAATTGCTTCATAGGGAAGGCGATGAAAACTACAATGATGTGGCAGAAAGGGTTATACCTGACATTTTGATAGAGGACGACTGTGAAAGTATAGGTGGGGAGAAGGAAATGACCATAACGTTTGTAAAGCCTGAAATTAAAAGGAAAATAAAATCAATATGTGTAAAGGAGTTTGGCGGAATAGACCACTTGCCAGACGATTTCCATAAATTATAAAACATCAAGGCTAATTAATAACGGCGTTATAGTCATAGAAAACAAACTTTTGTCTTTGCTTAAATTCCTTAACTGCTCCTACCAAAAAATCTCTTTCCCCATTCCAAACTCACATCATGGGTAACAGAGTATCCTAATTGTGTCAATTCTGCCAACAGATTTATGGGTGCGGGATATTCGAATTCCCCCTTGGACCAGCCTGGAACTTCCCATCTCACTGAGATTTCCGACTTCCCGAGAGTCCTAGTCACATTAACTTCGCTATCTTGTATCGTTACAGTGTAGCTGTCCCTCAGCAATGGGGCCAATCTTGCTATGGCGGTTAGCCTTGAAAGTGCATACATACCATAGAACGGCAAAACAATCTTTAAATACCTATTTGCGACGAGATGGGACAGGTTTCCCATAACTGTCAGGGACTAACTTTGTTAACCAAAGGATACTCGATTTTGTATAACAGCGTTATAAAAACTTGCTTGATTAAATCTACAAAAATCACCATTATTTTCTATTATAATAATATATTCTGGTATTTTTTTCTAGTATAAATTCATATTTATAGAAATATTTTATGTGAAGCCGGACAAAATATACATCGACACGATGTTCCTGATAAGGTGGTTTCTCTTCAGATTTCGCAGGGTAAAACATGAGAGCCCTCCCATTATAATAGAATTTTTACGCAATCATGGCGAAATCAAAAAATTCATTTCGATTGTTTCTATGGCAGAATTCATCAAGGTCTTGCTTTATGATAAGGATTTCATAAACTACAAACTCACAACGTCTTACGCCAATAAATTAATTCAGGAGTTGCAAGACGTCATAGAATTGAAAGTGATACACGGTGAAAAAATTTCGGATGATATTGTTCTATATATCGAGAGACATCCGGAATTGATAGACTGTATTCACCTGGACATCGCTAAGTCCAACGAGCTATGCTTCATAACCGATGAGAAAAAGATAGGGAAACTAAAAGCCGTTTATGGTAACATTATGACAGAAAACAAGCTTATGAAGCAATTCGACTAATCAATTATCCCAGCCTTTCTTTTGATCTCTTCGATGAGTTTGTCTATCCTTTTTACCCCTTCCTCATAAGAGATATTCTTAGAAGGCATAATAACCTCGACTTCCCGTCCGTTTAGGATTATTTTTTCCCTCTTTCCTTTCAGGAACATACGATTAACTAAGAGCTAGAATTATAAATAACTTTGGGCCTCAAGCACAAAAGAGCCTCTATAATGGGCACAAATGGCAGTATTTTGGATGCCAATAGAGCCTGCAGGAGTCAAACCCGCGTCTCCCCCGGCCCTCATAGAATGACTTATCAATCACGTATCATGAATCTCTTGTCTGTTCACAGGGCCGGCGGCATTCTTGCGTTGAACTATGGCTCTGAATATTGATTGTTGGCGGGTTTTATATACTCATGCGACTGTATAACGGCGTTATACTTCTTTTGACAACTTGATGGCAGAATTGCTAATAACAGAAATCAACCTCTCGTCCAGATTACTCTCAACCAGCTTTACCCTGATGACAAACTCCCTGGCAACCCTTACAACAGTTTTCGTTTCCCTGTAGGCGACAGAAATCCCATACTGGGCAGTTTCCCTAGCCCTCTTCGCCCTCCAGAGATTGTCTATGTACTTCCCCTCGATGGTTATAGCTTCAGCCCGGTCTTTCCTTTCCTTCAGGTCTTGAAACTTCTGATAAGGCTTTTTGCGATTTGCCTGCTGAAGAAATATTCCAAGGCGGCCGCAGTCGTCGAATGGTCCTTGCTGGCCACACCTACTCTAGAGAGCAGGGACAGTGCGGAATGGTACATCGCATAGTAGGCCGATATCACGACCCAGTCCTCGTGCCCCAGCCTGCCCAAGTCCGTCATTACGATGAGGTTGTGGTCGGCCTTCCTCATGTGACCTACACTAAGGACGCTGTTCGGCCTGGTTACCCTAAGCCCTCTCTCTTCCCCCGACCTTTGCAGGGACCTGATGACGGCGTCCTTCGCTCCCATCCAATATCAGCTTCACGAAGTTCTCCACTCCATATAGGACGCAATGATTGCTGATTATTTCGCCGATTAAGGCTTTATCCCTTTGTTTTTCAAGGCCTTTCGGGGTTACGATTATGGCGTTGATCTCCTTCCCCCACTTGGCATAGCACTCCCTTACTGCCTTGTCTATTTTGATCTGCCCTTCCCCCACCACAAGGATGTCGATGTCGCTGCCTTTTCCCGCGTCCCCCTTGGCATGGGACCCGAAGAGGGTGATTGAAAGTACGTGAGAAGGCTTAATTGAGTCGATGAAGTCTTCCAATATGAGCTTTAGTTCCTTGTCTTTGCTGTAGAGCTCCTCCATCTTCTCGATTTCGGCGAGCTGCAGCAGTGCCAGTGCCTTCTCGTTCCCCAAGTTCAGCGAGCAGAGATGGGACTTGCCGACCACCTTTTTTGTTATTACCCCGCTCTTCACCTGTTTGTCGATTGCCTTGTGGATTTGGGAATAGTATTCATTTAAACCCCTGGAAACCTCGTTGATTGTGAACTCCTTACCGGGGTTTTTGGCCAGGAAGTCGATTATTTTTAGGTCGAGCTTCATATTATCACTTTTTTAGATAATATTATCATTTTTTTAGATATATAAGCATTAGAGGTCGTTCAATGTATAACGGCGTTATACAAACCAAAGCAGGCTAAATTCAATTATTGTTCCTCACTTTTGGATGGCGAAAAATATATAACATTGTTATACACATTTTGGGAAAATAAGCGAAAATCTATTGAACAAACTGCTATTCACTTGTGCACAAGCCTGACCTTTCCTATCTCCAAATGCCCGCTTTTGGCCCTTTCGTCCCACACAACTTTGCTATCCAATATTTCAACCCTCTTCTTGAAAATCGGGCCATCTAGGGTTATCGTTTCAAACTCCCCGCCTTCACCCACAAACGAGACGCCATACTTCTTGTTCAGTGCAATAAGCTCCTTCAGGCTTTGCCCATCCAGCTTCCTACCCAGCCAATCCTTCCCGAGGCCCTCTGCATAGACCCCGACGAAGCGCACATCGAACCCCATCTTTATTGTGTCTTCCATGAACCTCTCCGGGTCAGCCCCCCAGAACGGTGCTATGAGCTCCAGTCCCAGCTCCCCACAGACCTTCTCGATTCTCCCCTTTTGGTAGTTGCTAGCTATGCCGCCGCAGGCGACCCCATCAACATCCAAGTTACCCAGCGCCCTTTTCAGGTCCCCTACCTCCTTCTCCTTCTCACCAGATGTAAAACTTTTTTCTATCTTGATTCCTATGGCTTCCGCCAGCTTGCTGGTGAGCCCGATGTTCGGGACATGGAACATGTAGGAGTCCTCCCTGTGGGAAACGAGTGTGACGAGGCATCGGACTTCGTATCCCTTTTCAAGGCACCAATGAACAGCCCTCGTGCTGTCCTTCCCGCCGCTGAACAGGACCGCTACCGCTTTCGCCATACATAAAATTAATTACTTAAGCGTTTAATAATTGTGTGATGCCCAACCTCAAGGAGAAGTACAAGAAGCTCATGAGCAAGCATAGCCTCCCCAAGCTGGAGGATTTGGAGAGGGAGTTCTCCTTCGAGCTGGAGGAGGACGGCGACATCCTCAGCTTCATCTCCGACAAGATCCTCGAGAGGATGGACGAGTTCTCGAAGACCCTGGAGACCGCCCTGTTCCCTGTCCATGACCCGTCAAAGCTCTACGAGGCGAAGATGGCCAAGGGGAAGAGAGAGGAGCTCTTCGGCATCTACAAGTCGATGATGTCCCTCTACTGGGAGGGGAGGAAGACATTAATAGCCCCCACAGAGAAGACCCGGGCCGAGTACATAAAGAAGGCCTACGGGATGTGGGTGAAAGACTTCAAAGAGAAGGTAATGAGCCTGTTCGACCTCTTCGAGAAGGAATGGCAAAAGGTGCAATTCGAGAACAACAACGACACGGCCCTTTACTTCGGCTAGGCCACTTCCACCGTGGTCTTGAAGCTCTGCCCCGGAAGGTTCCTGTCAAACTTCGCCCTTAGGACTCCCTTGGCTCCATGGACTGCGGTTATCTTGCCCTTTATCTCCCTGTCGCCAGGCGTCTTCCACACTAAGGCCTTCCCTACCATCTTTTCGGCCTGCTCCCTGTTCTCGACGCCCTCCACCTTGACCAGTACTTGGTTGGTGTCCTGGGTGTTCTTCCCCCTCCTGTAGGTCAAGATCATGCCCTTCATACAACATCATTATTGGTGAGAAGGCTTTTAATATTTTGCATCTGCCCTCCTTGCGACCAAAAGCAATAATAAGGAGTAACGCCAAAATCTATCTTCTGGAGAACCGGTTTCAAGCTACTCCAAGATTTCACGGACGTGGTTCGGTGGTCTTCACTAAATACAGGGCTAAGCCCAAGGAAGGGGTCTTCTCCAGGGCGAGGGCACTCTTCAATATAACCGAGGGCTTCATAGTGCTCATAATATTGGGTACTTTCCTGCTTCTGATGCCTTCCAGCCGCACCGGCGAGATGTCATTGATAGACGCTCTGTTCGTCTCAGTGAGCGCCTCCACAGTCACCGGCCTTTCCCCCATAGACCTCAGCTCGACCCTAAGCCATTCGGGCTTCGTCGTTATACTCGTCCTGATACAGCTCGGCGGCCTCGGCATCATATTCTACTTCACGCTCTTCCAGTCCGTGCTCTCCAGAAAGGGGGAGGAGAGCTACATAGGATACGATAAGGACCACCTCGAGGACTGGTACAGGCATCCGAAATACATGCTGTTCACAGTGCTATTCTGCTTGGCGATAGAGCTGCTGGCCGCTTCCCTCCTCTACCTCTACTGGGACTATGACTTCTTCACGTCCTTCTTCCATGCCGCCTCGGCCCTGAACAACGCCGGGATGACGATGTTCCCCAACAGCATGGCCGGCTTCCGCTCCAACTTCGTGGTGATGCTCGTGGTTCCGCTGCTGGTAGTCATAGGCTCCCTCGGATTCTTCGTTGTCCACAACACCGTCTCGGCGGCCCTCAGGAAAACGAAAATAAGCCCCTACTCCAGGTTCGTCTATATCGTCACGGGCTCCCTCATAGTCCTCGGCATATTGTGCTTCCTCCTTGACCCGGCTATGAACACAGGCAAACCCATGGAGAGGCTGGCAAACTCATGGTTCCTTTCCGCCAACCTCAGGACGGCCGGCTTCTCGACCTTCGACAACTCCAGGATTTCCAGCTTCTCGATCCTCATGTCCATGATAATGATGATATTAGGCGGCTTCCCGACCGGCGTCGCGGGTGGCATCCTGGTGACAAACGTCGTCATAGTCCTGCTTTTCATAAGGTCGAAGATGCAGGGCAAGGGTGAGGTGACCCTTTTCGGCAGGCCCCTGCCAGAGAGGACGGTGGATGCGGCCGTCCTGATACTGCTGACCTACATGCTCACGGCCCTCGCGGCGATAGTGCTGGTCAGCGCCTTCGAGTTCAACAAGGACTTTACCCTCATCCAGATAGCCTACGAGGTAATATCGGCTTTGAGCACCGTTGGCTCATCGCTCGGCATAACATCGAGGCTCACCCTGCTTTCAAAGGTCGTCCTGATAATGACCATGTTCATAGGCAGGATAGGGGCATACTCTTTCCTCCTTAAGTTCCTGGGGAACAAGAACGGCGATAGCGGCGAAAATGGCGATTAGCCACCCTTCTTGTAGAGGTTCTTCGAGCTGTACTGGCTCCTCGAGACGTAGAGGCTGAACCCGCCATTTCCGGAGCCTTCGGACGGTCGCTCTTAGGACCTGAATAGCCTCCACCCATAGATGGGCCGCCCTCCCTGTAGGATTTCGGTAGCAGGTCCTTCAAAGTCAGGGCTGCAGTCCTCGCTGAGGTTATAGGCGTGAGTACTTGGCAAGGATTTCGGAGTGGGATATTATGACCTTTTTTTCGGAGGGGAATTCTATGAAACTACTTTCTCTTGCACTTATATCAAACTAATCGATTTTTGCCGTCCAACGGATACTGTTCAACACGTAGTTTTTATAATATAAATGTTTAAATAGTAGTAGGATGTAATACCACTAAATAGTGGTATATTATGAAGGACAAGCTCAGCATCACAATCGGCAGGGAGACCCACCTCAGGATGAAGGAGAGGATGAGGGCAGGCCTCTTCAGGAGCAAGAGTAGATTCATAGAGTATGTCCTAATGAAATTCCTTGAAAACGAGACTAAAAATGAATAGATAAAGCATGAACGAAAATCTACTTCTTCTCCTTGTCCTGCGGCAGCACCCTCGACAGGTCGCGGATCATGTTCCTCACGTTCTCGCGCATGACATAGACGTCCTTCTCGCTCACCTTGTCGAGATTGTTTCCCTCGGACAGGCCCTTCATGACCTCAAGCTTCTTCCAGACCTCCGAGTAGTAGCCCTCCACCATCTCCGTGTCGATCAGCTCGCTCTTGAACGCGTCGAACACCTTCCCCTCGTCCGACGGCATCTTGTTCAGCGTCTTAAGGGCTGAGACCATGGCCTTCTGCATGACCTCGTGCGTCCTCTGCAGGACCTTCTCCTTCTTTTTTATCTCCAGGACGGAAAGGATGTCGTACATCTTGTTCACGAACTCCTCGGACTTGGCTATCCAATCGTCCACGAAGCCCCCGGCAGCATCCATCATCTCCTTGTGCTCTATCTGCTTCCTCACGTCTATTACGTCCTTCAGCCACTCGCCGTACTTGGCCTCGACGATGCCCGGCTCCACCAGGTACTTCCTGAACTCGTCATACGCCTTGTTAGGCACCGGGGGTTCGACCCCCATGAACATCAGCACAGCTTGCGCGCTGTTCAATATCGCGTAGTAGCAGTCCTCCGCCAGCATCAGCAGCTTGACCGTCTTCGCCCTCATCAGCTTCTTAGGGGCGCCGTCCATGTAGCTCTCTATGGCCTCCCTCGTCATCGGTATCCTCCCGCTGAGCAGCAGGCGCTGGAACGGCACGAAGAAACCCTGGTCATGGATGGCCTTGCCCTCCTTGATGAAGTTGTAGATTATGGGGTGCCCGATGCGGGCG
>MFRS01000022.1:39322-40740 GCA_001784635.1 Candidatus Micrarchaeota archaeon RBG_16_49_10
CGGAAAGGTTGGGCGATATGGCCTTCGCCATCTCGACCAGGTCGCCGTCAACCTTGGCTTTCTCCTCGAATGGTATCTCCTTCTCAGTGTCGTCGATTATCACGAAGAGGTCGATGTCCGACTTGGTCTTGAACTCGCCCCTAGCCACAGACCCCATGACGACAATGCACTTTATCTTGTCCCCGTACTTCTTCATCACGTCCTTCTTGAACTTCTCAACCTTCTCGTCCCTCTGCTTCTGGTCCAGGTCCTCGAAGTCTGGGGTTTTCGGCGGCTCGAACTTCTTTATCATCTAGAACAACCTCGGCACTTCCACATCCACCAGCTCCGGCGGAAGCAGCTTCTTCATCCTCTCTATTATCTCCCCGGCCAGGGCCATGCCCTTCTCCAGGTGCTTGGTGTCCGGCTTCTCGATGGCCTTGTGGTCTATGTCCTTCCACAACCTGTTCAGCTCGTCGAACTTTTCGATGTACTCGGCCTCAAGTTTGCCCTCCTTCACCAGCCTCTTCAGGAAATCGGGAATCCCCTTCTGGTCGGGGGTCTCCTTGTAATAATACATTATCACAGCCTGGCAGATGTCCGTAGCGGCATACCGCAGGTCGAAGACGGAAAGCTTCAGGTTCGCCTCCACCCTCGCCATTATGGCCTCGCACGACTTCACCTTCAGCTGCACCGTCTCCTCGCTCGGCGGGAACAGTCCCATATTGAGCATCCTCTGCACAGGCTTAATGAAGCCCGTGTCGTATATCACCAGCCCCACCCTCAGGTAGTTGAAGAGCTCAGGCGACCCTGCCTTCATCCACTGCCAGAACTCCGTCAGCCCATTCACCTGGACGTGGATGTCCTTCATCTCCGTCCCGGTCAGCTGTATCTGGCTGCGCACCCTAAGCGCGTCCTCCGTGCTCTTGGCTGGGGTGTCGTCGAACACTACCCACACGTCTATGTCCGACGTCTTCTTCGCCTGGCCTGTTGCGGCCGAGCCGAATATCAGCACGGACTTGACGACCTCGCCGTGGTTCCTCCTTATGGCGTTGGTGAACTCCACAACCTTGGCGTAGTACTCGTTCCCCTCGCCCTCCTTGGCGGGCTTGGCCTTCTCGGAGACGTCCTTCTTCTCGAACAGGACAGGCTCCTCAAGCTCCTTCTCAAACTCGCCTAGATTCATAATTACCACAATCCATGAGCGGAATTGACAAATTAAATTTTAGAGTCCGTTCTAATATAGTTATTGAACCTTTTTAAGATGCTACTCGAACTCGGCCTTCTTCCACTCCTTAGGCTGCTTTCCCTCCTTTATCGCGGCCGTGCCCAGCAGGGTGTAGGTCTCCTCAGGCACCTTAAGCGTACCGGCCAGCGGGTCGAACCTGTGCTCCCATATGATGGTCTTCTGTATCGGGTAGTCGTCGGTCGTGCCCTCT
>MFRS01000023.1:0-2972 GCA_001784635.1 Candidatus Micrarchaeota archaeon RBG_16_49_10
AGACAGATAGCGCCGACCGAATGGATAGAAGTCGAGGGCGAGCTGGCTGGCAACCCCGATGGGTACAATGTCAATGAAACCATCACCGCCACTTCGGTCAAGCCGGCAGGGATTAGGGACAGCGATTTCCTTAAGATACTGGCATTCGACACAGAGTGGGTGGACGAGGGCGGGGAAGAGAAGCTGATAATGCTGAGCATGGCGGGAAACGACGGATTTCGGAAAGTTGTCACTTCGCATTCCTGGAACGGCAGCGAGAAGTACGTGGAGTCGGTGGGGGACGAGAGGGACATAATCGAGATTTTCATAAGGAGTGTCAAAGAGAGGGACCCTGATTTTCTTGTAGGATATGGCTCGGACGGATTCGACATCCCCAAGATCAAGCGGGAGGAGGCGAGGATGAAGATTAAGCTAGAACTCGGGAGGGACGACCAGATCATCCATGTGGCAAGGAGGGGAAGGATAAGCTCCGCTAGGACCAGAGGAAGGGTTCACATTGACGCGTTCGACTTCGTCAGTCACATCCTGTCTTCCGGAATGAGGAGCGACATGATGACTCTGGATGAGGTTGCCCAGCAACTTCTTGGAGCGGACAAGACGGGATTGGGAGACAATGAGATGGTGAAGATGTGGGGGAGCAAGGACGATGTCGGGAGGCTTGTTGAACACTGCATGCACGACTCCGTCATAACCCTTAGGCTCGGTGAGCTGATACTGCCGCAGATATTTTCGCTTTGCAGCCTGACCGGGATGCTCCCTTTCGATTCCTGCCGAACAACATATTCACAGCTTGTCGAGGCGTTCCTGATGAGGAGGGCGTTCGCGGACGATGTGCTCATCCCGAACAGGCCGAAGACCGATGAGATAGAGAAGAGGAGGATGGACCCTTCGTACAAGGGCGCACTAGTAATCCAGCCCGAGAAAGGCATACACGCCAACGTCCTCGTGTTCGACTTCAGGAGCTTGTATCCGACTATCATAGTCTCCCACAACATCGACCCGTGGACTTTCAACAAGACCCCGTGCAGCAGCAGATCCGAAGTTCCGGAGTCCGGCTGGTATTTCTGCCAAGACGAGAAGGGATTCATACCCAGGCACCTCTCAGAAATAATTGACGCGAGGAGAAAGATCAAGGCGACGATGAAGGAGCCCGGGATAAGCGAGGGGGAGCTTAGGGTTCTCGAAAACAAGCAGTACGCGCTTAAGATAATCGCGAACGCGCTATACGGTTACTACGGCTATTTCGGAAGCAGGTGGTACAAGAGGGAGTGTGGATCGTCCGCGGCGGCATGGGGGAGGTTCTACATCACCAAGGTGATAGATATGGCGAGGCTTGAGGGCTTCAAGATAATATACGGAGATACGGACTCTCTGATGGCCAGATTAGAGAAAGACCTCCCGCAGGACGAGCTTGTCGGATTCGCAATGAAATTCGCGGACAGTGTCAACAAGTCCCTTCCGGGAATAATCGAGCTCGAGTTCAGGGAACTGTACGAGGGCGGGATATTCGTCGCAAGGAAGCTTGGGGAAGAGGGGGCCAAGAAGAGGTATGCCCTCATCGACGGCAAGGGCAACCTCGAGGTCAGGGGATTCGAGACCGTGCGGAGGGACTGGTGCGAGCTCTCGAAAGCCGTGCAAAGGGAGGTGCTGACCATAATCCTTCGCGACAAGGACCCCGCAAAGGCCGTCCAACTTGTGAGGGAAACGGTCAGGAAAATAAGGGACGGCAAAGCATCACTTGGCGAGCTCACGATATTGGAGCAGATAACAAGACCGCTGTCCCAGTACGAGCAGATAGGGCCACACGTCAGGGCGGCGCAGAAGGCCGCGGCCATGGGAAGGCCCGTCTTTGAGGGGATGGTAATCGGGTTCGTGGTCACAAAGGGGACGGGCAGCATATCCGATAGGGCGGAGCCCGTGGAGAATGTCAGGCCGAACCAGTACGACCCGGAATACTATGTCAAGCACCAGATAGTTCCGGCGAGCATGAGGGTTTTGAAAGCTCTAGGGTACTCCGAGCAGCAGGTCCTCGGCGGCAGGGTGCAGAAAGGTCTAGAGGGGTTCTTGAAAAGGCCCGAGAAAATCTAGTACGACATCTTGGCCAGCTTGCTCCCGCACTCCGGACATTCTTTTAACTTGTCCGCAAAGCTCCTGTTGCACTTCACACAATACTTCATGCGATCAACAATCCGTTATGATGATATTGGGCATTTTGTAAATAATAAGCGGGATGCCTGCATCATACTAGCCTGCGCATCCCTCTGTATACGGCGCCTCTCACGGATTCGAGGGCGTACCTAACCATCGTTGATGCCAGCCTGCTCCTCTTGTAATTCTTCTTCACGTCCTCCACCCTCTCGCCGACCGTCCTCACGTCCCTTTCTCCGAAGATTCTCCTGGCAATCCTAAGATGCCTGACGTCGTCAGGTTCTATCCCCATGCATCTGCAGCCAACGAGATCCACGCTGAGTAAATCCGGCCCGCCAACCATTATCTTTGAATGGACCGGGCTGCTGTGCACCTCGTCCATCTGATTGCCGATTATCCCCTCTATGATGTTCAGTTGTGGCTTCACCACCTGGAGTATGTCGCACACAGCTTGGCTGACCATTGAGTGCATGATTATCCTGTTGCTCCTCGGCACCACGGTCCCGAATAGGTTCTTCATGCAGAGGGATACCGTGGCGGACGCGTGCGTCTTCAGCTTGGCGATATCTATAACAAATTCGCTGTCGAGCACGCTCTTGGCAATGGGGATTCTGTCAAAGCAGACGGGCCTGGGGATCCTCTTCAGAATTATCTCGTCTTTGTTCAGGTCGATGAGCTTCGCCCCGAACTCCTCGGAAAGATCCCTGTACCCGGCGAGCTCGAATGCCGTCATGGTGTCGGTGCAGCTGCTCGCCTCGCCAATTAAGACTTCGCATCCCTTCAACCTCTCGAGCACCGCTCTCACGGCGCCGGAGTCGGTTGCC
>MFRS01000023.1:3031-3985 GCA_001784635.1 Candidatus Micrarchaeota archaeon RBG_16_49_10
CTGCCGCTGAGCCTAAATTTCAAAACCCTGAGGAGCTTTTTTGTTGCTGGATAGGCACTGTCGCCCTTGACAATTGCCACCTTGCTCATAGTCTGGCCCTTGGCCCCTTGACCAGATAATTGGATATGACCTTCAGCGCGTCATTGTTTATCGAGAAGCTGTCCCCCTTCCTGGACAGGTAGCCGCCTTTGACCAGACCCTCAAGGTACTGCTTGACCATCTTCCTGTGCCTGATGGGGAACTTGGAGAGCAGCAGCTCTAGCTTGACGCTGCGCCTTGTGGACCCCTTCGCCAAGATGAAGAGTGAAAGCAGTATGGTCTTCTCGAATTCAGTCAATAACATACACAGACATATGTCCATTCTAGAATATATAGTTTAGATTCCGGAAGCGCCCTTAACTAGTTAGCTTTTTAAATTCCTCGGTGAACTTATTATTAACACAGCTAAAGTGAATCAGGATGCCGAGCAAAATATCAACCGAGGAGAAAATCTACAGGTTCGTGTGCGAGAATCCTGGGAACTGCACCTACGACATCTCCAGGATGCTCAGGATGAGCGGTGGGAAGGTCAGGAACGCCCTCGGCAGGCTTGAGAAGAAGGGCATGATCAAGTTCAGGTTCGAGAGGCAGAACCCAAGGATAAGGAAGCTGTCCTATCCCGTCGGGGCGATTGAGCTGATGCCCAAGGATTTGAGGAGAGAAATTCCTAACATCTGATCTCGGCATATGCAAATTGAATCTTATACACCTACTTTAATCGAGACCTAACATTTATCGTTCTGGCCAGACAATACATCGTATGGAAGAGGCAGCGCTCAAAGGATACAACGAAGCGAAGAGGATATCCGACCTGGTTAAGCCGTTCGCAAGAGGCCTCGTTAGGGGGAACCAGAAGCTTCTCGCCATCGCCGAGGGCATCGAGGACAAAATAGTGAAGTCCGGGGGCAAGATAGC
>MFRS01000023.1:4083-4484 GCA_001784635.1 Candidatus Micrarchaeota archaeon RBG_16_49_10
GGTGTCCAGGTCGACGGCTACATCTGGGACAGGGCATTCACAGTCTGCGTCGGACGCAGCAGCCACCCCCTGATAGAGGCGTCGGAAGCCGCGCTTGCCGAAGCCCTCAAAATCATAAGACCCGGCACGAAGGTCTGCCAGATATCAGAGGTCGTTGAGGACACCATAAAGAAGTTCGGGTTCAACCCGATACACAACCTATGCGGACATGGCCTCGAGCAGTACAGCCAGCACTCGCCTCCCGTGATACCGAACGGCAAGAACAGCATACAAGAGGAGCTAAGCGCGGGCGGAGCGGTCGCAATGGAGGTGTTCACGACCGACGGGCCCGGGATGGTGAAGGAGTCGTCTCAGACGCTGATATACAAATTCAGGCAGCTCAAGCCGGTAAGGTCTTTTGA
>MFRS01000023.1:4505-6205 GCA_001784635.1 Candidatus Micrarchaeota archaeon RBG_16_49_10
CTCGGTTGGCAAATTCGAGGGACTCCCGTTCGCGAAGAGGTGGCTGAGCGAAATATCCACGCCTTTGAAGATCGAGATGGCGCTAAGGCAGCTCCTTGAGATAGGCGCCCTGACCGAATATCCTGTGCTGAGAGAAGAAGGCAAGGGCCTGGTAGCTCAGACTGAAGAGACTGTCGTCCTTCAATGAATCATTTGAAAAGTTCCCTGTTGGTCCAGAGATAGTACAATATTATGGCATTCACCGCTATGCCAACGGTGCTGGAGAGGGGCGACACGACAAGGCTACCCAAATCCCTAAGAACGCCAATCCCCAAAAGGACCATGCCTATTATCCACGCCCATTTCTTCATTTTCCACAGCCCGTACGATATGACGAGGGTCAGCACGCCTAGGAGTATCATGATCCCGCCGACCACCCCGATGGCTATCTTCAGGATCACACCGAAAAATGGAAACATGCTCATCAGCAGGGCTTCGCCAAGCTCGGCAAAGACCAGGAGGGCTATACCTATGGCTATCAATACCAAGGCACCCACGAATCCGAGTATGGATATTATCGAAACTCCCAGGGGCCGTTTTGTCTCCTTAGGTTTCCTTGGCGCCGATGCACGCCTGGCATTGCGCTTTCTTTTAGCCATAGAGTCAGAATATTCAATTGGACATATGTCAATAAAAAGGTTGTGCCGAAGTCTACTAATGAACCATTTCTTTTATATATGATGAAATCAAGTTACATAATTAGCCAAGCGAGATGAGATGATTTATGGCATATTCACACAAAAATTCAAAGGGGCAGACCTACTGGCTGCACAACAGGGTGACTCCAAAGGGAGCCAAGCTGTTCTTCTTCTCGAAAGACGAGAAAGACTCGATCGACCTGCCTGACATATACCAGGTAATCGAGGGTCCAACGGGCCTTCCCATGGTAAAGAGGAAGCAATAGTCGGATTTTTCTTAGGAATTTTGACTTTCTTTGTTCTTTTCACTTGGTATACTTGCTCTTTATCCTGTCCCTGGCCGTCGTGAACCTCGTCAGGGAGCTGGCAAGCATGAAACCGCAGCTGTTGCACTTGCCATGAGTCAGCTTCAGGACGCGCTTGGGGACCTGCTTTTTGCATTTGGGGCATTTGACGTTGGCAAGACTCATGACTTTCAATATACTCTTGGTTTGCGACAATAAAAGCTTTCGAGGCATATTTTTCGACCTTAGCGGCGTATTAAGTCACGAAGCAAGTAAGTTCTATTATGAAAATTGCAGTCGGATCCTGGAATATCTGGATCTTCGGCAACCGTGACTTTGAGGGAATTGCAAGGCTGATCAAAGACAGCGGCATCGACATAATCGGGCTGCAGGAGTCAGGCATCTATTTCGACGGGGCCCGGAAAGAGAATATGGCCGAGGAGATCGCGGCGGAGCTTGGCTACCATTTTGCCTTTTATCCGGCAGTCGATGCCAGGCCTAAGCACAATCACATCGTTGGGAACGCTGTGCTTTCCAGATTTCCTATCATTGGGTCGTCCTTCTGCGAACTGACCCCAGATCTAAAGTATGATGGGACTTGGCAGACAGAACCTCGGATCATGGTCAACTCCAAAATAGGGCTGCCCGACGGCTCCGAGATCAGCTTCCTGACTACCCACCTCCAATTCTCCATGAGGTTTGCGACTACCGACCTGAGGATTGCCCAAGTTGGGAGAAT
>MFRS01000023.1:6252-10403 GCA_001784635.1 Candidatus Micrarchaeota archaeon RBG_16_49_10
CTTCAATGTCGAACCAGACAGCGAGGAAATCAATTTGATTGAAAGGAAGCTGACAAGGGTAGGCGGGTCCCAGCCGACGTGGACAGTCCACCCGTGGGAGGCCGATGGCTGGCGGGTAGAAGGGCCCGAATACAGGCTGGACAACATCTTCGTATCCAAGGGAATCAAACTGGAAGAATTCGAAGTCCTTCGGAGCGACATATCCGACCATCTGCCCATTAAAGCCGTTCTAGATTTATAGAGAATTAGAAGAGACACCCTCCAGAAGCTTGCATAGGCGCCGGATTGAGAGTTGTTAAGCCGGTTAGACCGGAGTTTATAACCAGATGCGACCTTTCATGCCCCCCGGACAGGTGTCTCATACATGAAATTTGTCGAAACCGGTTAAAGAAAAGTGAGGAACCGCACTTCCGGTGGTTCCGATAAAATGGCTATATGGAGCAATACAGGCTTACAATTGGCTGAAATAGCATTTATTTTGTCTCCTGCAGACAGAAAATGCGAATAATAGCTCACAATCTGAATCCATGCCAAAAAATATAAATAAACTGCCCCCCAAATACCTATCAGAAATAAGTGCGCCAAGCATGGATATTTTAGGTGCAGATAATGAGAAAAGACACCATGGAAAACATCGTGACCATAGTCCAGTGTCTCAAGCAGGCGGAGGAAGGCTGGCTCTGGATCAGGGAAATCAGCCGCAGGTGCAAGCTGCACCACAAAACGGTCTCCAGGTTGATAGACACTCAGCTGACCATGTTCATCGAGGAGCAGAAGGTGGAGCCGTTCAACATAAGGATGTTCAGACTAAAGCCCGGCACCGACATAAACGGGGTGTTCAGGTACCTTTCGGTCATGAAGAAGATGGACAAGATATTCTAATTTAGGCTAATTGATTTATATAAAAAGTTCTGATATGCCATCATTACTCATAAGCATGACCTTTATTCCTTGTGACCTGAACAGACCCATCCATTCTTTCTGAGGTCTTAGCGATTCCGGCAAAAGCAACCACAGTTCGTCTAAATTATATGTATTTTTAGCAAATAAAAGCTGACCTAGCGCTTTCTGCATTGAAGCAGAACCAACATCGAATTTGAGCTCTATGCCTATGTTTTTACCTCCTTTTTCGACTAAGAAGTCAGGAGAAGACTTTCCAGGGCGATTTATTATATTTATGCCTATATTCTTGGCCAAAAGCTCAAAATTATCGCTCATTAGCGCTTCACCAACGCTATCTGCGCTTTGAGAGCGCTCTAAATCGCTGTTTTTTTCAATATATTTTACCCATCCCTTTCCTTTCTTCTCGAATCTTTCAATCTTGTTTGTTCGTTTAATCATATTTGATAGCAAACCTCGTAATCCCGAGATTTCGACTAACCCAATTTTAGCGGTTAAGTCTTCATAACTAATCTCTTTTGAATCTTTTACTATAGACAATATCTCCTCCATCTTTGATGTTAAAGGCAATTGAGCTTCTATTGAGTCAATCTTTTTTCCCAATATGGATCGGATTGGCTCAGGTGATATCTCTGCTATTCCTTTAACAGATAGTAATGTATTGCTTATAGCTTCGAACCGATTTCGATCATTTTCATCGTGTTGTATTAATGCATTAATAATCTCCGGCGTTTTGTCCTTGAATTGTAGGAGCATCCATTCTTTTGATGGCATTTGAGATTCGATTCGCATAAGAGATGATTCAATTCCCCTTAACGATCGACCAGTGTAACCAGCAGCAATCCCAAGCTGTAATGAATCCTTTTCTAACTCAACTTCTGATTTATCGCTTTCAAGCGCTCTTGCATCGCTTTGAAGCGCTGTTAAAGCGCTATTAGAGCGCTCTGAAGCGCTTTGAAGCGTTGAATCTTGGCGCCTTTTTCCAAGGATCCTGTCAATAAACTCACGTATCGCCACAGATACTATTAGTTTCCCGAGTATTTAACTCTTACTTTTGCTTTTAGGGTTGTAGCACTCACTTCCTCTCTAAAAATCCCAAGTGGCTTCCAGGTACCCAAACTCTCACTTCATCATGGGAAACGCGACCCAGATATATCGTATCTTATTTATATGTTTCTAAAAATATTATTATTATTCACCTGTTACAATTCTCATATATCACGATGCTTGCTTTACACTATATATTACAGGTTAACTCTCACTGGAGCTATTTTTAATAAGTGCTCAATACATTATATATAACTGGCGTATTTTTCTAGACATATTTATTTTCAAGTCCCAAATCAAGGCATATTTTATCCAATATCGGCCGTATTTTTATTCCGTAGACATATTTTGTTTTACTGGCGCACTTCCAAATTTTTATTCCGATTTTTTCAAGCGCTTCCTGAAAGACCTTCTCTTCTTAGGATCAATAACACTCAAAAAGCCCAGCCCCCTCGCGGAGGTGGCACATTTTTCGAATTATAGGGGCAATTTTAAGAAGTAATGGGCAGAAATAGGTAATATGAACCCCTTTTTCCTCATAGCAGGTATCGTCGCCCTTGTACATGGAATCAGGGATGTGCTTCAATATCTCCAGGTCAAGAATCTCCTAACGACCTTCCTGCACTTTCACGACAACCGCGAGGGAGAGATTCCGTCTGCCATAGCGTCCTTAGTCCTTGCTGCAATCTTCCTGGCCGGCGGCCTAGCCTGACGCACTAAAAGCACAGTCTTTGATGGGATGTGGCGCATTTCACTCATAAAATCCCAAAAATTGACTGAAAAACATGAGAACTTCGCCTAACCTGTATTAGATGAACCTTAAGAGAAGACATTTTTGGTCAGTTTGAGCAGTTTTGGTGGGTTTCAGAAGTTTCGCAAAGGATATAGTTCCTTTGAGTAGAGCTTGACATCGCCATTCATTTGGTTATCAGCTTCTGAAAAATGTCCGTTCAATTTCTTGAAAAGTATCTTGCCCCATTCATTGCCTAGATTTATCGTCTCATAAGCAGGTCCCATAGCATGGCCGTGGAAGTCTCCCCTTTTGGTATAGTCGTAAAATGGCTGCCATACATGTGTGATGGTTGGATTTCCCTTCTTTTCGAGGATGTGCGCAATCCCGCAAGGCTCGATGTTTAGCTGAATTTCCCTGCCTTCCTCTCTTAGGAGTTTCTCCATCAACATCGCCACTGCTGAAGGTGCGCATTTGACTGAAGCTTCGATTCCATACTTTTTGGCTATTTCAATAACGTCTACGTAATTGACGCCGTTTTCAAGGTACCATTCGCCAATGCTGCAATCCCTGTCAAATTCTACCATGCCAATCAGATGAATGATGTGATGATACTAAAAGGATTTAAAGGTTTTGCTCACTAAATGCGCCAGCCATTAGGCGCCTCATATTTTAACAGATTGCTCCTCGGTCAGATATTCTGCAAGTCGTACGCCCTGTATGCGTTTCTCGCATCATCCTCTTTCATCGGTTTCTTACCCTTCACCCACTTCATCATCCTAGAGTCGCCCAAGTTGTAGTGGGATCGGGAGTGCCCAACAATCCTCTCGGTGAAGCCTCTGTTCCCTGGGGCAATTATCCTCCAGACGCCGTCCGAGAACAGGTATCCCATGAGGACAGTAAGCGGTATGGAAAGCGAGGTATTCGCATAGAATTGGGAAATCTGCTTGGCGTCTGCGAGCTGGATGAAGGCGTTATAGATGCTAAAGGTACCCATCGACTCGAACAGCGCAATCCAATCCTTGGCTCTTTCGGATATCTTGACCATTTCTATCGTAAGATAGATGTGGAAAAAAGTATAAGACTTTTATCACAGCGAGCCTTCCAAGTAAATCGTTGCCAACTTGTGTATCTGAATGCAAGCCTAAATTACTCCTTCCAAAGTGTGACAACTTTAGATTTGATTTCCCAGACGGCTTGATGAGGGAATCCTGTCGCAAGGACAATCTTACCTGTTTCTATTCCCATCTCTTTTAGGTGCTCATATACCGCGGTTAAGGTTTGTCCATGGCCGGCAAAGTCATCCAAAATAACAGTCTTGCGACTGGGGTTTAGTTCATCTACGTCAAGAACGCCCACGACATCTCCCCCTTCAATAAAGTCAGGCAACCATTTGATCTCCTTGGACCTCTGGTAGGTCAATGCCCCGCGAGGGATGTCTACCACCCTGTTCTTGCAGTGGGCATCGATTATT
>MFRS01000023.1:10410-10688 GCA_001784635.1 Candidatus Micrarchaeota archaeon RBG_16_49_10
CGTACCCCAGGTAGTCGGCTACCGCCCCCAACGGCAGGCCGCAATTGGCTATGGCAATTACTTGATCCGGCTGGTATTTCCTCAAGGTTTTTTCGAATCTGCCACTCGAAATAACCGCTTCTTCGATGCCTGCGGACCTTAGGATTCATGGGATTCGCCGCGAAAGGGTTAAAAATTATTGTATTTGCTTGCTTCGAAGTCGTCTCAAGGCCCGATGTATGATGAAGAGGCAACGACGTCGTCAATATCAACAGTCATAGCATAATTCGAAAAGAGAT
>MFRS01000023.1:10699-16467 GCA_001784635.1 Candidatus Micrarchaeota archaeon RBG_16_49_10
GTGTAATTCATGTCATAGCCTTGATTTCCATCGCGTTGTAAATCCGTAAGTTCGACACCGTCAACCCAATACTGCCACTCTTTAATCGGCTGGGTTCCTTTGACGACCTTCATTTCTATTTCATGCCAAACATTGGCGGCGGGATTTATTTGCTGGGAGGAGTTCTGCCAAACATCAGCTGCGCTATCCCTGTAATAACCTCTCCAAATAACTGCCGAACCATTGTAGTATAACTGGAGTTGCGCAGAGGTATAGCCAGCATATATTTTTATACCGCCCAGATAGACACCTTGTCCGACTATTGATGGGCTTGCGTTCCATTTGGCATAGAAACGAAGATAAATCGGTGTGGCAGCAGAGAATGCTTTCTTAATGTATTCGCCGTTAGCATCAAAGAATGCTTTGTAACCGCCTTGGCGAGCGTTGCCCATGATTTTTGGTGTGCCATATGTAGTCCAGTCGATAAACGAACCGCTCTCGAATCCATCTGAGAAGATATAGTTTGCCTGAGTGCATGCGTTATTCGAGCATGTCCCAGACGCACAACTCTTGTCCAGGTACTGTCCCTCGTTAATGCAACACTCGTACGGACAGGATGTCTTGGCAACACACGTTTTATTGGAACAGAACTGACCACTTGAGCATGGTCTGTCCCTGTATCTGGCTTCGCCTGAGCAGCAGTCGAACAGGCAGTCTGACTTGAGGCCTGGCGCTACTTTAAGATAGACTATGCCGTTTGAATAGTAGTAGGTGTTGTCACTAAGAGACGTGTTGACGGCTATGGCAGATTTGTTCAGAAGGACTCGGACCGGACTTACATCAGCTATCTGAAAGCTTTGGCTGTCGCTGGATACAAATGATAATGAAGTCGGCGTGGCATTGATATAATTTATCAGGTCGCTCACATTTGACGTCACGGATACTGAGGTCAGCTTGATGGACTTGCCTGAAAAGCTGAACTGGATATCGTACGTACCTAACGGCACGGATAGTTGGTAGCTGCTACCCTGTGCCGAGTTGACTATGCTGCTTCCAGAGTAGGCTGTGACAGTCACATTAAGCCGCTGGTTATTCTTATCTTTGAACAAGCCTGCTATGAATCTCAGATTGGCTGGTGTGCTGAGCACGAAGTTCTGGATGTATGTCCCATTGGACGAGTATCCCACCGACCTGGAGGCAGTGGTGTAACCTGACTTGCTGACTGTGAGAGAGCACGAGACTGGCGATGTGAACGCTAATCTGTATCCGCCTGTCGAGTTGGTTGTTGTGGATGCGCCGCATGCCACGGTCGCACCTGCTATCGCTGAGCCGGACGAATCTGTGACAGCACCTGCGATATCTATTGAATAGGAAGGCAGCGTCGGCACCCCGCCAAGCGTCAGCGGATGGGGATAGGGATAGGGTTTATAGTTGGCAATGCTCCATGAAGGGTCTGGGTTAGGGTAATCGGTATCGCTAGGATTCCCTGCTTGTCTTGACCAATCCAAATAATTATCCAAGCCATTGCTATAAGATTTTGCTGAATCATAACTATATGTTATAGGGTATGGGTTATCTTGATGGAATGGGCTTATTCCGCTTATAGAAGATATTTCGGGATTCGAAAGCGGACCCTTGGCACTCCAGAAGAACCAACCATTGACTTTCCAAACTTCACTTGGCGTCCCAATCGGATCATACCTGTCAGTAAATACGCGGAGATAACTGTTATCAACGTAATTGTTGAAGAAAACGCCATATCCACTTCTAACAACGAAAATACCTCTCAAAGTTGACTGCCTGTTGTTGTCGCCGTAGTAAGTTGCATTTCTAAAGGTGTTTTCATAAAGCTCTCCGCCTTGTGTTCCAGCGTAGTCATCTCCGAAACGGGCCCCATGCATATCGGTGGTTCCTTGGTCGAAATCATTCTCAAACAAATTATATCTAGCCACATAATATCCCCCATCATTTGATGCTATGCTATGTCTCCATTTGCTAAGGTAATTGTTCTCGATATAAACTGTATGGGAAGTGTATTTGCCGAGAAGATTGGCTGCTGGTTCATAATCAATCATCCTGAAATTTAGGTCTCGTCCAATAGCTATTCCGTAGCCTACATTTCCGAGATACATATTGGCATTATTGCTTATTCCATTTGTATTCCAAATCTTGTTGTGGTCAATCACACCGCTGCTTTCATCTCCAGACTGGTAGTAGGCACCAACCACTATTGCTCCGCCGCCTAAGTTTCTGAAGTTATTATGGTCAATCCTGAAGTTGATGACACCCACAATCTGTATCGCCTTTGACATGACTCCAGAAAGTTCTTCGCCAACCTGACTTCTCCAGCCGTCCAGCATTATGTTTGCAAAGCGAATTGGGCTTGTCCAACGCGATTCTGGAACAAGCGGCCCAGGTGCACCTGCCTTGCTTGTGTTCCAGTGAAAGTATTCACCTTCGCGAGTTTGACCGAGGCTGAACCAGAAAGGCATGTTTCCATCAGACATGTTTCCAGTTTTTTTGCCTTGCCTTATTATTGTCGTCCACTCAGTAGGTATTCCCATGCTGTCATTTCCGATGGGAGGTGCGCCTATGATGTTCACTCCTACTGGCACATAAACAGGTTCCCACGTGTTTCCTTCCTCGTAAAAGTTCCAAGTTCCTGCTGGTATGAAAACGTTCCCACCACCAGCTGCAGCGACCTGGTTGACCGCTGCTTGGATGTCAACAGCAGAGCCACTAACTGTGGTCACATTCAAGGCTTGAGATTCATTGGCCAGAATTAAAAAAATAATCAGTGCCAAGGTGGAAAAAATAATTGACGTTCTCATAAATATAATATTGATTCTGATTAATGATATGTTGTTCAGGGTCCGATGTAACTGTTAGAAAACACAACGTCGTCGAAATAAGCTTTGGTTGCTATTGACGAGCTGCCTTGCGCTAGAATTTGGGCGCTGGTGAAGTTACTGCTACCCATGTTGCGGCCAGCCTGGTTCAAGACGCTTGAGCCATCTACAAAAAGCTGAATCTCGCCCGTTGTCGAACCCTTTTTATTTCGCATCTCAAGCAAGTGCCATGTGTTGGTGTTAATAGCTGCATTTGTCCAGAAATAACCTCCATCAAGATTGCTTAGCAAACCCCACTGCATCTGGCCGCTATTGTTCCTTACTATAACAAATCCCGCAATGTCGACAGACATAAGATAGACCAAGGCACCAGACGGAATTGAGCCGTTGAACCTCACATAGGAGCGGATAAATCCCTCGGGAGATGGTATCAGCCCTGTTTTGGAGATGGCGTTGTTAGCAGTCGTTACATCTAACTCGGCAGAGCGGACACCGCTATGAACAGGCGAGGAGACTATCCTATTATAATTAGGTGCATACCGTACTGTCCATTTGCTGAAACTACCGCCCTCAAAATCGTCTGAGAATATTACCTGGGCACCGCACTCATGATCGGAGCATGTGCCGGATGTGCATGACTTGTCCGAATATTGCTCTTCGTTGATGCAGCACTCGTAAGAGCATGCCAGCTTGGCAACGCATGCTCTACTAGAACAATATTGGCTTGAGGGACAGTCCTTTTCGCGGTACCTTGTTTCTCCTGAGCAGCAGTCAAACAAACAGTCCGACTTGAGACCAGGCGCTACTTTCAGGTATACAATGCCGTTCAAGTAATAGTAGGTATTGTCAGCTAGGGATGTGTTCATAGATATCACTGAATTGTTTATCAGCACTCTAGTCGGGCTGGGACCTGCTATCTTGAACTGCTGGCTGTCCCTACTGGAAACGAATGATAGAACCGATGCGGTAGTGTTGACGTGATTGATAAGGTCGCTGACATCAGACGCCACGCTCACTGAAAGTAGTTTGACCGACCTGCCGGAGAAGTTGAACTGGACATCGTACATGCCAGGCGAGACTGTTAGTTCATAGCTTCCACTGGCCTGCGTGGAATTCGCAATAGTAGTCGTACCTGCGCTATATACCACTATGGTCGCGCTTAGCGACTGGTTATTCTTGTTCATAAGATTGCCTGAGATGGTTCTTGTGATTGCAATACTTTCCAGAGCAAAGTTCTGGATGTATGTTCCGTTGGAAGAGTAGCTTACGGATGTCGACTTGCTCACATAACCGGACTTGCTCGCTGTGAGCGAGCAGGCTACTGTCGACGAGAACGTTAGTTTGTATCCGCCAGTTGCGTTCGTCGTGGCAGAGTAAGCGTTGCAGACGACAGACGCTCCCGCTATCGCCAAGCCAGTAGAAGAGTCTGTCACAGCGCCTGTGAGGTTGATTGGGTGGGAAGGCTGCGAAGGCGTCTCGCTCAGGGTCAGCGGATGCGGATAGACGTAAGGCGTGTAGGTGAAGCCGTCCTGCGCTTGATTTGGAGCACGCAGATAAACATTGGGCAATCCAGCAGTTAATATATCAGTTCCACTACCGCTATTTGGATATGTTATTTGGTTATTCCAAATCCAAACATATTTAGGCGACAGCTCTGGCTTATCGGCAAAATCGACTTGCAAACCGACCCCTACTCTAGGGGTGTCTCGAATGTCATTGTTATAAATTAGACCTGACCCACCGCGCAAAAGTATTCCCCTGTCAAGGTATTGCCCAATGTAATTTTCTGGTGGTTGATAGATTGTTCCTTGAGAAACAGGGTCTCCAATCAAAAGGTTATCATAAACCTCCACGCTGTTATGAGTATCACCAGCATGGGTATCAATAAGCGAGCCGTATCCAGCTTGATATAACTCTCGAAAAACGTTATGTCTAGCTACAAAATGGGCTCCAAAGTTCACAGTACTAGCTATACTGTGTCTGTTGCGCCTGAAAGAGTTGTCCTCAATGTAAACAATGTTGCCAGGGAATGGCACAGTTTCATATTTGCCCCACGTCTCAGACGCTAATGGACTGTCGGTAGCTAAACTTGAACCACTGACAATTATCCCATATCCCCAGATTCTGCCGTTGATTGCAAAGTTGTACTTATACGGATTGTCAAATACGGAGTGACTTATGACTCCGCGAGACCAGAATCGAGGAGGGCTATGTCCATCATTCTCGTCAACACCTATAGCTGTTTGAGCAAAATCCTCAAAATACATGTCATAAACCAAAAAATCTTTAACGGCTCTTATACCCAAACCACCATTCGCGGCAGTGTCTTCAGCATCACCTCGACTTGGCACAAAACCGATTAGACTCATCCCTTTAATCATAACGGGTTTTTGTGTATCTTTCGTAACCATCTGCCCTAGCGCATTGTAACGTCCATCTACAAAAATCATGAACGTTAGATGATGTTCTCTTGTTTGAATCAACCGTGTGCGATTCATTCCAGCACCAACAAGATTGACGCCTCCGTAAACCGTCACTGTTTCATCAAAGGTCCAATTGCCAGCGGGGACGTAAACCGTGCCACCGCCTGCGGAAGCGACCTGATCAACAGCTGTCTGTACGTCTGCAGGAGAGCCGCTGTTCGCAGTTACGTTGATGCCAACGGCACTCACATCATGGAATGGGAGATTGAATAAAACGATTAAAAAAACAAGGGATGAAATGGCAAGGATATTTCTGTTCATGAATAACACTTTTTTCATAGAGTTGATGGCCCGGAAACAATTTTCCTCATTTCGGTATGGCCGCACTTTTTGCAAGTATAGGCATCTAAGAAAATTCCCTGATAAGTCTTTTCCATAGTGCCAGAGCACTGCGGGCAGGTAATTACACTCTTTACTATTTTAAGGGGTGCCTCTTTCCTTCTCAACACATCAATGA
>MFRS01000023.1:16479-18777 GCA_001784635.1 Candidatus Micrarchaeota archaeon RBG_16_49_10
TCTTGGAAATCATTAACAGTTCTGCTGTTATCCCGACCACCAATGCGGAACTCGCCAGAGCAATGAACAGAAGGTACCACAGCAACGGCCTCATTGCAGGTTCTAACTCGGCTTTTCTAGTTGCAGAAAGCTGTGAGGCAATTTCATAAGCATCCGATGCTAGCTTGATGGACTCTTGATAGTCTCCTTCTTCGAATTTTATAATGGACTCGTTAAGCAACCTCATCGGTTCAGTTATATCTACCCCTATCCTAGAAGCGTCGCTGATCATCTTGGCCGCTAAAGCTATTGTCTGATTTGCCTCTGTTTCTTCGGCTGTTATAGCTCTAGGAAATACTTGCAGGGTGAATGCCGACCTGGCACCGGCCCCTTCTTTGGAGTAAGCAGTTAGAGTCAACGAGTAGTCACTCACTTCTGCGGACCTAGAAATTCTTAATTCAATGCAAGTGGATTGATCAGTCGAGGGGGATATGTTTGTCAATACCTTCTGGCTGAAATCTAAAGAGGAACCATAAGGCAGAGCTCCTTCAAATCCCATGGATATGTTTGTCAGCGAAATTGTGCCTGTGTTAGACAGAAGGAAACATGCTGTTTTAACCGATTTCTGATTGGTCTGGATGACCGATGGGAAGTCCAATATTTCCAGATCGCCGGGGCTAGGCCCGACAGCCCCCTCATTCCCACCGCTTACAGGGCCACCCTCACTTGTAGGCTCTGTAGTTGTGGTGTTTTCCGGCGTAGTCGTGGTTTGATTGGTGTCATTGTATTCGATTGTAATTTCTACGACGTCGGCTGAGACGAGCGAAATGCCGACCAGTAAAAATGAGATTAAGCCGAAAATTATTGCTTCCTTCATGATTATAATTTGTTCGAACCCATAAAGATATGCAGACTGGCTTTCTTACACCCCGCCATTAGGGTGGCTGGCGCATAGGCATCCGGATGGAGAACCGAATATTTCATCCCCGTATCTTCCTGGCCCTGTCTTTCAATTCTTCCAACAGCTCTTTTGAGAATTTGTCGTCTTGGCTACGGTCTGTTTTCACTTCCAAAGAATACCACGAGGACACACCTTCGTCGGTGGTGACGTCCATCGCCGTCCACGTATCCACCACGAGTTCCAGGGTCTTTTCAAGGCCACGCATCTGGCCAGGCTTGCTTTCCTGAATGTCGCTTTCAACCATTTTCTTCGGATCAACCTTGGGGTCCTTGAACCTGTAAAAATCGACAAACATCCTGCATTCGCCGGCCGATTTCGGATTAAGCACGCAGTTGATTTTCATCAGATTGCTGGCGTAAAAAGTGTCCGCGAATACAAATGTCCTCCAATTCTAGCCTATTTCTCCTATGAGATAATCCCACCTCAGCCCCCTTACCGGGACCGCTGCCAGATCCCCCACACGGATCTCAATGGAGTTCGCCTTCTTTGCCGCCCTCACACCGTTCCGCTCAAGCTGGTAGCAATACAACGTAATCTGTCTTTGCCAGATAGCTTTCCACAGCGTCCAGGAACGGCTGCGGCTCATCGAACTTCCTTCCAAATACCATAGTCTCGATATGATTCGGAAGGGATAAATAAACGACAACTGTCCAATTATTGGTGTCTAGAAAAATGCACCAGCCATCAGATTGACTTCTTCCTTTCCGGCTTCTTTATATAATCCCAGACGTTCGCCTTTTTACAAAGGAAATCTTCAAGACTATCACTTTTTTGCCTGAGCCTCTCCTCCTGGGCGACAACAGTGGTGAATACTCCGCACGAAACATCCCTGTTAGTCGGATTGTATTTGCCGTTGAAAACCACAAAATTGGCAATTTCTGGATTGTGGTCTCTCCATGCGCTACCTGTTGCTCCTACGAGTTTCCTATCGAATTTCCAACTGAAGATGTCCAGCGCCCTCACCGGCTCTTTGTCCTTTGGGACGTATCCCCATGTAGCTGCGACCGAGAAGAAATGCGGAAATGTGGAAAATTCTGGGTGCTGATTCATGGTTTGTACGAAATAGTTAGTCGCATCCTCCACATTCGAATATACGCCCTGATCAAGAGAATTTTGAAAATGATAAAGTTTGGAGGTATAATCGTTAAAGGTCTTAACTACTTGCCTTGAGTTGATGATTCCTGGATGGTTTGTCATAGTTTATACTATATGCATCGTTAGCCCTTAAATATATCACTGTAGTATAGTGACATATCGGCATTTCCTAGGGAATTTGCCCATAATTGTGTCACCATGAGTTAGTGATGTATTTAAGAAGATAACATCCCCTATATGGAACAACGGTCGTGGGAACATGG
>MFRS01000023.1:18849-19350 GCA_001784635.1 Candidatus Micrarchaeota archaeon RBG_16_49_10
CAGACTACGTCGTCGCTACGGTGAACGGCATTTACGCCGGAAAGTACGTCACCATAAGCTATACAAACGACTACGGGGAGCATTGGTTCGAGTTCGCCTTCCTCATCGCCGCATTCGTGCTGTTCGTCGGCTTCGTCTGGAAGGAGATAAAGGAAGACACCGAGCTGAAATACCTGGTATGATTCGTTCTTGGGAGTTTTTGACGTTAAAGGGGTCTACGGTGCGGGCTAATTTAAACGAGGGTACGCGTGTGAAAAGGTTAAAAAATTTATTGCCCATAAATAAGATATGGAAATGCAAGCGACTTTGCCGCATTATTCCGCGGCCGGGTGCAGAAGCGAACTGGAGAGGATGCTCAACGGCATAGTGCCGGATGTCATGGACGCCCTCGGATGCAACCCAGGCAAAGGCAGGTACTGCATAGCAGGATACTGCAGGGACAGTTCGCCGGAGGAGGAGGGATATCCTTGCAAATATTTCGCGACATCCACGCAGGATTTC
>MFRS01000023.1:19373-19592 GCA_001784635.1 Candidatus Micrarchaeota archaeon RBG_16_49_10
AGGATTGGGACTGGCGCTTACACAGAGCCGGATCCTGAAGTCCGTGGGGAGTAAGAGGGACAGATTCTACGGCGAAACCCTGCAGGAAGTCGAATCCAGATCGGAGCTAGCCGCTGACCGGATGGACGAGATACTCTCCAAGGGGGTCTACTCCCATTTCATGCCACGCGATTTCACGATGCGCCTGATAAGTTCCATGTTCGCAAGGCTCGATTACAC
>MFRS01000023.1:19644-19849 GCA_001784635.1 Candidatus Micrarchaeota archaeon RBG_16_49_10
GATCATGAGGGAGGCAGGGCGGCTGGGCGCTTTCAGCGACGAGGATGACAAGAAGGAGTTCCTTGGCGACGCGGACTTCAGGGACGAGCTCGTGGAGAAGTCGGTCGAGCAGATGGCGGAGAAGAGCAGGAAGCCGTCGTTCAAGACGGTGCAGGATTTAGCCAGAAAGTGCTCGCAGCCGCATTTCGTTCCGGATGAGGGCGAA
>MFRS01000024.1:0-7888 GCA_001784635.1 Candidatus Micrarchaeota archaeon RBG_16_49_10
CAGTGTCGTTGACGTCGAAGTCGTTGTCTCCTGCACTATAAAGGCCTGCGTACCAGTGGCGTTCCAATTCCCCTTCGTGTCCTGCGAGTAGAACCTGTAGCCGATTGCCTCCCCCTCCTGTAAATCGGATGAGGGGATGGTGTATTCGAACGAGTGGACCTGCCCTGAAGGCAGTGGGGGGCCCAGCTTGGTGAACCTCTCTATCAGTGGCCTACTCTGGTCGGGGAAGAGGTACATCGAAATCGCAAGCAGGGTGCCTACCGCAATCAGCACAGCGGCTGCTTTGGCCATTATGTTCCTCGATTTTTTGTTAGTCATAATCATCACTCGTATACCGTGTGGTTCACCCAAACGCCTGTCGAATTCTCCTCCACTATTACCTTCTGTATCCCCCAGTCGTCAATCCACTCGGACACGAGCCTGACCGACTGGCCGAAGATGACGCTGAGGGGGTCTGTGAGGACTCTCACCCACAGGGGCGGGGTGTCCGTCACCGTTGTCGTTTGAGGAATGGTGGTTGTGGTCGTCGTAGGTAATGTAGTAGTTGTTGAGGACGTTGTGGTCGAAGTTGTTTCTGACCCTCCACTCTCTAATAGGATTGCAAGTTGCTTCCTGAAAGACTCAAATTCATATCCCCTTTCGGGCCATTCGGCTGGGGGACTAGAGTATGTATTGGGCCATCCCGGATGACTCGATTCATTCCTATCGTATAAAGCCCTGGGAACAACTTGGTTAACGATATTGTCAACCTCGGCCTGAAGCCCAGCTTGTTTAGCCAGATACAGGTACTCAAAGTCCTGGGCCCCCCGGCGCCAATTTTTCATGCGCATTGACGCAATTGGCCCAGAAAGGTTAAGATTGCCATAGTATTCGACGTGGGTATCGGGATTGTAGTTAGTGCCGGGATAGACAAGAGAACCCGAGCCCCAATACGGTTTATATCCCTCAGGTGAACATACAGACCCATAACTCGCTGAATTGTAAAGCTTATAGTTGTCTGCAAAGGGATTGGATTTCTGGCCCGCGCCGCTGGAATCGTATCTAGTATAGTCACTGACATGGTAGTAGCTGTATGCATTCACATTGTATTTCCAGACAACCCAAGGAGTAGCCCGGAAACTAGTCCCATAAGTATCAATTACTGCTGTGCCAGACCAGGGAAGGGCACCGTTGTAGATGAAAACCTTTGCCCCCAGGCTGTGCTCGTAATCAACATAGCTCTTCATGTACCCCTCATACTTTCCATACTGTCCACCCCAATAGCTGCCTGGAGGAGAGAAATAATTCGTGAAGGTTCCCACACCCCAATATTCAATGTTGCTGATCAAATAGGGAAAGGGCAAAGGATACGGGTCTGCATCGGTCTTGGCACTCCCCAGGGGGAAACCTATCATGGTTGAAAGCCTTGGCATCCCAGTGTCGTCAAGCCAGTCAAGTCGCTGGACAAATGGGTTTGTTTCCGATGAATATTCTGTTGGCGGTGGCTCATCCGGAGGCATATGCAGAGCATAATTCACGTTGGGCGCGTTAATGCTGAACCAACTATTCCAGCAAGCAGCTTGGCTTCTCCACCAGGCTGTAGTATTGCAGATGCCATCCGCTGGGGCGACATTGCTTCCGCAAGGCTTGCAATAATTCGCTCCCGATTGAGTAGGGAAACCTGCCCTCCATGAGTTGTACTTTCCCAATATATACATTGGATTGCCGACGCCCTCCCCGGGGCCCTCATAGCCATTCACTTTGTTAAACCAGCTGTCCTGCCCATCGACTAGATACTTCTTGTATGGTATGATACCGGTGGTCATTTGGCTATAATCAACATTGGTCAGGAGATTCATTCGATGCCTATGGAACAGCTTCATGTAATTGCCCTCTATCGGGAAATATGCGGCACTCCTGTAGGTGACACCGAATCTGTCGACAAAATTGGCTTCATAGCCTCCAAACCAGAAATAGTTTTTGATGTGGGTCTCGTCAGGCAAACTCAAATCATAAACTTCCAGGCTGATGGGGATTGTGGAAAAGGTGGCAGAATCGATAGTCACCTTTATCTCCCCGTTATAAATTCCAGGTGGTGCATCTTTAGGGATATAGATATCCACCCATATTCCCTGATTTGAATTGGGGTCGATTGAAAATGGGGCGCCTCCTTTACCGGGTGGAGCCTGGAATGGGATTAGGGCATCGGGGACCCACCCATAATACTCACTATTATTTTGCTGCGGTGGCTGCGGCCCAGAATATCCCCAGGCACCAACGAAACATTTACCTGTCCTGACATCGACATTCAGGTAGTGTTCGGTAAAAAGCTCGATTCTTTTACCCACGTAATTGTAGGGGTCGCTTAGACTTTGGGCCTGGCTGTTATCAATAGAATATCTGCCAGAACTGAGTGAGGGCAAGGACACATCGACATTGTTAGCGCCGGCAGATCCTGATTGCAGGATGAGTTGGAAAGCGACAATTTCATTCTTGGCTCCAAAAATTTTAACTTTTTGCCCGTCCCACACTTGATTGTTTATATCGCTAGCTAAGGTATTGTTCAAGTCTTGCTTCATGATTTTCTCGCTGTCATCAATTGCCCATATACGGCTTATTTCTTCGTCATTAGATGCACCTTGCCATGCTCCGATGTTTGTCCCGTCAGACGCTTTATTTGCTATTTGATTTCCATAAGAATTATCAAGTGGCTTACTACAGTCCTTTATGGTATCCCTAAGTGCTTCTAAGTCTAGTAAGCTTAATGATGATGGTGAGCACTCTACATCAATCTTTATCGGCGACGTGGCTGGCTGGAAAGTGCCTACGGGGTTGCTGGCCATAAATACCGAGTTAGCTTCGTACTTAGTGTTATTCCCATTTGTGCAGTTCATTATTTCCCCGGCAATGCTGACAATGCATCCACCGTTCGAGCTCTTTTTATTGGGGTAATAAGCATTGTAATCGCTTACTGCTGGCTTAATGGAAGCAACTTGAGTTAATAGTGATAATCTCGCTCCTCTGTCACCGATAATGAGGTTGTTGGTTATGCTAGAGTTTACTGCATCGCTGATAAGCCCGAAGTCGTTGCCACCGACAATGGTGTTATGATTTATGATATTTCCTGCAGTATACAGATGGTTATTCATTGAAGGAACGTAATAACTACCCTGGGTGTAATAAATGTAATTATGATGCACACGGCTTCCGAACCCACACCTATATCCCCCTGTTTCTGGGTAGATGAGCATTGAGTTGCCGAACTCGTCGTTCGGGGGGTTGGTGCACCCTGATTCTTCAAGCAGCCTAATCCCGGTCTTTGAATACTGGTTGTCCCCAAAGATCACATTTTCATAGACATCATTGTACGCCGACCTGATCTCTATACCTCCGATTTCCAAACCGGCAGAGTTTTTCAAGACATTGCCTCTAACCACCGTCCTAATTGCGTCTGACTTAAGCTCAATCCCTTCGTTCATGGCCTGCAGTATTGAATTGTTTTCTATTATGTTACCTGAAGTCCAGAGACGGGGAGTATATTTTGTCCAGCAGGAGTCAGGTGTGATGTTGTAGGCGCCGCCTACATATATCCCTTCGTCAACGTTTTCGATTCTGTTGCCGGCTATGGTGTTGTTTTGCGATTTGCAGAGAAATATCCCAGTATTTTGTGAGCCATCATGTTCAAGGATATAATTTCCGAAGTTATCTATTCGCCCTTTGACTTGACCTACACCTGTTCCATTCGCCATGCATAACGGCAGGCCTTCACCTGGTTGACAAAGCCCTTGAAACTGAAGGTGGATATAATTGTTTCTGACGATAACATTCTCTGAAATATAAATTCCAATGCCCCCGTGGATGTAATCCTTAACCTCAAACCCTTCGAGGATTACATAAGAACAATTAACAAAACGAAAACCTGCACCCCGGTTAACAACAACCGGTTTATTGTTCTGGTCATAGGCCTTGATTGCTATTTCTTGGCTGGGAAGCCCAGTCTTATTTTCGATATGGACAGCATCATATTGGTATTGAGAAACGCTACGGTATTCGCCGGGCATAACATATACTGTATCGCTTGGCTGAGATATCATGTCCACACCCTTTTGGATTGTCTTGAAAGGTTGACCAAATGTACCAGGATTGCCATCGCTCCCCGACGTCGAGACGTAGTATGTTGCCGATTGTACAGGTGAGGCTAGAATAACTAAAGTCACAAATAGCGAAAACAAGGCCCTTTTCAGCATCTCTCCCCTTTTATTAATTGTCTTCGGGCATTATTAAATTAGCTTCCTTATTGACAATAAGATTCTTTTTTACAGGATTTCCCTTAATATCAAAAATGCCACCATCAAAAACCCTACAATAAGTGGAATCAGCAAGTATCCTGTACCCCTTCGGGGCTTCTCCGGCTCTTTTACTGTCGTCGTCTCCGTGGTGGGTTGCCAGTCACTGCCTATTGGGGTTGTCGTCGTCTGCGGCACGGTGGTCGAGGAGGTTGTTGTGGACGGTAATGTAGTAGTCGCTTGAGTGGTCGTGCTGGTGGTTGTGGTGGGAGTAGGTCCGTTAACCAAATAGGCATTGACACCAAACTCCATGGGTTGGGTATTGGCTTCGTGTGCGCCCATGTCAGGAGCTAAACCAGCGTAATTATCATTGAAGTTCGGTAAAGATACTGCTTTATCATAACCGCCACTGGTTGAACTCAAATAAAACGATCCTAAACCTGTCGTCCGATCAAAGCTCTGCATAGCAAAGCCAGGGTCTGTGAATTTTATACTGTGCGGTGGTATGACATCGGTGTTATTTAGAGTGAATCTGCCATTATAGAAATCGTAGTCAATATCATAGTCCTGCGCCCCACCTGTATCTTGAACACTTCTTTGCGAGGAAGTTCTAGTCTGTAGAATATTGTTACGACTAACTACATTTGACATGTCACCACCAGAGTCAGCTAGACCAGCCCTGACACCTAGTGCACCTGGTTGAAGCATGGTGTTGTGAAAGACATAAACTCTGCCACCACCATCACCACCCTTGGTAAAACTCTCTCCACCAACCTGTCCAGAACCTCTATCTGCGCTTCCGGCGACATTTCGGAAGATGTACAGAGGGCCGATATAGTTCCCTGCGTGTGAGATTTTGACGAAGGTTTTTTCTATGTAATTCTCCCAAATACGCACATTGCGTCCCTGCCCATCAGCCTCGATTGCATCATCCCAGCAATTAGCTAGATAGTTGCCGTAAATGTCGGTGTCGGGACCTGGGAAACCCGTACACTGCTGAACATTACCACACTGTGTTTCAAAGTTTGCCCCTGCACCTAAGACGTCATTAAAATAGTTGCCGTTATCCGAATAGAACTCGTTATAGCGAAAGACATGATTGCCCCCGCTATTGAAAAGGACTATTCCCTGCGGCCCGGACGGATGTCCTGTCGACCAGTCATTAGAGCCATATCTTGGGTTGTAAATTTTATTCCGTTGGACAATGATACATTTCAAATTAGGGTTTGTTTGACCATAATTGCCCCCACCAAAAATGGCTCCCTGGAAATTAGCTCCAGTACCCCAATTTGAAAGTTCGTTGTTCTCGATTACTACATCATGGACATCTGAGCCCAAATAAACTACAGTGTATATTCCTCCGGTTAGGTTCAAACCCCTGATAATAACATAAGAAGCACTGACATGGACAACATAGCTTTGGCTATTTTGCACATCAATTGTTATATTTCTTCCAGGCTCAGGTGCGTATAAAGCATAACCATTTGCCGTACCTGAATCACTCACGGTTAAAGTACTCGAAGAATTGGCTGATAAATAATGAATCTTGTTAGGGTCAACCGGGAAATTCTCATCCCAAGTCGTAGCGGCAAAGGTTGCGGATGTGCTACTGTTCAGGGTTAGTTGAATATCATAGGTTGTATTGGCGGTAAGATAAATCAAACTGCCACGATATTCACTGTTCCTTGCATCATACCACAGTGGATAACCATCTTTCCAAGTTGGACTTCCTGATGGACGGTATCTTACAGAGCAGATATTGCTCGAAGAACCTCCGTCTGGACTCCAATAAATACCGATTGAATTGAAGGTAACGATTGCCGAAGGTGCGGCGGCCTGAGCCACAGAAACGATATTGGATAATAAGAATAATAATAGAATGATAACTATCTTTACGGACGTTGTTTTTGTCATATCCCTACCTCACTTAAAAATTCGTCAAATCTGTTATAGATTACACCAAGGCTACTAGGCAGTTTTTCCCAGGCATTCTCCCCTTTTATTATTTTCTGTTTCGGCAATATATAATACAAATAATGCCATTCTGGTAGCCGATTTCCAAACAGTCATTAGCATTAGCATGCTTTTGCTCATCAACGTCCGCACAGATTCTTCTCCAACTCTATTTCCGGAAAAATTCTTCCCCAACTCGACGTCGCTTCACGGAAGTCGATTAATAAGCCGGATGCCAATTCATCCTTGGTGGGAAAGATGGCTTGCATGTCTTGCGGAAATGCGTTGGAGTACGAGTTCAGGAGCGGCCTCTACGTGACGGAGATATGCCTAGGGTGTGGGGGGACGAAGAACAGGATCAAGCTGATTTGATTTTTAAAATCTTTATTCCACCAGTTTGAGCGAAGCGGTAACTAGTGGTAGTTGACAGGGATATTTGATAGACCTAAACCAGTTATCGATGCTTATCAAAATTTAACTCCTGAACTTGTGGTAACTGATGTCCATATGCCGGGAATGAACGGATTCAAAATGATTGAAAGAATGACGGAAATTGGTTAATTCTAAACTTATATAAAAATCCTTCATATCACTTTCTTTTTTTGAGGAAGTCCCCCAATCTCCTCTGCTTCGCGACGTTCTCCAGCAGCCAGCTCCTCGGCCTCCAGAACCTCTCGCTTATCATGAAGCCGGCGTTTATCGCCTTCAGCGCCTCCTCCAGTGTGGCGAACTTCCTCGGCTTCCTCGACATGGCGTCCCTAACGGTCTCCCTGACCTTCCACACCCCGACCTCGCCGACGCTCTCCGGCCTCACCTCCCTCAGCACCAGCACGCTCGCCTGCCTTTTGGCCTTAGAAAGATATTCTAAAACACCTAGCCTGCCGGCATAGTAGCCGCCCGCGACATTCTTGGCGTAGGTTGTCCTCCCGAAGAACGACTCGTAATCGTTGACGAGGGTTGGCTCCCTCATCTGCCCCGTCCAGAAGCCGCCGGGCAGCGCCGTCTCAATCTGCTCGAAGTTCCACTCGGTGGGGAGCAGGAGGATTTGGAAGAAGTTGCCGATATAGTTCGACTCGAAGAGCAGGTACTCCGAGATTTTTGGATAATCCTTCACCTCCCTTGTCAGCTCCTTGCCGATGATGTCGTCCGTCGCTGTGATTGACCACCTTGTCGGCACGAGCTTCCTCTGCATCTTCAGCCCCAGCAGGCCTATCGAGAGGACCTTCTCTATCCTGTAGTTGCCGACGCCCTTGTCGTAGAGTTTTACTATTGCGCCCTGGGCCTTCAGGTCTGTGTCCGACAGGACATAGTCCACCCTCCTCTCGACCTTCGGGTTCTCGGTCAGCCTCAGCTTCTCTGCGTAGGCGTGCGGCCCGAATGGGGTGATGTTCTCCCCGAAGCTTAATGAAAATTTGGGTATTTTGTTAAGCTTCACCTCGACGTCCACCGGGACCGAGGCCATCGCCACCTCCTGTATCGACTCGAGGAACTTGTCGGGATGGGGAGCGGAATTCACCTTGAGGTTCCTCCTGGAGTTTATCAGCGACGATCGGAAGTTCAGTATCTCGCCCACCCCCATCCTCCTGTCGAACCAGCTCTTCGGGGAGTCGTATATCGCCGTGTCGCCTATCTCGGAAGGCAGGAGAACCCCGGTGTTCAGGCTTGGGTAG
>MFRS01000024.1:7917-11298 GCA_001784635.1 Candidatus Micrarchaeota archaeon RBG_16_49_10
ACTGGAGCCGAACACGTCTCTGCTCTTTAACCCGGACTTAACCCTGACCCTCTGCCTCATGCTGTCCATTATCGGGCAGCTGGGAAGGTTGCACCAGAGCCTCCCCTTGCAGGCGAAGCACATGCTCTTCATGAGAACACTTTTGTCGAAGAACCTATTTAAAATCCGGGAGGGCACCGTTTGGATGAAGTATTTAATCCGGAAAAGCCAAATTAAATTAGTGATGCGATGGATTTTAGGAAAGCAATGCCTTTCTTGATAGTAGCTGTCCTGATAGTGGCAGTGGTCGGGCTGGTGGCTTTCGGCCCGATGAGCGACGAGTCGAGCCTTCTGGGATACCCGCGAATAGCACACAAATACTGCTGCGTGGGCGGGGTTTACAATGCCAAGTGTGTTTCAGCGAGCATCTGCAAAAGGTACAGGGGGACTTCAGGCGCCACATGCACGTCTGACACCTATTGCAAGCAATTGATTACGACGACAACCCCGATAATCACAACCACAACGACAACCACCACCACAACCCCATTGATAACCTGCACAGATTCTGACGGTGGTAGGAACTACAATGTGAGAGGGACAGTATTTTTGAATGGGCAAAACTACACTGACTTCTGCTGGAACTACAATCAACCAAACTACGGTTCATGCTTTGGAATTGATGACAACTGTACATTGGTAGAGCATTACTGCAGCCTAGCACCGACCAATCAATACACAAATCAATACACGCTAGGGAAAGAGAAGTATGTCTGCCCTGAGAGTTGCCGTGACGGGGCGTGCGTTGCCACAACCACGACAACGACACCTTATTTCCCTCAAGTAAAAACAGAAAATGTACATTTGGACAGCCCCTTAAGTTCAGCTTTCGGGAGTATAATATCCCACATAGGGTTTCGAGCCTTGTTTAATGGAACGGTTCCAGTAGTCAACAACCCATATCTTGCGTCAGAGAAGTTGTTCTTGTACGACGGGATTGCAGTTGAGACAGGACTGACATCTTCAAGTCCAGACGAAGACTTTAAGTCCGACGCATTTATTGAAGTCAACAGCCATTCGATAGCCTATCACTTCTCTTTCGAGACTCCATTAGGCTATGGTGACTACATATCGAATGCGACGATGTCAAACCCAGCAGTGATAAAGTTCCTTGGCAGAGATCTAAAGATTGTCGGGGCCTATGACAGTGACAGCATGAGAATTTTGGAACCGCAGGGAACTGTAGACACAGTCAATAACGGCGATGCGTATTGTATAGGTGAGGTTGACATACCTACTTGCGAGGATGCCGAAATTTGGCTTTGGGATTTGGGAGGATTGAATGGTCCAACTCCAAAGATAGGCGTAGTTTATAATCGACTATTAGATGAGGCAGACGAAGTGATAAAAGTGGGGCAGGAATTCAGACTACCGCACAGCTATTTGAGGGTGAGACTAGACAACTATACAGTACAGGACTACAAGAAGTACACGGTTGAAGCAGACGAGGTCGTTGACTTGTATCCAGCAACCGGCAGCACTATATTGGCATCCACAGCTCACACCCTACACCTGTTCGGTGAGGGTAGCAGCAAGGATTCAATAGAGGATTCCGGCAGCCACGATACTGACGACTTGTATCTGTACAACAACGGTACGACCAACGTGCATGTCTTCTACAAGGACTCCAGCGACAACAAGATTAGGTACGTAGCAACTGTTCCAGGGACTGGTGCATCTATGGGAGTGGGTTACTTCACTTACCAAGACACCAGATTGCCACTTTTGGTAGAATGGGACGCAGCGATAGGCGAGGGTAACATAACCTTGGACGCGACTACTGGCGACGACTTGATTATAAACATCGAGAAGGACGGCAGCGGGCTATTCAGCTACTTGGGTGAAACTGACAGTGATACAACCTATGCCAACGACTTGCTATACGGAACAAGAGACATTTCCGGTTGGGAAGAGGACACAAGAGCAGAGAACGGAATAATAATCTACGACCCAAGGGCACATCTCCCTGGAGACTATTTTGAGTTTTATATCCCGGGAAACGAGTACAACTTCACGATGCAAGTTTCACTAATCAGATGACTTTGATTTTCTTTTCTTTCCTTTTTATTTTCTTTAGCATACTAAAAAGTTTGTTCTTCATTTAAAGTTAGAATAAAGAGTCACTTCTCCTTCTTCAGGGCCTCTATGGCTATGGTCTTCCCGCAGCCGGAACAGGCGAACTTCGGCCTCTTGAACTTCTTGCCCTCCTTGCCGTCCTTCATGACCTTCTCCATCTCGATTTCCTTGATCTCGTAGAAGCCGCAGAACGGGCAGACGTACTCCACCATCGCCGCCTTCCCTATGGGCTTGCCGGCGACCATCGTCGGTCGTCTGGTGAAGAACTCGAAGTCCTTCGAGGGCCTGAGCCCCTCCTTGACCCACCTCTCGACGAGCTTGCTCTCCATAGGCTACGCCTTCTTCTCCTTCCTCTTCGGCCTGAAGCTCTTGGACTGGCACTTCCTGCACTTGACCTTCCCCGCCTTTATCTTGGAGAAGTCAGCCCTTATCTTGGACTTGCATCTCCTGCAGACGTACACTCTATTGAAGATCCTGTCCACAACTTCCGGGAAGGCTTTCTTTACCAAAAAATCACCTTTAGATAATTAACTCTACTAGATTAAAAATTTAAAGGTTTTATATATATCATGAGGCCGATAAAGGGTGAAATCAGGGTCCTGGGCTTCGACGATGGGCCTTTCAGCCCCAAAAAGGCCGGCAAGGCAACGGTTATAGGCGTCCTCTACAGGGGAGGGGCGGTCTTCGACGGCGCTATGAGGGCCGAGGTGGATGTGGACGGCACTGACGGCACGGAAACCCTGGTCGGAAGGGTGAACAGCTCGAAGCACAGGGAGCAGCTGCGCGTCCTTATGCTGCACGGCGTCACAATGGGAGGGTTCAACGTCATCGACATAAGGGAGCTGAGCGGAAGGACTGGCCTGCCCGTAATCGCCGTCTGCAGGAGGAAGCCCGACCTGGCCAAGATAAGGAGGACCCTGGCAAGGTTCCCGGACTTCGAGGCCAGGTGGAATGCGATAAGGAACGCGGGAAAGATATTTGAACTGGAAATGGAAAATAATAAAAGGCTTTATTTTCAATTCATTGGGATTGGACAGGAGGAGGCTGAGAGGATAATAAGGCTCACATGCACCAGGAGCCTGGTACCCGAGCCCCTGAGGGTCGCGCATATGATCGCCTCCGCCCTCGTCAAAGGTGAGAGTGGATATAGGGCATGAGGATAAAGAAGGAGACTGTCGATGACATAAAGTACATTGCGCTAGGGATACTGCTCGCCATACTGATAAACAAGGCTTTGGGCGTCTTCCTGGGGACTGACCTGCCTGT
>MFRS01000024.1:11307-14204 GCA_001784635.1 Candidatus Micrarchaeota archaeon RBG_16_49_10
CGTTTCGGAGTCTATGACGCACGACTCCACGACCGAGGAGAGGCACTACGGCTTTTTGGAGGACAACTTCAACTACTCGCGGGCGACAGTGGACTCGTGGCCCCTGAAAGGGGGGTTCCGGATGGGCGATGTGCTGGTGGTCAAAGGCGTCCAGGAGGACGAGATAGAGGTCGGCGATGTCATAGTCTACAACAGGAAGCCTTTCGGCGCTGCGCCGCCTGACAGCTTCAAGGTCCCAATCGTGCACAGGGTGGTGCAGGTTGAGGGTGGCATGCTGACGAAGGGGGACCATAACCCAGGCGTCGACCCGTGGGGGATTTCCAAGATAAGGGGGAAGGCTGTTCTCAGGATACCTCTCCTGGGCTGGCCGAAGGTCGTCCTTCATTCCATAATAGGTGGTCTATGATGAAGTTCTGCGACAAGTGCGGGAACCTGATGATATTCACGGAAAAGGGGAAGGCCTCAGGGTACCTCTGCAGGAACTGCGGGCACTTTGCGAAGGCCGAGGAGGGTGAGAGCACGATGCTCGCGGAGGATGTCGACGGCGGGGCGGAGGAGGTGAAGGTCATCGGGAAGGATGATGACTACAAGCAGTACCCGAAGAGCAAGATAGACTGCCCTAACTGCGGCCACGGCGAGGCCTACTGGTACATGCAGCAGACGAGAGGGGCGGACGAGCCGCAGACGAGGTTCTACTCCTGCGTCAAGTGCAAGCACAAGTGGCGCGAGTACGACTAGGTTTTCAATACTTTGGCTGCCTTTTCCGGGCTCAAACGCTTTATTTCCCTTATTTTATCAAAGTCAGAATCCTCACTTATAGCGGAAAAAACGCCATTTTCAATCATTGTCGCAATGTGAATGGAATCTCTAGGACCTAATTTATGTTTTTCCATCAACTCTAAGGCAGTTGCAATTGTCGTTGTCTTAACGGGAAGTATCTCGAGATTGGGCAACTCAGGCATCCTTTTCCCGACTTCTATCCCGGTTTTCCTGTCTGTCTCCTTTCCAATTTTCCAAACAACCTCATCAATTGTCAAGCAAGATGTAACACATTTTATTTTTTCACTTTCCATCAACAGAAGGATATTTTTCGATAACTTACCCTCCGCTCCACTGCTTATTTCCGCATAAATAAAGATGTTAGAATCAAGATAATATTTCATTTTTTCCATCTTTCTAGTTGCTCTTCGTATTCTTTGTCCAAATCAAGTTTCTTTATGGATAGCCTCTTTTCTGGAGGGACTATGCTTAAGAACTCCTCTACAGTAATCCTTTTCGGCTTTATCAGTATTTTCTTGTCTTCAATGCCTATGTAAACCTTGGATTGGGGCTTTATCCCTGTAATCCTCCTTATCTCTTTCGGGATGACCACTTGGCCTTTTGGGCCGACAGTCCTTTCAAATTCTATCATTCTCACCACTAGGTATAAATTAGTTATACTTCATATTTATACTTTTCTATATCACTTAAAATCCCAATTTACTCCCAGAATTCCAGCGGAATCACGTTATATTAAAAGGGCGGCAGCAAGAAATGGATGGCGCGAGTACGACTACGTTCTCAATCCTTAGCCCTTCGTTGAAGCTAAAAAGTCACAGTAACAGATATTAAATTGAACTTTCAAATTAAGACTTGATGCTATCAAAGGCCAACAACATCCTGGTGACTGGGGGCGCGGGCTTCATAGGGAGCCATCTTGCCGAACATCTGGTAGAAAAAGGACACAGCGTCACAGTCCTGGACAACCTATCCACAGGGCGGATGGAGAACCTCAGTAGCATCATATCGGAAATAGAGTTTGTCAAAGGGTCCTTTGGGGACAGGGAGCTCGCAAGGAAGCTGCTTAGGGATGCGGACGTGGTCTTCCACAATGCGGCCGTGGTCGGGGTGAAGAGGACCATCGAGGACCCTTGGTCAGTTCTGGAGACGGACAACTACATGAACCACATGTTCTTCCAGGAGGTGATTAATTCCGGCGTCAAGAAGCTCGTTTTTGCTTCGTCATCCGAAGTCTATGGTGAGCCTGCGAAGGTGCCGATGGACGAGGAGCAGCCGCTGAACTGCAGGACGCCCTATCAGGTGAGCAAGAAGATGGCCGAGGTCTACTGCCAGGTCATGACCGAGAAGTACGGGGTCGACACATGCAGCCTCCGATACTTCAACATCTACGGCCCCAAGCAGGCCTCGAACGCTTACGGCTTCGTCACGTCGATATTCCTTAACAGAGCAATCAACCTTCAGCCTTTGGTGATATTCGGCGACGGCAGCCAGACGAGGGACTTCACATTCGTAGAGGACGCCGTCCAGGCAAACATCCTTGCGGCGGGGAAGAGGACGAAGGCGGCCACCTACAACGTGGGTATGGGCAGGGAAACCTCTATAAGGGAGCTCGCCGAAAAGGTTATAAATGTAACTGGCAAAAGACTCAGGATTGAACATACCGAGCCCCTCGAGGGAGACATCCAGAGGAGGTTTGCGGACATATCGAAGGCCAGGAGAGAGCTGGGATTCAAACCCGGGACAAGCCTGGAGAGTGGCCTTGAGAGGACATGGGGATGGTTCAACAATGGCGTTAAAGGAGAAGATTGAGAGGAAGAAGGCGAAGGTCGCTGTGATGGGGATAGGCTACGTTGGCCTCCCTTTGACTATTGCGATAGCCGACTCCGGATTTGACGTCATCTGCGGGGATGTGGACAAGAGGAAGGTCCAGTCACTGAGGAGCCAGAAGAACCCGCTGCCAGACCTGAAGGAGATAGACGAGGGCAGGATGGCCGATCTGATTAAGGAAGGGAGAATCACCGCAACAGGCCCCGAGGAGGCTGCGGCCAAGGCCAGCATAAAGATTATCTGCGTCCCCACCCCGATGTTCGAGGACAGGAGGCCGAACCTGTCCTACA
>MFRS01000024.1:14225-14567 GCA_001784635.1 Candidatus Micrarchaeota archaeon RBG_16_49_10
AGAAGCCTGAAGAAAGGCGACATGGTCATAAACGAGAGTACAGTCGCGCCGGGCATGACGAGGAAGGTCATCTGCAAGATTTTGGAGGAGGAGTCGGGCCTGAAGGCCGGTAAGGACTTCTTCATCGCTGTCTCACCTGAGAGGGTGGATCCCGGAAACACTAAATTCACCGTTGAAAACATCCCGAAGCTCATAGGGGGGATAAACAAGGCCAGCACAGACTTGGCTTTCTTACTCTACAAAAATTTCATCAAGCAGCCGATCAAGCTGTCCTCCATGGAGGCCGCCGAGGCGACCAAGATGCTGGAGAACTCCTACCGCGCGCTGAACATAGGCTTCATC
>MFRS01000024.1:14608-15739 GCA_001784635.1 Candidatus Micrarchaeota archaeon RBG_16_49_10
GTCATAAAGGCCGCCTCGACCAAATGGAGCTTCCATGCCCACTACCCTGGCATAGGGGTCGGAGGCCACTGCATCCCGAAGGACCCTTACTACCTGATTTCGGCGGCGCAGGAGGCCGGCGTAGACATAAGGACGCTGTTGAATGCCGTGGTGTCTAGCGAGAGCATGCCCTACTACACCTTCAACGTGATGAAGAGGGCGTGCAGGAAGTTCGGCGTCGAGCCCAGCGAGGGGAAGTTCGCACTCTTCGGCATATCATATAAGGGAGGCACAAGGGACCTCAGGGACAGCCCTGCCCTCATATTCCACGGCATCCTCAAGAGGGAGAACATCGATATAACCGTCCATGACCCCTACTTCAGCAGGGCGGAGATGAGGGAGCTCGGGCTGAAAGTGTTTGATTCTAAAAAAGATACCTGCGATGCTATCATAATTGGCTGCGACCACCCGGATTTCAAGGGCTTCGACTTCAAGAGGATCAAGGGCTTGAAGTTCATCATCGACGGGCGGAACATGATTGAGGGTGGGAAGGTGCCTGTCATCGGGATTGGGCGGAACCACTCAAAAGCCTAATCATCAAAGGAAATTAATTTGGGATAATACACCAAAAATTAAATGGGTGATATAATTGCAGGTCGTGGTTAAGCCAAGAAAGATAGGTGGATCCTTAGTCGTGACAATACCCAAGGAGATTGTCCAAAAGGAGAGAATTAAGCCGGGACAACCTCTGATAATCCAAATCAAAAAAAGCAGAGCGGATTTTTTCGGGGCATTGAAAGAGCTGCCCAGTTTCAGCAAAAAAGACGAGTTTTATGAGAAATGAATATGTTTGTAGAGAATGCTTCAAAAATGAAAACTTCAGCTATCAGCTCGGCTTCAAAAATTTTCTTAAGTCGCCCTTGACAGGCAAATCTATCCTTTTATTGACCCTCTTTATCTCCCCAATGACCTCAGTCATGTCCCCCTCGAACTTCCAGAAAGTCAGCGACTTCCCGTCCCTCTTGTTCATGTGCATGTGCTTTGTCCTCGCCGGCAATAGGATGTCCTCCCCTTCCATTATGTGGTAGTCGCCGACGGAGCTGGACCTGAAAACCCTTACAATCGACTCACCCTTTATCTGTATCAGCCACT
>MFRS01000024.1:15751-18322 GCA_001784635.1 Candidatus Micrarchaeota archaeon RBG_16_49_10
TGGCCTCTGGTGCCTTTCGAGCGATTGGTGGGGGTTCAGCTCCAGGTAGCCTGCGCTCAATTCCCTATCCGACTTCTCGATGTAGATTCTCCCCTGCGGGATTTCGTATGCCTCGCACCCCTGAAGATATCTTTCCCCGCCGCTGAACCTGTCGAAGAGCTCTGCCGCCCTGTCTATTATGGTGATGTCCTTCACGGTCGCCTCGATTTGGTTCTTCATGTACCTTTCTATCCAAGACGCTGCCTCCTCGGCATCCACCGCAACATAGTCCGAGATACTAAGTACAAACGGGTGGATCCAGTCCTCTATCACCACCCCCTCGAAGACTAGGTTCTTCCTCCTGTGCGGGGTGCCTTTTGGCAGTATGGTCACCACGGGCTTGCCGAAGTGTTTCGCAATTATCATCTCTTGCGATGTCCCGACCCCCATCCTCTCCGCCCCCCAGACGAGGACGATGTCCGACTCCTTTATGTAGGAGCAGTCCCCGCCGAAGCAGATGAACGGCATGCCCTCGAAACTGTTCCTCGTGTTGTCCCTCGGATCCAGGAACTCGATGCTCTTTATGCGGGAGAGCTTCTCTATTACCACAGCCCTCCAGTCCACTGCGGCCTTCTTCTCATCGTCGCCCTTAGGGACCGAGCCGGCAAGGTAGACCTTCATAAACCATATTAAGGAGCCCAGATATTTCAGGGTTTTGCGGGGATTGTTGGGTTGTTATCTTGGCATTGATTTAGATTCTTCCTAAAATTATCGCGGACTTTTCATGTAATTACGGTAACTTACTGGCTTTGTCGGATAACCTAGTTCAGACATAACATCTAGCAGCAACCTGAAAAATAAATCAGTTCTTCCGAAAACAGAAGCGACCCCATCAGGTGTATACATCTCTAACATCTCTAAACTAGGTGATGGAGGATTCTCACATAAATAAAGACCTAAGTGCTTCTGGAGATTGCCCCTATCGTTATGGCTCTCCAATATAAATGTTCCGCTATCCGCAATATGTTCAATGCTGACACCACTTCTTATTATAAATTCCACATTAGCAACATACCCTTTTGGGTCTCGGGCGTATTGAACCACCCAAACACCCTGTAATCTGGTTAACAGTGGGTTAGTCGGATTGCGCAATTCATAAATAGCAGGTATCTGTTGTTTTAGGGACATCCCAATCAAAAAAATTATGTGCAATTAAAAATTTAAGACAAAACTTTTCTATTTGAGGGAGATTGAATTCGTGCAAATTTCTACAACAATCTTATACTGATAGCGGCCCAAAATAAACATAACATCTTTATACACATTTCGCTCCGATATAAGAACTGCCAGGAACCAACGTCAGTTGGGTAACCGATTTTACCCTTTCCGGCCATATAAGGGTTATGATAGTCGAACTCTCGAGGGACGAGCTCCAGATGCTGATGATGCTCAACAGGGCGGGGATCGACTTCCTCCAAAACATAGACACGGGGAAGCTGCAGGGCCTTATGGATAGGCTGGAGTCCTCCCTCCCAAGGAATTAATATTTGAAGGTGCATGTCAAGTACTTACCGTCGTTTTTTAGCTTAAATAGATTCTGAGAACCGGATTTCAGATGCGGTTCTGTAGGAATTTCAGAATTTGTACAAGACGGGCAGAGTATAGATTATTTCGACCTTATGGAGAAGGCCGTCTGGCTCTTCTTCGATGCTTAAAATGCGTGCCCGCACTGAAGAAACATGGCCACCATGAATTTGAGCCCTCCAATTTAACATTGTCCTTGCCGCATCCTCAAAGTATTCCGGTCCGTGTGCCACCGGCAGTTTTTCGAGCATCGTGTACGAGCTTGTTGGTTCACTCAACAAAAACACCATTTTGATAGGCGAATTTCAATTATTTATACTCCAGTGATATACCATTATTATATGCTCCCTACCATTGCTTCGGCAACGGTAGGTCTTCGTTCTCATTCCCAAGGAATTAATATTTGAAGGGTCAAAACTAATTAGGGGATGATTGGATGGGGGGTGACGGTGCCAGACTACTTCGCACACTCGCTCTTGCTTACGAAGGGGAGGAGTTTAAAGACACCCTAACATTACCTGTACTTAGGTACAAAGATAAGTTCCTTGCAGATTTGCGCCCCCTTTCCGAGCAATTTGGGTTCCAAGTCTCCGGCCCGGTAAAGCGAGAAATAACTATAACTTGGAATCATCTCCCAACTGACGATGAGGTTCAAAGACTCTGCGCCTCTTTGGGGGAAATGACTTATGGTGGGGTTAGGTATAGTCCGTCTTTATGGCGCTGACTATATGACCTTGGACTTTCCCAACCCTTTTGATTCTTCAATCAAGGAATTAATACTCGAAAGGCCAAAACTAAATCATGAAGAGCAAGCATTCCTATGTGGTTTTGATAGACCTCCCGGAGAACCTCCCGTTCGAGATGGCCCCCGTTGAGATATCCCCGCACAATCTGGACGGGGTTGACGCGAAGCTCATAAAGGCGGAGGAGGAGCTGTTCAAGTTCTTCACCCATGTCGAGAAGGCCATGAAGAGGGACTTCAGCTTCATCGGCGAGGACGTCATCAGC
>MFRS01000024.1:18355-19643 GCA_001784635.1 Candidatus Micrarchaeota archaeon RBG_16_49_10
GGAGGCTTCGTCGAGGTCATGTACCAGAGGCCCGCTGCGATAATAGCGCATTTCATCGAGGAGAATAGGGCCAAGGAGTTCGCCGAGTCGCTTAGGAAGACTATAAGGGAGTCGGTCAAGGACAAGAAGGTGGCGACCATTCTGGAGAACCTGGTCGAGATGAACACCGAGAAGGGCGAGTCCCTCACATACAAGAAGTGGTCCCAGCTGACCCAGATAAGGGGGCTGATTGACTCATGATATCATCGTTCCTGACGAAGCTGCTCACCGCGAGGCAGGCCTCCTTCACCGAGGAGGAGATAGAGATCTTCGATTTGAACTACGCGATGCAGCCGATGGAGAGCCTGGTCGACCTGCAGGGGATTGTCAAGAAGCCCGAGGCCATGAAGGAGTTCGGGAGGTCGATGTCATCCTCGTTCACCGGGCACCTGAAGAAGAAGTTCTCGCTGGAGGAGAAGAACGTGGCGAGCATCTGGACCAGCATATTCAACATCAGCGGGTTCGGTAAGCTGGAGATAGTGAGGATGGACGGCAAGGGCGGGGTTGTCGAGATAAAGGGAAACAACTTCGCCAGGATCTACAAGATGAAGAACGGGAAGCAGAAGCAGCCCGTGTGCCATGTCATCTCAGGCATCATAGAGGGGGTCTTCGAGAACGTCACTAAGAGGAAGGTTTCCTGCACCGAGAGGAGCTGCGCCGCGAGAGGGGATGTGTCCTGCATCTTCGAGGTCAAGTGATTGACGTTTTTTTTAACGCCACCAACAGCTGCGTTCACAATTCTTTTCGGCTTGGAGTATTAGAAATAAGACAATCGATGGCCTAATCAGACCAAATCTATCCCGTCGCTCGTTATCTCAATCGGGTGGAAGTCCAAGTCGTGCTTCGTCCCCTTCATCTTCCTCACCAGTATGCTCCTGGGCGTCGCCCCTATCACGTCGACGTCCACCTTGAGTATTATGCCCCCGTCGACTATGAACTCCTCGACGCCGAACCTGCTCAGCCTGCTCACGCCCTCCTCGACCTCCGACACCAGCAGCGAGGTGACCTTGAGCTCCTTAAGCGCCTTCTTGATGCTGTAGAACTTCCTCCTTATCTTCCCCGGGTCCGGGATGAAGCTGCCCACAAGCGTCAGGGAGTCGATGACGACCCTCTTCGCGCCGTTCTCCGCTATCTTCCTCTTTATTATGTCCTCTATTACGTCCACGTTCGTGGGGTCCACCAGCTCTATCGAGGCCAGCGGGTTCTTGAAGTCCCAGCCGAACCTCTCCGTGTCCTTTATCAGCTCCTT
>MFRS01000025.1:0-829 GCA_001784635.1 Candidatus Micrarchaeota archaeon RBG_16_49_10
CCATGGAGAAGCCGGCGTACATCGACGAGGACGAGAACATAATAGACGCGGGCGAGAAGATGGCGAAGGAGAACCTGGGCACCCTTTTCGTCACCGACAAGAAGAAGAACATAAAGGGCGTGGCGGGCAGGGACAGGGTGATGAAGGCGATACAGTACGAGTTCTTCATGAACAAGGCCGGCCTTGCCGGCAGGATGGTCATAAAGACGGGCATAGACAGGTTCGTCGAGTACATCAAGGAGAGGAAGACCGTCAAGGTCAAGGAGATATCACAGAAGCTCGGGCTGCAGAAGGACAAGGTGGAGGAGTGGGCCTCGCTGCTGGAGAAGGGGGACGTCATCGAGATAGTGCATCCCATCTTCGGGGATGTGGTCCTGAGGTGGAAGGATGCAAAGTAAGATGCTGGACAGCTACGGCATATCGAGCTACAACGTGAAGGCTAACATAGAGATCATGGAGACCGACGAGGACTTCACCCCAATCTACAAGCTGAGGCTGCCCAAGATAGAGAGGGGGACTCAGATAATCCTGGACGACATCAGGGAGGCGATGGTCGCCGCCGCGGACATTAAGTCAAAGGACTTCCTCGACGACAAGGCGATAGATCTCCTCAGGAAAAAGTTCTTCGACTCTTCGCTGGAGATGATGGACAAGAGGATCCCCGACATACCCGTCGATGTCAAGCACCTCCTGGCAGGCAGGCTGGTGAACGAGATGCTGGGCCTGGGGGACTTGGAAGTGCTTCTGGAGGACGGGAACCTCGAGGAGATTGTGATAAACAACGCGGAGGATCCTGTGTGGGTCTACCACAAGAAGTTCGGCTGGTTGA
>MFRS01000025.1:842-16749 GCA_001784635.1 Candidatus Micrarchaeota archaeon RBG_16_49_10
AATGTCCAGCGAGGTGCAGATTCAGAACTACGCCGCCTCAATCGCCAGGAGGATTGGGAGGCAGATAACCACGCTCGACCCGCTCTTGGACGCACACCTCGTCTCAGGCGACAGGGTGAATGCAACCCTGTTCCCGATATCATCGAAGGGGAACACAATCACGATTAGGAAGTTCAGGAGGAAGCCCTGGACGATAACAGATCTCATAGACACCAAGACGATTAGCACGGAGGTCACAGCGCTGATATGGCTGGCGACGGAGTATGAGATGAACACGCTCGTCTCCGGCGGCACTGGCTCTGGGAAGACTACATTCCTAAACTGCCTCACGCCGTTCATCCCCCCAAACCAGAGGGTGATAAGCATAGAGGACACTCAGGAGCTGAACCTGCCGAAGTTCCTCCACTGGGTGCCGATGACAGTGAGGGAGCCCAACCCTGAGGGCGAGGGCGCGGTGGAGATGATAGACCTGCTGGTGAACAGCCTGAGGATGAGGCCGGACAGGATAATAGTCGGCGAGATAAGGAGGGAGAGGCAGGCCGAGGTGCTCTTCGAGGCGATGCACACCGGGCACAGCGTCTATGCGACGCTTCATGCTGATACGGCCGAGCAGACATTCAGGAGGCTCGTCAACCCGCCGATAAACGTGCCCGCCACCCTGCTTGAGGCGCTGGACCTGGTCATAGTCATGTTCCGAGACAGGAAGACAGGCAAGAGGAGGGTATACGAGGTCGCAGAGTTCATACCCCAGAGCGAGCAGTCGATAAAGGTCGAGTCGTCCGTCAAGCTGCTCTACAGCTGGAAGGCGCAGACCGATGAGATAGAGAAGAAGGGTGAGAGCTACAGGCTCCTCGAGAAGCTGAAGATGCACACCGGGATGACGGACGATGAGGTGGCGAAGGATTTGACGGAGAAGCAGGACATCCTGAGGTGGTTGTGCGCGCACAAGGTGAACACGGTGGATGCGGTCGGGAAGGTCATAGCCGAATACTACCGCGACCCGAAAACTGTCATGGACGTAGTGAAGGCTGACGAGAGCCCAGAGAAGATAGTCCCGAAAGAACTTCTGGTGGTCTGATGAGAATACCGATGACACCCTTCCCTCCCAAGATGATGAGGAGGATTTCCTTCCGCTTCGAGAGGCTCGGCACCCTTCTGCTGAAGTTCTTCCCTGGCTTGGACGAGCAGCTCAAGCAGGCCGAGATAGAGATGAAGGCCAAGTACTACCTCACGATTGCCGCGTTTTCCTCTTTGTTCTGGCTCTTCATGCTCAACTTCCTGCTCTTCGGGCTGGCTGCCTTTGCCGGCGACCCCACTATCTACACTTCCATGGCTTTGTACGTCTCCGTCATCCCGCTCTTCACGTTCTTCTTCATCATAAGCTACCCCCGCATCCAGGTAAGCAAGAGGGTGAGGGAGTTCGACAGGAACCTGCCATTCGCGATAAGGCACCTGCTGGTGCAGGTCAAGTCCGGAGTCCCTCTCTTCCAGGGCCTCGTGTCCGTCTCGGAGGGCGACTATGGGCCGATATCGACGGAGTTCAAGAAGGCGGTGAAGAACATCTCGACCGGCATGTCGGAGTCTGAGGCCTTGGAGCGGCTCGGCTACCACAACCCTTCCATGTACTTCCGCAGGTCCATCTGGCAGATAATAAACACCTTCAAGTCCGGCGCCAACCTCTCGCAGACGCTTGAGGCGATGGTCGAAAACCTGACCAACGAGCAGAAGGTGATGATAAGGAAGTACGGCTCGCAGCTCAACCCGATGGCGATGATGTACATGATGGTCGCAGTCATAATCCCCAGCCTGGGCATAACCTTCATAATCATCATGTCCTCCTTCTCTGGCTTCGTCGTCACCAAGTCCATATTCTGGTCGATACTCGGGTTCATCACGTTCTTCCAGTTCATGTTCGTTGGCCTGATCAAGAACAGGAGGCCGCCGGTGGAGATATGAGCTTTTACGCGAAGTTCTATTGGCTGATGCCGAAAGGCTACAGGAGATGGCTAGCCGACAAGCTGAGGTGCGGCGGGATGAAGGCCAAGCCCGAGGAGTACGGGGGCTTTGCCATATTCTTCTCAATCATACTTGGCCTCACGGTCTTCACGATGGCACTATTCTTCGAGCTGGAGACGAAGCTGGCGATAGCCGCGGGCTTCGGGATGTTCATAGTCTTCCAGTTCCTCTCGATGTCCTCCGTGGTCATGGCGGTCGACAGGAGGGCCAAGCACACCGAGGAGATACTACCCGACGCGCTGATACTGATGTCCTCCAACATAAAGTCCGGCCTCACGCCTGACAGGGCGCTGCTGATGTCGGCGAGGGACGAGTTCGGCCCGTTCGGGGAGGAGCTAAGGAAGGCCGCGAAGCAGGTGATAGCGGGGAAGAACCTTGAGGAGGCGATGAAGGAGATCCCTAAGAACATAGAGTCGAGGATACTCAAGAGGACGGTGGACCTGCTGGAGGAGGGAATAAAGCAGGGAGGGAACCTTGTCAACCTTTTGGACACCTTGGCCAACGACATAAGGCAGACCAAGATACTCAGGAAGGAAGTGAGCTCGTTCGTGTTGATGTACGTCATATTCATCTTCTTCGCCGTCGGGATAGGCGCACCATTACTCTTTGCGATATCATCTTACCTCGTGAGGACGATGGCCGAGATTTCAGGCGCTCTCAATGTCGGCGACTCAGTGGCGGTGAGCGGGTCGCGGATGATGAAGTTCCAGATAACCAGCATAGACTCGAGCTTCCTGATGCTCTACTCCGTACTAGCGCTATCGGTGAACTCGATATTCGGTGGGATTCTGATAGGGGTCGTCCAGGAGGGGACGGCCAAGGGCGGTTTGAAGTACATACCCATGCTGCTGCTGGTGAGCATATCCATCTACTTCGCGACCAGGTATGCGGTCATGAACGCGCTGGCGATCTTCTAGCCCGCTTGCAAATAGGCAAGGCCCGATTTATTTTTCTATCCAGTAGGAAAAACAAAGGATAAAAATTTTATTTATCATCTTTATTTCATGCGTTCTTATGACAATGGGGAAATTCTATACGATTCATACGTTCTTGGTAAAACTAGAAACGGTAGACACTATAGACTTGGCCATTTAAATCCAGGAGGCATATTTTTAGTCCCATCCCTCGAACAATTAGAGCCTTATTTTGAAGCGGCTGAAACAACAAGGTCTTCTATACAACATATATGTGTTCCTTGTGTAGTTGGGGAAAAAAGAGAAAGGGCTACTTATAGAGCCAGAGTGCTGATACCGCCAGCATTAACTGAACAGAATAGTCTATTCTTAACTGGCTTACTTATCCCAAATGTTAGTATCGCGTATGCTATTGAAGGTGAAGGATCAAGACCTGCCGGATATATACTGAAATCACCATACCTTGGATCTCAATACTTATATACGCCCAAAAATAGATTACTGGAAGATTTACCGGTAGATGCTAGACATCAAGCTATAATAGTTGAAGTTTTCAGAGACGAGAAAAGGAGGCCGAGAGTCGTTGTTTTGGAAAAAAGAAACTCCCACGAAAGTCCAACACTCTTTTTCCAAAACGAAGAAGCATTGGAAGCCATCACAGAACTATCGCATAGAATGTGGTGGAATCAAAAGGATGTCAAATAGAATGCCTGAAAACCCGCCTTACGAAATGGTCACCAATTTGACACCGCTAGACGACCTTTGTGATATGATAACACCCACAGTTTTTGCCCAAATGAGGCCGCAAATAAAAGCATTGACTAAGAAAAATCCGGTACTAGTATACGGGCCAATATCGAACACTTTCCCCTAAGAAGATGCGATGAAATTTATTGCTTTTGTTTCCCAATTCCTTTTATGCCGACTTTGAGGGAGCTGCTAGATTCCCATCCAAGCGACAGCGTAATTTACCACTCAATCCACACCAATTATCTCAAGCCTTATTTGGATGTCAGCCTTGAAGTCCCCGACGGCGACTTGCCATTCGGGTACGGATGGATTAAAGTGAGGGACGGTTTGATCGAGGTCCGCTACATCCGGGAATTTGGCACACTGGAGATTTCCAGATGTCAAGCAAGACTGCCCTTGCCGCTTCGAAATCAGAAGATATAAAAGGTTCACATAGCATTTCTAGACTATGAGGGCCATATCCCCTGACAATTTGTATTATTTGGGCAGAGGGAGGGCCTCTGTTGTATACAGGGATCAGGGAACAGGCAATGCCATCAAGGTCTTCAAACCTGGCCTATTAAGCACAGTATTATGCTGGCTTATTGATGGAATTGGATACCCGTACGCGCATAATGAAGATGCCTTACTTTCAGCGAAAGCAAAGAGAGGGGTAATGAATGGTGCCAGCTTGTTTTTGTTCGGCGAGAGAAGGTTTGCCGGAGCTATGGACGCTGTAAATGTGGATGGAAGGTACGGCTTGGAATTGGAATACGTTGACGGAAGAATCCCGGCAACGCGCGATGAGAGAGATTCGGTAAGTGAATTTTTATCGGAAACATACCATGGCCTTAGAGGGGCTGGAATAACTTATTCGAGCATAAACCCAACATTTTTAAGCGTAAACCCAAGGAGACATAGGGGCTGGGGAGATGTCAGATTAACCGATAAGAACCCCGTTGTGATAGACTGTGAGCCAAGTATTCCCCATTTTATAACATGGACAGAACTTGTCACCTTTGACGGCGTGGACTTGCGGGTTCTGGAACCATGGTATTCAGATAACAGGACAGCCATCAAAAATAGAATTGGAACGCCCGATACCCAAAAGCTAGACGGGGACCTAGAGGAATACAGGGCTCACGCTGCAAAATGGAGGGACTCAGAACCCACGTATGCCATGAGGATAGAGGCTTACAGAAACCAAAGGCAGGACGATTTTCTTGGCATGCTTCATAGAGGAATCCAAAGATATGTGGATGATGGACGGATAAGGTCGGAGGACGTCCAAAAATATTTTGAAAGAGCTAACGTTATAGGTGAGCCAATAAAAGGGTTTTTGACCCATCTTTCAATATCATTACTAACCCCTACTGGTGTTGGAACACTTTTGGGGATGGTTGCGAGGCCAGCGTCGACAGTCCTGCTTAGAAACCTTACTGATGACGATGCCAGAAGACAGGTACACTCCAACTGGGTGGCTCTGTTTTCGATACCGCCTTTCGGCGTTGGCACTTTTGCGGGTTATCCGCTGGCTACTTTAAGCCGAGCCACCCTGTCAGGGGACTGGAAAACGGTGAATCTTTATAGAATAATACTTGGCCAATATTTACACGAAAAGAAAAACAGAACTCAATCCTAGGTCATCATCATCCGTCAGACGTCGCTCCTCTGCACCATGATTGCGCTAGCCACCGTTATCACCACACCGATCGCCTGCACCAATGACATAGTCTCGCTCAATATGAACAACCCACCAACGAGGACGAAGATTGACGTCATGTTGTTCATGAGGGTGAAGTAGGATGCGCTGGAAGACGCGATGGCCTTCCCGAGGAATATGGAGAGCAGGGCGTAGAACACAGATGCAGTTGCTATATACTTAATGTTCTTGAAGTCAAGGACAGCCGCAGTTGTGAAGTCTTTGGCGAGGAGAGGGGTTATTATCATTAAGAAGGTAAGGGCGGCAATCGGTCTTATAGCCCCCGAAAACTCCGGCCTGAACTTGCCGGCAAGGAATTTTGTCGTAATGGCTCCACCGGAAAAGAGGAATGCCGCGATAATAACCAAGATATCCCCAAGCTTTGGTATCATCATCCTTCCATTAGTTGATATCAGGTAAGCGCCCATAAGGAAGACGGTCATGAAAATAACCTTTTTTTTGGTCATCTTTTCGCTCAGGAATATCATCGAAAGGAGCGGGGTGAATATGATGGTCGTCTTTACGAGGAAGCCATAGTTAATCGACGATGTAAGCTTGAGGCTCTGATTAGACACAATGTTGGCGATTGCAAGCACAAGGCCGAGCATAAGGATTGTTTTCCCGCTCTTCCAGTTGACCTTCTTCACGTCCTTCCTCAGGAAGAGGGCTATGTACGGGATTAGAATTAGGCTTGTCAGAAGAGCGGCCTGGAGGTTGAGCATCAGCGGGTCGAGCCCGGCGTTGAGCGCAATCTTAGTAGCAAGTATGTTGCACGCCCAGAAGAGGGAGAAGAGCAGGTTGTAGAGCAGCTTCCTATCCATTCCCATCCCCGATTCCCACAGACTACTATTTGGCCGGCCACTATAAAAAACATTTTGCATGGCTGCGTCAAATTTTATATAAAACCAAACCCAAAGAGATAATATGCTCGCTGCCATGAGGAAGATGAGGCCAGTCAAGAAGATAGCCTTCGCCGTCTTGATAGCCTTCGCGGTCATCTGCTTCTGGAGGGGTGGGTGGGGGCTGGTCGACCATTACCTTCTGCCGCAGAACAAGCTCCTCAGCTACTGGACGTCCCTGTTCATAGGACTCTTCATCCTGATAGTGACTCACTACGCCACCAAGGAGCTCATGTGACCACATTGCAGAGCCTTATCTCAATCTTGGGAGGGTTGATTTTTCTTGAATATTCGATACACTTCCGCAGACATTTTCTTGAATAGTCCAAAAGAACCTGAATCAAGTTTAAGATGAGGGAATCACAAATTATCTTCATGGATATAATAGAGCAGCTTCTCGCCGGCCACAGAAGGGAGAGCGTGGTGGGCTCCAAGACGAGGAAGGTCTTCGAGAGCATCTGCAGCAAGTGGCCCGCGAACCCATTGGAGGTCGCGTCGAGCCTGGACGAGGAGGGTGACGTCAAGACGCTTTCCGCCAAATACCTATACCACTTCAGGAAGCTCAGCGAGTCGGGCCTGATAAGGATGAAGAAGATTGGGAACACCTACGTCGCCTGGCCGACTGACATAGAGAAGCTGAGGATGATCCACCATATGACGAGGGAGATGTGATGGCTAAGAATGTTTTCGCTGGTGTCGGTATAGCGAGGGGAGACGCGAAAGACTCTGCAGAAGTTGGCGCTAAGGCGGTTGAGTTGGCCGTTCAAAACATGAAAAGGCAGGGAGGGAAGTTGCCTGGCTCCTTTGGATTATTGTTCTGCTCTATCAAATATGATTTGAAAAAACTAGTGGAGGCCGCCCACAAGGCTTTTGGCGGAACCCCTTGGGTTGGGTGCACCACCGCAGGCGAAATCTCCAATTACGGATTTTCTCAGGGAAGTTGCGTTGCCATGATTGTTTCAAGCGACTATATCCATGCTGGAACTGGAATCGGAAAAGATGTTGAAAATAAACCAGAAAATGCCGGCAAGTCCGCTGTTAGCCAAGCCCTGAAAAAACTTAAAATCGACAAGGAAATCGACGCGTATGTCACATACCTTGCCACAAAAAAGCGGGTGATTGACGAGCTCATAAAAATCAATCCTTACTACGTCTTAATGCTCCCCCAGGGTCCTTTGACAAAATCCAAGAAATACGGCCAAGAGGGGTTGATAATGAAAGGGATTTCCTCTGTTGTTGGGAAATTCGTTCCTATCCTTGGTGGCGCCGCCGGAGACGATTTGAATATGGTTCAGAGCTTTCAGTTTATAGACGGTGAAGTCCACAAGGACTCGGTTGTAACTTTGTTTCTGGCGACGGACGTTCATATAGGGATTAGTTTGGAGCACGGCTATGAGCCGACAGAAAAATTCTTTTTGGTGACGAAAGCGGACGGCAGGCTGATACAAGAACTAAACCACAAGCCGGCTTTGGAGGAGTATTGCAGGGCTATTGGCGTCAAGCCAGAGGAGTTTAAAAAACAGCCTCTTATCTATTGTGGGAAATGGATTTTGGGCGTACCTGATGGCACCGGCAATTACTGGAGTGTAGTTGCTGGAGGGGTTGTCGGGAACAGCCTTCACGCAGGGGCCACAATACAGAAAAACACCATGCTCTGCCTTCTCAAGTCAAACGACAAAAAGGTTCTCGAGGCGGCTAAGGACTCAGTGGAAAATGCCATAAAAGACGCAAACGGGAAAGACATAGTCGCCACCATCGTCTTCGACTGCTGCATCAGATGGATGAACCTTAGGGAGAAGGTAGGCACTGAAATAAACATGCTCCAAAAGAGCATAGGCAAGGACAAACCTTTGATTGGATTTTACACATACGGAGAGCAAGGCGCAAGATATGGCGGAGCCTATTGTGGACATTTCAATGCATCCACATCCTCGATGGTCATAACAGACGATTTATTCTCAAAGAGTGGCGAAAAATAGATATTAAAAATTACAATCTATAAACGATAAGAGGTGAAATTATTGGCGACAAATTTAGTGAAGGTTTTAACTAACCCTGAACCAAACCCAAGAGAGATTTGGGATCTTTATCGTCACATAGCTGACGGCAATCCACATTTATTGAACGGACTTTTTGACGCAGATGTCGACCCGGTAGAAGTCGCAGATGCCCGAGTCCCATCTTATATGGCTAGGATAGAAAGCACGCCCGGAGGGCAAGCCATACTTCAAGAGTTCGGAGTCAATCCGTCTAGAATAAGGACTTTTAGCCAATTATTGGATAGTGGGATGGCGACCAATAAGATTCATCTTAATACTGGGAGGAGTAACAAAGGTTTAATCCCATTGGGTCATGAAGACTTTGTAGTCAGAGACCAAGTACCTAACCTATGGGGGTGTTATAGGACTACAGGCACATCTCAAAAAACTAGCGACATAAATCCGGAGACCGCTTGGCATCATTATATGACTTATAACGACCAAGGTCGGATAAGCATTCACGTTATGACTCTTTGGAAATACATGCTTGACAGTGCCGGGTTTGACCCAAAGTCCACAGGGATATACATAGCTGTCCCGACAAAGAAAGAGGAAAAGGAAATTCATGGGACTAAAATTCCAAGATGGTGGCATATTTTGGGTGAGCTTTTCACCAGGACAGCGGAAGATTTAGGATGCAAATGCATGATAAAACCACTCGGACCTTTTAACCCAGATCAAGTTCTTGATTTTTATGAACAAGGCGATTTTAAGAATCGTGCTTTATTGGCCTCACTAGGCGCCAAGAGGGGCGTCACCGATGGTACTGACTTGTGGGACTCCCTAGAGAAAAGATCTTTAGCGAGAGGGATAAAACCAGGTCTCGTCGCAAACGGCGGGACTCCTATACCTAACGGCTATTTGGAAAGAATACGTGATTATGGAGCTTTGGTCGAGGATTTGGCAGGCGGTACAGAGCCAGGTATAGGAGGCGGGATAAGACCACATGAGCCAGACCTGTGGTCCAGAGGGGTCATTTTCCCACCAATCTACGGCTGCGTCCCGGTTGTCAGATATGGTTTCGGTTTCGGGAATAGGAGACAGCCCTTGGGCTACGATGGAATAGGCTCTCTCGCCTTTGTCAACTTGAGTTCTGAGGCGATGGGTTTACCACCTTTTGAAATAGGCGACAGAGCTACAGTTATGTACACCGAAGATAGGCCCCAGTTCCCTCAAGTTTCGTTTCAAGGAAGGCTGTGGGACATAGGAAGGGGAGAAGGGTATATTTAAATGTCACCAACCACTTCATCACAATTAAAGGCGTCGAACTCGATGGTCGCTGAGCAAATTCAATCAAGGAAAGCTGAATTGGCAAGGAACATCGCAACCTCAGCGGGAATACCGATAAGTCATGCAATGGCAGAGTTGGATTCTTTCGGATATTTTCATTCCAACGTTGACCGTCTTTTGGCTGCCAGGAACGGTCAAGTGACTCCTTCTTTGACGGAAGAGCGAGTGGGCATTTTAATGCCAGAAAACGCTCCGATATTATACTATTTCGCCGCTTCGAGGGTTTTAAATTCCAGCCATAAAGTCGATTTTAAACCAAAAAACACAAGAACCGATCCTGTGATAGGAGATGTTCTGGATATCTACGGCGGAGCCTTTGGCGGAGACAGGATTAATATGGTCAGATTTCAAACTCCTGACGGGGAGCCAACCCCCCAGCAGACAACTGAGTTCTTTGGTAACCATCGGCTAGTGTATATTTTTACAGCAAGCTTCGTTGCGAAAGCAATCTCTTCTACTTTGGACCCCCAATCGGCTGGAAAACTCGTTCCTTTTGTGGAGGGCAATTCAACTACCTATATCCACAGAGACGCTGACGTGCCACGAGCTGCTCAAATGGCGAACACCTCCTCCACTTGGGCGAACGGGCAATACTGCAAAAACTGTGGCGTTGAAACTGTTCATAGGGACGTATTCGAATCATATCTCTCAGAGAGACAGAGAGTCAACGATGCAGTGGTAATCGGGGAACCGACCGATGAGGCAGCTGACATAGTCCATCTTGACGCTGCACACATCGCGACCAGAAGAAACTTGCTTCAGGAAGCTGCAAACTATGGCCTAGAGGTTTTGCCTACCAAAAGAGGATACCCCTACTTGATAGTGGCCAGGGGAGGCTTGAAAGGATTGCCCGACCAACTTTTGGGCGAATTCAATATACCCGGTGCAATTCTGGTTCAGGTTGACGATGAGAAAGAGGCTTTGAGTATCATTGAAAAAAGAGGCAGTGCAACATTGAGAGGTAGGATACTGGAACTTGGCATTGCAGGGGGCGAAAGCACTGCAGCCTATTTCAGGGATAAGGGTATTGCGGCCGCTGTTCACAAGCCATACGAACCAACCACAGTTCCGGACATCTTCGGGAGGCATGATTACGATCCCAGAACACGCTTAGGGCACTGGCTTATGCCAATATTTAGTGACGGGAAAGTTTACGACTAAAAATAAATACCCGAAAACCATAAGATAATTGTGGTACAACTATTAAACTTACTCTATCAAATCTGCTTGGCCTTTTGTTTTGGGGGGACCAACGCTCTGGTAATATCTTTGATGTTTGCAAAAGGGACAGAGCAAGGTTATCTCAGTTCATTGTTCAACCCCCTAAAGAAGGCCCTTTTTCTGGTTCTACTAATCGCTCTTGGGTTGAATATATATCTCCTCAGAATTAACACAACGTTATTTATTTTGTCTGCAATTCTGGTCAATACGATAGTCGGCGGCATCATCCTGGAGAAAAGGTGGAAAGTACCTACTCCGAACCAAATAAAAATTATGTCCCTTTCAGGATTCGTTTCCTTACTTCTATGGTATGTCGTTCTGATTCTTGGTTTGGCATAGAGTGCTTTCAATCAGCCGCGCTGTAAAGCCATCCCCGGAAACTTGACCTCCTTCGCCATCTCCCACAGGGAGAAGAAGTGGTTCACCATTATCCTAGCCGTCTCCCTCTCCTCGAAGATAAGCTTCTTGGGGGCCACATCATCTGAGACCTTCTTGAACATCACACACCCCGTCTTATCGTCCTCCGTCGATAGCGTGACGTTTATGCTTTCTGCTGGAAGGACCCTGCACTCGATGTTCGGGGACTCGAACATGGCCTTCTGGACCTTCAGGAACAGCCCTGCTACTTTCTCCCCCATCCTGTGCAGCATATCCTTGGTCTCAAGGCTTCCCGGCCTGTAAAAGACATCCGGCAGTATGTTCCTCCACTTCACCCCCGACGGTATCAGATGGTCCCTGATGGCCTCGAGTATCCTTTTGGATGAGTAGACAGCTATGAAATCCTCCTTGGTGAGCATGACGTTGATCTCCTTCTTCACCGACTTGATTACGTTCACGATTTCGTTCTCCACCGCCCTCTCGCCGACGACCATCCAGACAGTTTCCCTCTTCCCGTCGTCTTTATCCGCGGAAAGCCCGTCGAGGAACCCTATCATCTTGTCGGTCTCGTCCCTCATGAACTTGACCCGCTCCATGTGCCTATCTATCAGCGACTCGCCCACGGTCCGCACGTCTATCGCCCTGTACCTCTTAGGCCTGCCGAGGCTTGATATGACGAGCCCCTCCCTCTCGAGCGCCTTCAGGATTCCGAATATCTTCGGCTCGGGCACACCGGAGGCCTCCGCGATGTCGGGGCCAAAGGAATCTGGGTTCGAGACGACGGCCACATAGGCCTTCGCCTGGTACTCCTGCAGGCCCAGCTTCTTAAGCCAGTCCACGCACATACCCAGCGTGTCCATAGTTGGACTATGGAAATATATTTATTTATAGACCGCTTTTTCAGAAATTATTACAAGTTTTTCTATCATATTGCCAAAAAATTGCTTATATTTTTAAACATATTGTTAATTATTTCCCTGCAATTTCGCCCAGAATAGGGAGGGAAGGCTGGAGGAGATGGTGAGGAAGCTGCTTTAGTAAAAATTCTATTCGCATCCCCAGTAAAAAATCACTTCTTGCTCAGCCTCCTCTCGAAGCCCTTCTTGAAGATGCGCCTGTACTTCTGCCTCTTCTCCGACCTCTCGAGCAGGTCCACGTCCTTGTCGTCAATCCTGACGAAGCTGTCCCTGCCGGCGAAGCAGACGTTGCACTCCTCAGGCGGGGACTTGCCCTGCTGGATGTCGCCGCAGGCCTTGCATTTCCAGTAAGTCATATCACCACTAGATAATAATATTACATCCATAAAATAAAAATTACTATACTCATTTCGCAGAACACAAATTCATTTTAATACTCTTCCCAATCCTATTAGTTAGAGGCCGGAAGGGGCCTCTTTTCTTTCATAAGGAGAGCGGAGAGGGGAGTGAGTAGATGAGTCCAGAGAGCAATGTATGCGTATTGTGTGGTACATCCTTGGTGCACGGGAAGTGCATGAACTGCGGGATTTGCGTTGATTGCGGTTAGTCTTCTCTCCGAAGGCTGTTCTTGACTGCGGTGCATAGGGATAGTTGGGCTTTTGGCCATTTCTATCTGAGGGGAAAGTTTGGGGCTACCAGCCATTTTAGACAATCCAAAGTGTATTAAAGTTTAACCCGCCATATTCTGGATAGTGGGGGAATGGTAGACCAACAAACAGTCAAACAATTGCTTGAAGAAAAAGGCTATACCGTTTCAGGGTCGGAACTTTATACAATTAATCATCCTTCTTATGGACTCCCCCTTGGCGTTGTCTGGGATGACGGCAGAATAGGTCTTGCTAATTATTCGCCTATCACCAGGGTCGAAGATCATTTTAAGTCTATCGCAAGAATTGCCAGGCAACACTCAATACCATTAACAACATATGATTGCAACATAGCCAAACTCTTGGGGATTGAACCCCAATAGTACATAAAGACTTATTCTATTCTAAGATGAAAACAGAACCCCACAGCTTTAATTTTACCCATAAAACGCAAGCTATCGACTAAGAACTACCTTCTCTTCTTCCTGATGGCCCCGAAAAGGTTAGGGAAACCGAACCTACTCTTAGTCTCCGTCTTCTTCTTCAGCTCCCCCCTGCACTTCTTGCACAAGGGCGCCCTCCTACCAAGCCAAGTCACCTTTACAAGCTTCCCGACGTCCTTTATGCTCCTGCCGCACTTGGCGCATTTCTTGTGCATTCAATCTATATTTAATTTGGTGCGGGGGTTTAAATCATTTCATGAGAGCCAGCAGGTCGGACTTCGTTATTATGCCCGCTATCTTCCCCCTCTCCGAGACGAGCACGGCCTGGTAGTGCTCCAGCAGCCCCTTCGCGATCTCGACGCTGTCGTCGGCCGGTATTATCGGGAAAGGCCTCTCCATCATTTCCCTTACCCTCATCTTCCTCATGCTTCCCCCCAGCTGCCTTATCAGACCCTTGTCGGTTATGCTCCCGACGCAGAGTCCCTTGTCCATTATCGGTATCTGGGAGATCTCCGCGCTCCTCATGAGGTTCGCCGCATCTATCAGGCTGTCCTCGGGCTTCAGCGAGATTATCTTCCTCTTCATGACCTTCCTGCAGGGCACGATGCTCGACCTGCTCAGCACAGCCATTATCCTGTTCACCGTCGAAAGTCTGGGGTTCACCCTCTCGTTCTCTATCTTCGCTATGTGCGCCTGCGTGACGCCCACAAGCTCGGCGAGCCTCTTCTGGCTCAGCTCGGCCTCCTTGCGCATCTCGCGTATTATTTTGCCTGTTATAACCATCAGTTATATTTATGGCCTAAAAGGATAAATAATGATATATAAAATAGCCCTGAATTAGTTTTGTGGGTTTATGAACATCAGCATAGAGAAGCTGGATCACAAACCAGTCTCCAAGGAGGAGATTGAGATTGTCGAGAGGAAGGGCGTCGGCCACCCGGACTCACTGACGGACGGAATATGCGAGGCCGCATCAAGGGTGCTATGCAAATATTATATGAAGCAGAAGGGCTTCGTGCTCCACCACAACCTCGACAAGGGCCTGCTGGTGGGTGGCGCCTCCAACCCGGTCTTCGGGGGCGGCGAGATAATCGAGAGCCCGACCATTACAATCGCAGGCACAGCTTCCATCGTCAAGAGTTTTGACGATATCAAGATGGTCATATATGAGGAGACGGAGCGCTACCTGAAGGAGAACCTGCGTTTCATCGACAAGCTCAATCCTGAGATAAACGTGGCAATACACCCAGGCTCGGCTGATCTGGTGAACCTATACGAGAGGTTCAACAAAGGGGAGGTCCCTCTGGCCAACGACACGTCATTCGGGGTGGGTTTCGCTCCAAAGACAGTGCTGGAGGATCTGGTGCTGCTGACGGAGCGCTTCCTCAACAGCAAGCCGATTAAGAAGAAGTGCCCGTGGATCGGTGAGGACATCAAGGTCATGGGCGTCAGGAGCAAGGACGAACTCAACCTGACGATAGCGATGGCCTTCGTCTCGGAGTTCGTCTCCGGGGTGGAGGAGTACTACGAGTTCAAGAACAAGGTCCGCGACTTGGTGAACGGGAAGTTCAGCGAGCGCATCAACGTGTCGATAAACACGGCGGACAGGGAGGACAGCGTCTACCTGACTGTGAGCGGCACCTCATGGGAGATGGGCGACGACGGCCAGGTGGGCAGGGGGAACAGGATAAATGGATTGATAACCCCTGCAAGGGTGATGTCCCTCGAGGCCTCGGCCGGGAAGAACCCGATATCGCACGTGGGGAAGCTCTACAACTTCAAGGCGCAGGAGATAGCTGACAAGGTTTCTGAAGAGACGAATCTGGACGAGGTCAAGGTCATGATCGTCTCGAAGATAGGGAAGCCGATAACCGAGCCCTTCGTCGGGGTAAAGTACATAGGGAACGGGAAGGTCAGCGAGGGGAAGATACAGGACATAGTCGACGACAGCTTATCAAGGAAAGGCTTCGAGGAGCTCAGGGACAGGCTGATTTCCGGGAAGCTGAGCGTCTGGTGATAGCTTTAAATATTCTTCTTCTTTTTACTGTGTTTATGGGAAAAGTTACAATACCTCAGGCATATTCAGATTTTTTATTCGGTAAATACCGCCTTTATATAGAACCAAAAGATTACAGTTCGCCGTATGGTATTGGCGGAGTTCTGGCAAGGTATGGTTTATCCGAAAAAGATATCCCCTTCGCCGTCCATTCAGCTCAACAATACGGCGGCTCTTATCAGCCTGATAGAGTGTATGTCCAGCCGCCTAGCCAACAGGATGCTGTAATGACATTCGGATCTGTGGTGCAGTTGAGCCTTCCCTTTACTCTTACTGTGTTGGACTCAGTAGGCCATCTCAACCCTGAAGGGAAAAAAAGGAAAAAAACAAAGACCAAATAAGGTGATTTCCGGATGCCGAAGTTCCAAATTTGCCTGAACTTTTCTGAGCCGGTGAGGTACGAGACGCACAATCTAGATTTGGGGTCAACGACATATGACATTAGTGCCACATCCTTCCAGGCGGCTTTCCTTGCAGCGACCCGAAGGCTTGTCGAAGAGCACCTCAACAAAAGAAACATTCCCATGTCCTTCTACCATCAAAGAATTTGCTCCGGGATATACGGAACTTTAGGCGATGACTACATGAGGGCGAACACATCGGTCTACCTTCGTGGAAGCCTGGTTCCTATCAGCGAACTTCCGGAAGGCGGAATA
>MFRS01000025.1:16760-24354 GCA_001784635.1 Candidatus Micrarchaeota archaeon RBG_16_49_10
TAAACAGACCCGTGGTACAAGGGCCTATCTCAGAAGGGAAAAGGCGGCCAAAAAAAACCCAAAAACCACCCAGTTAAGATTGGATTTGTAGTCAACAGACAGACTGTTTACGGGGGAAAAGGAAGTTATTTTTTCACTATTAATTTTCACTATTAATATACTTAATTCAACCGTCTCTTCTATACTCTACCGTGTCCGCCTCGAGCGTCAGCCTTTCCTCATCTCTCAATTCCCTGAGGCTCCCCAACTGCTCCAAGGTTTTCGGGAGTCTGCCGTTGACCCAAAACAAGCCATTGTACCCGCCGCCTTCAACCTTGATTACCCTCTGTGCCTTAATCCTGTAGGTTACCGGAACCCTTACAATATCTATAGTGACGCTCTCTATACGGTAAGCCCTTCTTGTTTTCATAGCCTTTAATGATATGGGGAGCCAGAGATAAAAACCCACGATCACATTTAAGGTGGCATGAGAATTTATTAGCGGAAACCCATATTCTAATCAAAGGTGACAAACTGAATGAGGAAGATAGTGACTTTCGTGTTCGCCCTGTCGCTCATTTTTCTGGCGATGGGATGCGCCTCGGCGGCCAACGCCAAGGCAAGCATAAAAGTGATCGATCTTCTGGGGAAAGGCATAGCCGTCTCTCCGACAGACCCCATGGTCTTCATGATAGCCAAGGTGGGAATCGGGACGGTGGAGGTCAGCCTCGCTGGTGAGGTGACAGAGATGGACGTGGGCGTGCTCAAGCTGGACAACGACACGTACAAGCTCAAGGCAATCACCCATGGCGAGGGCTCGATTGAGGCCGACGTCTATTTGGGAGACGATGAGAAGGGCTCGATGGAGATAGCCTCTGTGGAGAAGGAGGACGTGGTCATCTGGGCCGGGACGCTCGAATTGGACGGAACGGACTACTACCTCTACATACTCGAGGCGTCGAGGCCGGTGAAGGGGTCTGAGATAGTCGACAAGGTCTCGGACTACTGCAAGGACCGCGAGGACGAGCCCAACTGCAGGGACAAAGTCCTGAACTACTGCAAGAACAACCCGACCGACAGCAGGTGCGTGGCATTGTTCAAGAAGTACTGCGAGACGCATCTGGATGACGCCAGATGCAGGGAGGCGATAAAGGAGGCCTGCGAGGAAGACCCGACGCTTGCAATCTGTGATAGGCTAGAGACAAGACTCTCGAAGTTCTGCGAGAAGCACCAGAGGTCCGCGGGATGCATGGAATACTGCCAGAACCATCCGGGGGAGTGCGAGGTGACGACGACAGTGAGAAAGACCACATCATCTAGCACATCCACCACGGCGCCAGCAACCACAACCACAACGACGACAACCACAGTCAGCACGACCACAACGGCTCCAGCGACGACCACAACAACGCCAGCTACGACAACAACCACAGTGCCTGCAACGACTGACTCCACGACCACGACGACGACAACCTCGACAACCACAGACTCGACGACAACGACTGGAGGCGGTTAGCTTTGGGAATCGGAAAATCTTACGCTGGATGGAGGCAGACAGGGACTGGTGCAAGGGTAAAGCTCATAATAGCGGCAGCGGTCATCCTCGTAGTTGCAGCCTCGGTCTTCGCCTATTTCAGGCTCAAAGCTGGCGGGCAGCCACCAGTTGCGGCGGGCAACGCTTCCGCCAGGGCCGACGAAGCATACGGCGTGGTGGACCAGGAGCTCGAGGACGCAGTGGCCGGCATGACGGACGAGGACGTGGAGCAACTTTTGATTTCCCCATAGGGCCTTTTTTTCTTTTTTCAATTGTTTTAGATTCCAGTTTCAAGCCTGGTAATTTTGTCAATAAAAATCGCAGCCCAATAATACGCACAGTCTGCTGGGAACGGCAATGCCGTGTAAGTTTTTACCCTCCTCTTTATCTCACTATCCTGTGAGTTCTCCCAACAGCTTCTATAATTAAAAATTTTGACGTTGTAGGTTGTGAGCACGGCTCCAATACCCAAAACAGTAATCAACGCCAACTCGTCTGACATATTTTTAGGATAGCATTTCATCTTTTAATATCCGATGCATTCAACCATAGACATAGCATGTCATGGAGGCGTCTGAATTGGCTAAAAAGTTTAAAATGATGGGACACCCTTGGCAGGGTTTATGGTCTCAATTCTCTATAGCTTCTCATTTGGCCAATACCCAAATTAAGGAGCTTTTCAGCGTCGAGCATTAAACAGCCAGCGGCAGCCACAGCATCGGCATAAGCATCACCAAGTCTTTTCCCTGTCGCGTCGCAGACAAAATATGCCCCATTTGGAAAACCCTCAATAGGCCTAAAAGTGACGAACATCCTTTCCTCAGCTGTCAGCCTACCTGTAGACATTGATGGTCTCCACAAACCTTCACTCACAGCCATGCTATTAATATGGATGGCAAATTTTAAATCCTTTCGGTTAAGCCGCACCTTATGTGACTGGCGAACCCTACCATGCAATTTTTTAATTCTTATCCAATCTTTAATAATTAAAATCACTCGTTATATAATATGGAAGAAATGCTTGACGCAATAAAAGGCCTTGTGCCATATATACCATATGCAATAATGGCCGTAAGCACATGGATTACTGTCGATATGACTTACACCCTTCTTGCACTTCCACTTGACCGAAGATTACTTACTGTTGGGCCTTTTTCTTGGTACAGGAATAGAGCGATAGACAGGGCCTTTGGTAGCTGAGGATAGTTCAGAAATTAGTGCACATATATATTCTGTAGCTTGAGGGCTAGGCTTAAGGACACCGCAGGCGGCTGAACCTTATTTAAAATTTGGCATCCATATTTTTAACGGGTATGTTTGCATCAAAACTGCTTAAGAGAATTGGTGAAGCTTTTGATAGACCTAGGATAGGCGACCCCTGCCCGAGATGCAATATGCCTTTGGTGTTGGGCGGTGAGTCTATGACTCCAGGCCACACGTGGATGTATGGGGTTTCCGTGGCGCATACAGGGTACATACCCATAAACTATACCGAATGCCCGAACCCAAAGTGCGACTATAGAGGGCTTCTTTGACTGGCCCCCGCAAATTTTGGCAGGCCGTTCTCTAGCAGCCACGAAGCCTTAGGGCCTAAATCTCTTACACCCTCCACTTTAAATGAGTCGGGATATTCGTCCCCGCGCCCATAGATGTCGTACGGGTCCCTAGGAAGGATTTTGCGGCCAGTGCCCGGGAAGCGGGCTATCTCCTCAAGGTGAAGGTGTGTCTCGTCCCAACTCGGGTACTTACGACGGTCAGGCCTAGCCGGGAAATCGTCAAACCCCCAGCAATTGCCCGAGTCGCCGACCCTACCAACCATCTCCCCCCTCTCAACCCACCTGAACCGCTTGGGGCTGATTAGTAAGGGAACCATGAAAGGCAGCAAAGACGAGATTTTTAAGTTGGAGGGTTCAAACCCTCCGTCCTCTAGTCTGTATGGGAGGGAATACGGTATTTCTCTTGATATTTCGTTGAGATGCGCATATATCGTGAATCGTCTAGTCTCAGGATGGTAAACTTGGACGAAGTAGCCATAGCCCGTCGTTATGGGCTTGCCTTCGTAGGTGAGGGGCAGTCCGTCCCGGCCAAAAAGCGGCTTTCGCATGTAGGACGCCATCGCCCAACCCGGGGCAGCGGCCAAGACCTCCGTCCCAAAGGGCAGCTCGAAGTCTGTCGCCACATGGCCGTTCATGCCATGGATTCTGTTTTCCTCCGCCGAATAGAACCAGCCTTCCGTTACCCCAAACGGCTGCTCTGGGAACGGCATCGTCAGGTACCTTTTGGCAGGTAATATGCGGCGCACTTTATCGATGTAGGGGAAATACCGCTCTGGAGGGGGAGATTCCTTGAACATGCTCGCCTCTCGGTACATGTCAACTTATATGAAGAGTTAATTTTTAATTGTTACCTGAGCAGCAGAAAACCCTTCCTCCTCCTCATATTGTCCCTCAAGACGCCGACCTCCGATTTCAGCTCGCTTATGTCCTTCTGTAAATCCATTTACTCTTCCATCTTATTAATTCTGCTGCCCAACAATTCGACTTCCTCTGAATAGCTCAACATAAATAGGAAAGCACCTCCGAATAGTTGCAGTACGGGGCTTAATTTACATAAAGAACCATGGTATGCTACGCAGTGACAAATTGTGTTAACCAAATTTAAATTTCGCAAGACAAGCTATTTATGAATGCCAAAAGAAAGTATAGCACCAAAAATGGTAGTCATCGGTATTTTGACAGCCTTCTTCCTGGGATTGGCCTCTGTCCTGCCGCAGAAATTGCTGTTTATAGAGGACCTGGGTGTACTCAGAGGGGTTCTATATTTCTTTTCTGCCAGTTTAGCCATTGACGCCTTGCTGGGGGGACTTTTCTATGTCGAGTCTTTCAACAGCAACGAAAAGAGGTTCATCTTACTGCTCTTCAACAAAGTATATGACTATAGCGTCAGGTTGGCTGTAAAGTCTTGATAGTGATTTTAGCCACTTACTTGATTGATTGGCTGAACGTCATGATTGAAGGCGGCGTTCTGAAACTAAAGCTGGTTCTAACCTTGTTGATGCTGACCACAATCTACCTGGCCTATGAAAAATATATCAAGCCAAAAACCCAAAACAATAAAGGGAATGAGATGATGGGAAAAAAGGGCAAGGGGATTGCCGAATTCGGCGTCTGGATAATAGTAGGCGTGGTCGCATTGCTTATCATTTTGTGGCTGCTTGGCGTGATTCGCTTCTGAGTCTCCTAGGTGACGCCACACGACACTTTTGGTTGAGTGACGCGGATGCGACAGAACCGTGGGGAAAGAGGAGTATACCACTTAACCAACATGGAAATGGACGTGGAGATGGCGACAGCTATTGCAGCGGGAAGCATTCTTACGCCTGGTATAATCGACGTTTTGAGAAGAGGCGGATATACAGAATTTAACTCTGCGAGAGAGGCTGTTTTGGGTTACTTTGCTAGCCAAGATATATCAGAAAGCCAAGTGAATGTCACTGAATTGTAGAATGAGTGAACAATCCCCATGGCAAGACCGCGTGGAACTAGACATACCAAATTTCAGTCTGCTGTCTATTCAAAACTTCATGACCATCCTCGGTTACCAAAACATCGTCTTCCAGTGCAACTTTACCTATTTCTGGGTGTGCCACGCTCGGTTCTGCTGTTACCACATTACCTTGCTCAAAAACAGCTTCTGCCATCCTACCATATCTTGACCAAGGAGGGAATGCCCCAGGGCCAATTTCATGTGACGTTCTTCCCAATGAGTGGCCAAATCCATGATCATAACCCTCAACATCAGGCGCACTATAACCACTGGCATGAACAATTTCCCTTGCTGCAGCATCCACATCAGTGCCTCTAACCCCAGGCGCTATCATGACAATTCCAGTATTTTTTGCTTCCAACGCAACTTGAAACAGCCTTTGTATTTCTGCTGGAGCATGACTTTCTCCAGGCTTTCTAACATAAGACATGTTTTGAATATCGGAGCATTGCGCCTCTCCCGGTGGTCCGTAGCTTACGCCAAAGTCAATAAATAATACTTCCCCAGATTTTATCTTTGTGTCATCCGGTCTGTGATGAGAATACAAGCTATTTTTCCCTACTGAAACTATGGGATCCATATCCTCAGCCCAAGCAAACCCTAATCCTCTAGCTCTAGCCTCCCCCCTCATATATTCAGCAATTTGGGTTTCTGTGACTCCCTCTCTGATAATATTTGAGAGAGCCATTTGGAGTATTTCTTGGCCTTCTTTTATAGCTCTTCTCATGTATTGTAAATCCTGTTCTGTCCTTCTTCCGAACGCTGAAGAGATAACGTCATCGCCGGGCAAAATTTTATAGCGTGATAATAATTCTCCCAAATTGACCCAAAGGCCATGGCCCAACGTGTCAATGCCCGCTTCGTCTTGAGAGAAATTCATCACGATTTCTCTTGACGCTGGTTCCATCCTTCTTAAGACCGGCGATAGAGCATCTAAGAATGATGTTTTATATCCGATTACTTCATAGACCTGCGCGGGAAGGTTTCCTTCATCATAACTTGCACCAATTATCGCAGGTTGCCCAGATCTCGGAATCAAAACTGCGGTTGAGCCCACAACTGAAGTGCCAAATAAATTATATAACATATTTTCTGGGTGGTTCACCTCTCTCCCTACGCCTAAAAATAGATTTTTCCCATATCTTTGCAAAGCGTCTTGAACGAATTTCACTCTTTGTGCAACAGAATCAACTTTCATAATTTTTTTTACATTGTAAGAGCTAAATCCTTTACTTTTACTATCCGATAGGTAAATTTTGTAGACATCACCCCACCCGCACTCAACTATTAATATTTTTGTTTAAATAAACACTAAAATGAAGGCTGTGCTGATTTGCTTCTCCACGAAGTCCAGGCAGTTCAAGAGCAACTACGACAGGAACAGGTTCTTCCGCGGGCTGTACGGGTGGAGGCAGGTAATAAATACTGGAAACAAGAAATATATTTACGAGAGGCAGGGCCTACTCGGCGGGATCCCGCACATCAGGGTGGACCAGTCCATGTTCATAATCATGGAGCGTCACGCCGAGGCGATGCGGGAGTTCCTCGACGGGTGGGAGGACAAGATAGACTGGCAGCTTTTCAACGTCTTGCTTGACGACGATCAGAAAAAAAAGTTGAGAGGGGTTTTGGATGGTTGATAGGGAAATTGAGGCGAAGGTTGGCGAGCTCTCCCAGAGGGAGGAGTTCGGCCGTGGCATCATAAGGATGGATTCCTCGTTCATGCAAAGGCTGAGCATGAGGGAGGGCGAGATTGTGGAACTGGAGGGTATGCGAAAGACCGGAGCGGTCGCCGTGAGGCCCTACCCCACCGACGCCGGGCTCAATCTCATAAGGATGGACGGCCTCGTGAGGAGGAACTGCGGGATTGGTGTCGGGGACAACGTGAAGATAAGGAAGGCCGATGCCAAGGAGGCCAAGAAGGTCCAGCTCGCCCCCGCTGAGAAGGACATCATCGTCCACATAAGCCCCTCACTGATAAAGCAGAACATCTACTACAGGCCGATGTGCAAGGGAGACATAATAGTCCCCACCCCGATAGTGAGGGAGAGGACTGACAGGATGGACAACGTCTTCCACGACTTCATGGGCTTTGAATTCGAGGACTTCTTCCGCTTCAACCCGACTGGTGAGACCAGGTTCGTGGTCACAAACACAACGCCTGTAGGCATAGTCAGGGTCACGGAAGAGACGGAGCTGGAGATACTACCCAGGCTGCCAGAGAACTTCAGCCTTGAACAGAAGACAGTCGCCTCGGTGACGTATGATGACATAGGCGGCATCGACGAGGCCATACACAAGGTCAGGGAGATGATTGAGCTGCCCTTGAGGCATCCCGAACTCTTCTCGAAGCTCGGCATAGAGCCGCCGAAGGGCGTGCTGCTGCACGGCCCACCCGGTACCGGCAAGACCTTGCTTGCGAGGGCTGTCGCGACTGAGTCCAACGCAAACTTCTATCCCATTGCCGGGCCTGAAGTGATAAGCATGTGGTACGGGAAGTCGGAGGAGAACCTGAGGAAGGTCTTTGAGAATGCC
>MFRS01000025.1:24402-26860 GCA_001784635.1 Candidatus Micrarchaeota archaeon RBG_16_49_10
CCGAAGAGGGAGGAGGTGACGGGCGAAGTGGAGAGGAGGGTCGTCTCGACGCTGCTGACGCAGATGGACGGCCTGAAGAAGAGGGGGAGGGTGATAGTCATAGCCGCGACGAACAGGGTGAACTCCATCGACCCCGCCCTGCGAAGACCGGGCCGCTTCGACAGGGAGATCGAGATAGGCGTGCCGAACAAGGAGGGAAGGGAGGAGATAATGAAGATTCACACGAGGCACATGCCGATGTTCAACGCCAAGGATGCCATCAATGAATCCAACAAGTCCCCCCAGGAGAAGTCGACCATGGTTACCGCGATAAGCAAGGCAAAGAAATCAACGCAGGAAAGCATCTTAGATTCGCTGAAGGAGCTTGCAGGCCAGGAGAAATACAAGAAACTGGAGCCCGACATGAAGAAATTCCTTAGCGACATGAGGATAGTCAACATAAAGAGAATCTCGGAGCTCACCTACGGCTTCGTGGGGGCTGACCTGGAGGCATTGACGAAGGAGGCGGCGATGCACGCGCTCAGGAGGATACTCCCCAGCATAAAGTGGAAGGAGGACAAGCTGCCGAAGGAGATGGTGGAGAAACTGATCGTGGACAACGACGACTTCCAGGAGGCGCTCAAGCTGGTCGAGCCTTCCGGCATGAGGGAGGTGCTGATAGAGGTGCCCAATGTGAAGTGGGGCGACGTCGGCGGGCTGGAGGAGGTGAAGGGGAGCCTGCAGGAGGCTGTCGAGTGGCCATTGACGATGGCCGACAGCTTCGAAAGGCTGGGAATCACTCCGCCGAAGGGGATAATGCTCTATGGGCCGCCGGGATGCGGGAAGACGATGCTTGCGAAGGCCGTCGCTACGGAGTCCAACGCGAACTTCATCTCTGTCAAGGGCCCTGAGCTGCTTAGTAAGTGGGTCGGCGAGAGCGAAAAAAGGGTTAGGGAGCTCTTCAGGAGGGCGAGGCAGGTCGCGCCGTCGATAATATTCTTCGACGAGATCGATTCCCTCGTCCCGAGGAGGGGCGGGAGCGTCGGCGAGAACGTGAGCGAGAAGATAGTCTCGCAGCTGCTCACCGAGATATCAGGCCTGGAGGACCTGCATGAGGTTGTGGTCATCGCGGCCACCAACAGGCCGGACATGCTGGACCCCGCGATTCTGAGGCCAGGGCGCTTCGACAGGAAGATACTCGTCCCCGAGCCTGACCTGAAGGCCAGGGAGAAGATTCTTGAGATAAAGATGGCGAAGATGCCGCTCGACAAGGACGTCAGCATAAGGAAGCTGGCCGAAGAGGCCGAAGGCTTCTCCGGCGCTGACCTGGAGGCCCTGTGCAGGGAGGCGGCGATGAACGCTCTCAGGGAGGACAAGAAGTGCGAGAGGGTCTCGATGAAGCACTTCAAGGACGCGATCAAGGAGATAAAGCCGAGCCTGACGAAGGAAGTGATAGAGTTCTACAGGAAGTTTGACGAGAGGGCCAGGAGGAAGATGGCCGAGGAGCAGAAGGACGACATGAGGTATGTCGGGTAAGGCCTAATCAGATGGTTTGTAGGGGGTCGTATCTCGCCATACGGTTAGTGAGTTCTTCCACCGTCCTTGGAAAATAACCCATTCTTTTTAAAGTGTCAGATACATACTCCCGCAAAGAACTGTCTATGAACGGGCCGTTATTGTTTTTTGGCGGCTCTATACCGAATGATTGAAGCGAGTAGATAACTTCTCCTACGAGATATTCATAAGGATATTTCGGCTCTATCTGTAATCTCTGCCCGAGGGCTGTCTGTCCAATAATTCTCAATAACTTGTTGAAAAAAGTTTCTCTTGGATTTAAGACTGGTACAATTTGGCTTCGGCAATTCATGAAAATACTCTATCCAATCAACCTTTTATTTTTGAGTGCCCTCAGGCTTAGATTTTTTGTAGGAGGATTATTTCTAGGATAGAGTAAAAAAACTTCTAAATTATATTAGTATCATTTAGTGGTAAAAGTAGTCGGTTATAAATCGCCTTTTAGGTTTATTTATTCTTGATAGAAATGAAGAGCAAAATCTTTTTTTTGGTGTTGGCTACATTTCTGATTTCCTCGGCCGCGATAGCGATGGCGGCTGACGTCTATGTGGACGACAACAACTGCCCGGGCCCCGGGACAGGAACATTACTCGACCCTTACTGCACGATACAGGCGGCGATAGCCGGTGCGGTGAGCACTGACACGATCCATGTTGCTGCCGGGACCTACCCGGAGACGGGGCAGATAGTGATAAGCAAGGACCTCAGCATCATAGGGGAGGACAGAAGCACAGTGGTAATCAAGCCGACAGCGGATACAGGGAGCTCAGGCGACGCGAGGGGATGGTTCCTGGTAAATACAGGATACACCTTCAACCTGCAGAACGTGACCCTTGACGGCTCGGGATACAAGATATGGCAGGGCATAAGGCAAAAGGGGACGGGCAGCGTCTCGGACTGCATC
>MFRS01000025.1:26869-29324 GCA_001784635.1 Candidatus Micrarchaeota archaeon RBG_16_49_10
AGGCCAGCGGCCCAGCCTACTCCGGCGTTGGGATAGCAGTCTTCGGTACGCCGAGCGGCGACGTCGACGTCATGAACTGCGAGTTCTCGGACATGGGCAGGATTGGCGTGCTGTTCTACGGGACTGGCGTCACCAACTCGACCTACAGCGACAACAAGTACACGGGCAAAGGCAACGGCGACTGGCTCGACTATGGAGTGGAGGTCGGAGCCGGGGCGACAGTCAACATAATTGACAGCGAGATCTCGGAGTGCAAGGGCGTCGCTAGCGTGGACGGCTCCACTTCGGCGGCGATACTCGTCACCACTTACTATGGGGCGGGAAGCACAGCATTAGTTCAGGGGAACAGACTGCACGACAGCACTTCGGGGATGGCGATAGGCTACGACACCAGCGACTCATCGACCGTGACCGTGAACAGGTGCAACGCAATCTACAGCAACGACTACGGGATATCGGCGACCGACAGCGGGTCGATATCACTGACGGTCAACGGCAACAACATCTTCGGCAACTCCATCGCCGGGTTGGATGTGATGAATACCACAGCGACTAACGCGGAGAACAACTGGTGGGGAGACTCTAGCGGCCCATCGGGGATTGGCCCGGGCACGGGAGATAAGGTTATAGGGAACGTGGACTTCGACCCTTGGCTTGTCTTGGACTTGGATGGGGACGATATCAACGACGGCTGCGACCCGGACGCGGATGGCGACGGGATACCGAACGCGCAGGACAACTGCCCGTACAACCCCAATGCAAATCAGTTGGACAGCGACGGCGACTTGATTGGGAATGCGTGCGAGACCGCGAAGTGCCCTGTCGGGCAAGCACCGGTGTTCGTCGAGACGCTCAGCGTCGACTCAAGCTTGACCACGCCTGTGACTTCAGTGACATTGAACAGCAGCGAGAAGTATGTTGTTGAAGCCTCTGGGACATTCGATGCAGGAAGTGGGATATCTGCTGACGCGAAGTACTCAGATGTCAACAGCGAAGGCTGGTGGACGGACCATGTCAGGGGATACGAGAGCTATGGACCGCAACTGCTGGACCTGCAGATTGACGGGAGCTCGCCCAACTGGGGGAGCTTCAACTGGCAGCACAAGTACGGCATCCTGGTGAACGGCACCGGAAACCCGCTCGACTTCCAGGTCTACGACATCTACAACGCCAACAACATCGGCTCACTCGACGTGGACATCTACTACTGCAAGCAGGCGCCTCAACCTCCAGCGCCAGTGCCAGCGACCGGGCCTGTTATGATGGCCATACTGCTGTTGTCTATGATTGCCATAGGAACTAAGGGAATCAGACTGAAACCTCTTTGACTTTTTTTCTTTTTTCTTTCAATATCAGCAAAACTTCAAGCTTGTAGCAGATTGTTTGCTAGATATTGTCAGAACCACACAGCGGTGATATTAGCCGGGTTGAAATAGGCAGTCGTCAAATTTTATCACAGCTTTAGGCTGACAGCCCCATAGGGGAAATTTCAGGCCGATTCTATGAAACCACCTTCCACCCAAAAAACCCAAGGCAAGGCCGGCATCAGGATAAGGCTTGACGCAACCATAACAAGGTTTCTGCTCTCTTTCCTCGTCATCTCCATAGCCCTCTACTTCCTGACTACAGCGTTTGAGCTCTACATCCCGCTCTTCAGCCAGGCCTCGACGGCGAAAGTCCTCCATCGCCTGACGGGCATGCTTGGGATGGAGGCATCCTTGGATGGCACGACCCTCAGTTTCGGGAACTTCTCGCTCATAGTGGTGAGGCAGTGCACGGGGGTGTTCGAGCTGATAGCGATAGCGTCCTGCATAGCCGCCTACCGCGCAGCGCTCAAGAGGAAGCTGGCCGGGATAGCCATCGCATTGCCAATCATATACGTCTTCAACATGGCGAGGATGGTCATCCTGACGCTGGTGGGCGTGCACTTCAACCCGCTCTTCGACGCTGTGCACAAGTATGTGTTCCAGGTGACCTTCGTCCTCTTCGTGCTGGCGATATGGGTGCTCTGGATTGACTGGGTGAGGATTCGTGGAAAGGGAAATTAAGTCTGACCTGGCCTTCATAGCGAAGGTTTTCGCCTACTCCACGCTGCTCTTCGTGGTATTCAGATTGCTGAGGAACATGTATATGGGCCTGGTCTCCAAGGGGGTCGTCTTCCTCTACCTCAGGATAAGGCATCTGCCGCGGCTTGACACGGTGCTGACTTTCCCGATGAAGATACAGCCTATGGCGACCTTCCTGGCCCTGGTGATTGCGACGCCCGGCATCAACAAAGGGAGGAGGGTTAAGTTCCTGGCCTTGGGGCTATTGGTGTTCTACATGTTCGACGTCGTCTTCGTCACTGCGCAGATTTTTTCCTTGACGGCGCTGCTCGGCATCGAGTACTTCGTGAGGTATGCCGCCGTCATACTGCTCTGGATAGTTTTCGCTTACGATGGGTACCTTAAGGGGA
>MFRS01000026.1:0-2604 GCA_001784635.1 Candidatus Micrarchaeota archaeon RBG_16_49_10
TTTAAGAGATAAATGGGTATTCTGATACGGGGTATCAAATCCTATTGTCACTGTACAATCAGGAATCTCTGGATGATGTACGTTAAGATGGTAGAAGCTTGTGTGGTTGAACTATGGCATTACCTTTTCTAAGACAGTTGCATTAAGCTGATTTAAAAGGGTATTTAGTCTTTCTGCTACACCTAACGTCATGGAATACGGAGACAATAATATTTGAGGAACATTCCCTAAATCCCTTATATAGTATGCTACATCGAGTGCACTGGCCTGTGGGTGTATTTTTGTATGGGCTGGTTCTATTATTGAATAGCCATCAAAATTAAAACCTAAAGCAGAAACTAAATCAGAGATAGCCTCCCTGGTTGTTCCAGTAACAGCAAATCTCTTAAATGGTATAATGCCATATTGCATAACACTTTTTTAAGTGGAAAACATTAAATTCTTTTTGATTAATCCAAAATAGAAACCTTTTTTCTACGAATCAGGAATCCCTGATGTGATGACTTAAACCTTCCATGACAATTGCAGCTCTACAAAGCAGCCTCATCTTTTCCTGACGGCAATCTTGGCAGGCTCTTCAGTACTGATAGAGTCCAGTATCAGCTTTTTGTCAATCTCGAGCAACATCTTGGATACCGGGCTGTCCCTATCCATCTGGTACATCTGGGATTTGCCCACCATCCTAGTCTTCTTTATTATCCCGTTGCCCTCAAGCTTGACCCAGAAAGTCTCGAGCGTGTTGAAGGACACGCCTGACAGCTCGGCTATCTGCGCCTTGGAGTAGTCGAACATGTAGTTCTCCATGAGGAAATCCAGAACCTTGATCGAAGGGTAGTCACCGAAGATCTGTATGAAAAATGAACCTCCCATGTCAGTCACCCATCTTTATTACCCTTTAGTCTTAGTCGTGGAAGAGATGTAGTCGAAAACAATCTTGGACCAATTCTCCAGGCTATCCCTTATCCCGGCTATCCCCTTCAAGGTCATCATCTTCCCTTCCAGGACATCCGTCTCCTTCACCCTGATGTCCGAGCCTTCGGCCTCTATCAGGAAGACCACACCGAAGTGCACGCGGCCCACGCTGTTGCTGTCGTCGTTTATGAAGCCCAGGACCTTGTAATCAAAGTCGTGCGGGTAGTCCACCTCCTCGAGGAACTCCCTCCTCATGCCGTCCGCTATTATGTCCCCGCTGCCGTCGATTGGGTTTATGTGCCCGCCGATGCCGATGGAGAAGTTGTCCCTCAGTCTCTCCTCGCCGCTCTTGGCCAGTCTTCTGTAGGTGAAGTATTTTTTGCCGTGCCTGAAGAGTATGTAGGGGATTATCTGCTTCTTAGACTCGTCCTCCTCTGCAGGAATCTTCTGCTCCCTGGATGTCGTTTTCCTGAGGATAAAGTAAGATTTTTCCTTGATTGTGGGGACGAAGTCAATTTTATCCGCAGCCATGAAGCCCTGGAAATATCTCTTCTTCCCGTCGAAAAGCACTTCTCTGTCGACTACCAGGATCTCCTCGGGCATTAGAATAGTTTGGCCTTAAGACTATAAATTTTTTGAGTGCTTCCTTATCGTCTCAACGACCTGCTGGTTTATGGCTTGCGGACTCCTGCCGTACCCCTTGACCAAGAAAGTGTTCAGGAAGTAGCCTGTAAGCTTCCTGTAGTTGATTATCACCTCGGCGAGCCTCTTCTCCGTCTCGAAGAACTCGAAACCCGGCCTGGATTTCCTTATCCTCGCGACGCAAATCTTTGCCGGCACGTCGAGGATGAAGGTGAAGTCCGGCCTCCTGAACTTGGAGTTAAGCTGCTTCAGCCAAATGATGTCCTCCTCGGTGGACTGGAAAGCGAGAGTGGAGAGTATGTACCTGTCGCAGACGACGTTGAACCCGTCGGCAAGCAGCGGCTCGACCTCCTTGTGCAGGTGGTGAGCCCTGTCAGCGGAAAAGAGCAGCGCGAAGGTCTTCATGTCCACCTCCAGCTCCCTCTTCAGGATGGTCCTTATTATGCCACCTATTATGTTGTTCGTCGGGTTCTTGGTGGCTACGGCCTGCAACCCGTCCCTGAGGAACCAGTCGGCCAGCAGCCTGGTCTGCGTGGATGAGCCGGCGCCGTCAGGCCCCTCGAAGACTATGAACATTCCCCTCTTCATCGATACAGTATTTGGTTTTCAGGGATATAAATCAGAACTCGAGGCCGGCCTTGGACTTGGCGTTTATCCAGTAGAAGACGAATATCCCTATCGGCACGAGCGCGGCGAGGATTATCACCACTATTGTCGCCGTCGGGAAGGATGACCTGGGGTTGCAGTTGGCCTTGCAGGTGTTGTCGCTGCAGCACATGGACCCTTCAGGGCATTCCTTGTACTCGTATGTGTACAGGTCCGTGCAGCACTCGTACGGGCAAGCCTGCCTCTGGGGCGTCGTGGTCGCCACTGTGGTTATGCCCGGGCAGTTCACCGGCGAAAGCTGGCAGCATGTCTCGCCGCTTGCGCAACCAGAAGAGCCGTGGGGTATGGCATCGAAGCATGAAGGCGGCTCCACGTCGTCCTGGCAGGAGCTCCTGCATGAGTAAGTGCAGATGGGGCCGATCGTGGTGGCAGGGGGAGTGGTCC
>MFRS01000026.1:2669-3086 GCA_001784635.1 Candidatus Micrarchaeota archaeon RBG_16_49_10
ACAGCCATGACCTTCACCCTGCTGCCCGCCGTCAGGTTGCAGTCGCTATACGAAAATTCGGCCTCCCCTGAGATTATGGACGGTATGCAGAGCACTTTCGTCATGTTCCTCTCGTAGACCAGCAAATCGCCGTTAGTGCAGACCCCTGATATCTCGCATGTACAGAAGTCCGAGATGGAGCACTTCCAATCGTCGCTGTCCCTCGTGTAGCAGTTGTCTATGGAAACTTGACCTGACGTGGGGTTTGTTGTCGTTGATGTTGTGGGAGTTACTATCTCCAAGGTCGCATAATATATTCCCTGATTAGTACCGTCATATCCCGAGTACCACATCTTGTAGGTTCCGCCGTCGTTGATTACGGTTGGGGTGTATGATCGTACATCATCGCCTTTTCCAGATGATCCCAGTGGTATCTGC
>MFRS01000026.1:3250-3457 GCA_001784635.1 Candidatus Micrarchaeota archaeon RBG_16_49_10
CCAGATGATCCCAGTGGTATCTGCCCAAATCTGGATGTCGTGTCCGAAACTGGAGGTGCCGTGTTGTTGTACTTGGTCCAGGTGAGTCCGTCTGGTGAGGTCGCATAGTATATTCTCCAAAAAGTGCCGTCATATCCCGAGTACCACATCTTGTAGGTTCCGCCGTCGTTGATTACTGTTGGGTCCGATACTTTTGCATCATCGCCT
>MFRS01000026.1:3602-5527 GCA_001784635.1 Candidatus Micrarchaeota archaeon RBG_16_49_10
CCCGAGTACCACATCTTGTAGGTTCCGCCGTCGTTGATTACTGTTGGGTCCGATACTTTTGCATCATCGCCTTTTCCTGAAGTTCCACGTGGTATGCGACCATCGCTAGAGGTGGTGTCGGAGTTTGGTGGCTTTATATTGTTGTACTTGGTCCAGGTGAGTCCGTCTGGTGAGGTCGCATAGTATATTCTCGCGTGGCCAGGTGAAATTCCGACAAACCCAGCATACCACATCTTGTAGGTTCCGCCGTCGTTGATTACGGAAGCAGATATAATATATAAACTATCACCCATAGTTACAGTACCACTGGGTATCTGCCCGAAGTTTGAAATTCCGTTTGATCTCGGTGGCTGGGTGTTATTGTACTTGACCCATATATCAACTGACGGGTCGAATGCAAGGGCCGAATCAACGCTGAGCACGAGAAGCGATGCAACCAGGAATAAACTGGCAACTAAACTTTTTCGGCTATGATCGGTCACGGACAATCAACCTCCTCCTTCACCATAAACATTCACCTTCAGCCCTGAAAAAGGCTACTGGGACGTCCATATCCGCCCTCTTGTAGACCAAGCCTATGATAGTAAGGTCGTCGTTTTCGTCGCACTCAATCAGCTTCGTGAGGGTCACGTTGAAGTCGCTGGCCGAGCCGCCCTCAATCGTCTTGGTCGCCTTGTAATAGATGAGTCCCGACTCGCCCTTTATGAAGATTAGGACTGCCAGATCCTGCTCGAGCTCGTTTAGCCCGACATCAACGTTGCACCTATTGTTGCTGCAGTCTATGTCGTTTATCCTGAACCTGTACGCGGAGGGTACGGTTGTCGTGGATGTGGTTTCAGATTTGGGGGTTGTGGTCGTTGTCGTTCCTTCCCCAACCTTATGCAGGACTATGTCGTCGAAGTATGCCTGGGTCCCGCCATCCGTGAAAAGCATTACTGAATAAAGGCCTGGCTCAGAGATTGTGAAGTGAGCTGTCTCCGTGTCCCATGAGCTTTGTGTGAACGTGAGCTTGGAGCCTGGAATTGCTGAGCCCATTCCAATGTCGCTGCAATTGTCCTGCTCCAGACAGACAACCACGGCGTAAGCCTCGCCGTCCCCCTGTACCAGGACCTTTGACTTGGCGCTGAAGGTGTAGTTGCCGGCTGTCAGCTCGATGTCCTGATAGTAGGAGTTCATCCCGCTTTCCAAATCGGCCAGGCTCCTGAGGACCAAGTAACTGTTGTTCCCTGCGGTAAGAACCCAACTCAGTCTACCGGCATCCCAATTACCAGTTTCTCTGGACCAAGCATCGGGCTCCTTGCTGGAGATTGTCGCAGTAGTTGAGTTAACGAACGACGGATTGAGCAGGAGGTTGCTTCTGGTTGTGTTTGATATGCTTGTAGAGTTGCCGCACTGCCCGTTGGAGCAGCCCGTTCCCTGGCAGTCCCGATACTTCATGGTAGGCTGCCCAAAGTCGTTGAACAGCCAGACATCGCCGTTGTAGCAGGTCAAGTTGAGTGTCCTTCTCCTTGGCTCTCTTGGGTAACCACAGTCTACTCTACATATAGGAAGGCGATAACCAAAAATGATTGGCGTGACATTATCTGTGTGAACATCATAGGTCAGCTTGCAGCAGCATCTTGCTCTGTTCCAGCTGTCGAGGCACTCCCCGCCCGCGTCCATGCAGTCGCCTGGGGACATACTGAAGTTGGCAGAGTCGGAGGATCTCGCATAACGGCATATGAAGTCGCCTCCGCCGCCGACTGTCTGGTTCGCCTTGGAAAGGAAGATATTATCGAAGTACGCCTGGGAGCCATTGCTCACGGAGAGGCTCACCACGTATGTGCCGGCTGTCCCTATCGAGAAGTTTGTGAAGTTCGTCTGCCACTCGGCCCCGGCGAAGGGGAAGTCCAGCCTCGAAAAAGGTACCTGAGCGCCCAAAACCA
>MFRS01000026.1:5576-5914 GCA_001784635.1 Candidatus Micrarchaeota archaeon RBG_16_49_10
ATCGCCGTTTTCAAAGAGCACTCCGGAAGAGACTGAAAGTATATGATTGCCTGTCCCGAGCTGAACTGACTGCTCGTATTTCGTCGAGCCTTCCGCCGGGCTGCGCATGGTCAGATAATGATTTCCACTGTCTACCTCCGAAAACCGGTCTGAGATGTTATCAGCACCCCTTCTCCAATGCGTGCCGTATTCAATTTCAAAATCAGCATCACTGGCAACGGAGAATGAGGGGTTATCCAAAAGGGACTCTATCGCCGCGGAGATTGTGGATGGTATGAGGAATCTTGTCCCCGCCCCGACGGATATTTCGCGGGTTACGACCCCCGGCTCCGGCCTGA
>MFRS01000026.1:5980-8010 GCA_001784635.1 Candidatus Micrarchaeota archaeon RBG_16_49_10
GATTGTATATGAGAGGGGGCTACCTGACATTATCATAAGGCCGTAATCGCAGCCTGTAATCGTGCAGGAGTCCGAATCGCAGGCAACGTCAAACGAGGCCGAGGCCAGAGGGACAGACGCCAGAATGAACAAGAGAGTTGCGAATAGCCTCTTCATGACAATTTATTTGGGTTTTCCTATTTAAAAAAATAGACCTTTCAGGGGAATAAGTCGCAATCAGAAGTCGAACGGCAGCTTGAATTTCCTTTTCTTCTTCTCGTTCTCCTTGGCCTTGATCTTCTTGTCCATCTTCCTTATCTCCTTTTCCGCCCTCTTCGCGTCGGCGAGGTTGTTCCCCACCCCTCAGGTGTTCCCCACCCCTATCAGGACAATCTTCCCGCCCTTGGGCTGCCTCTCGATAATCTCGTCGAGCAGCTCGAAGACCTTCGGGGCGGCGTCTATTATCTCGGACCTCATCGGCATTATCGCCTCCTCGGCGCCCATCTTGACTATTATGTTGTCCATCGGCAGCTTCCTGCTGACGGCGACGTTCTCTATGTATGACCTCTCGACGCCTATGCCACCCATTGCAATACCTATCCCTTCAGCCACTGACCCCGTCTTCTCGCCTTCCAGCTTCGCGGCGGCATCCATAGTGATTATGGCAGCTATCTTCTCCTTCTTCGCCAGTGCGTCAAGCACCCTGCCCTCGTTGCCCGTCCTTCCTCCAGGCCCCTTCGCCTTTAGGACGATGAAGTCCCTGCCCTTGTGGGTCTTCCTGCAGATGACCGTCTCCTCGTCGGCCACCTGAATCTTGTCGCTCCCTATGAAGCTCGCAGCAACATAAGGCCCTATTGAATCGCCGATGGCCCAGCCGTTAGCCAAAGCCTCGGTGCCGCTGTAGTACGCCTTCGCGTACCTCTCGATGAGCGGGAGCTCCATCTGGATTATCAAGGCCAAGTTATAGCTCTTCGTCTTCTTGATAAGCTCAACGTAGTGCCTGAGAATCTTCGCCAGCGTGTAGAGGGCTATCGCTCCCGAGAACCCCATCATCAGGTTCGCCTTCTCCTCCTCGTTCATCTCCGGGGAGACTTGGTTGACGAAGTACTTGAACCGGTCCTTCTCCAGGTCCATCAGGTGCTCGAACTTCTTGACTATGCCGTAGGGGTCCAGGTCCACAGGGGGGATGACGAACATCTCCATGAAGCGCCTTATCGTCTTGGACGTCTTCTCGTCAGGCTTCTTTTTGAGAGTTTTCAAGACCATCTTCTGCGCGCCGTTGGCCATTCCCTCCATCATCACAGTGGATTTCTCGAGCTTAAACATTATCTGCGTGACCATTATCCTTGAGTAGAAGAGCATGAAGACTATGAAGAACGTGAAGTTCAGCATCTGCGACCAGAAGTCCGTGTTTATTAAGGCCAAAGCAACTCACCATCGACAACAATAGATTTATCATTATGTAATTAAATAAATTTAAATAGCATAACGAATGCTGGAGATTTGCCCATGAACTGGAAGGCCGTGCTCAGCATCATAATCATACTAGCCATAGTCGGGCTCATACTGTTCTCGCCGAAAGGGCAGAAGTACTACGGCAACTACACAGGGAAGTTCACCAAGCCTGTCAGCTCGCTTATAAGCGGCTTCGCCTCGAAGGTGACGAAGAAGACGACGACTTCCACCAACCTCCAGGGGCAGCAACTTGGCTTCAGCCTCTCCAGGATGGAGGTGACCGAGCTGAAGGACATCACCTTCAACATAAAGGGGCAGCCGGTCGAGGCGGTGATGGACACGGAGATAGTGAAGTTCCTGAACACTGAGTTCCAGGTGGGAAGCCCGACGGTGGACCTGGCCATAGAAAGCCTGCAGGGTCAAGTATCCTTCTTCAACAGCGGGAAGATGAAGATAACGGGGAAGGCCGAACAGGTGAAGATGAACGACCTCTCCTTCAACAACCCCACCGCAGACTTGCTCTTCGTCGGGAACCCAGACAGCTTCGAACTCGTCAGCCTTGCGGAGAGCAGGGTGACGTTCGCCGATGTTAGCGG
>MFRS01000026.1:8039-9390 GCA_001784635.1 Candidatus Micrarchaeota archaeon RBG_16_49_10
CGCTGATGGAGGACCACCTCGAGCTGAAGAACTTCAAGGGCGGCATGAAGATGGAGGACGGCAAGGTGGAGATATCCGGGACGGTCGACAGCATAATCCTTAACGGCGTGGAGATTTCTAAAGGGTAATCATTCCTCCCTGTTCTCGGGATCGATGTAATCCAGTCCCAATTCCCTGTACACTTCCTCCTCGGTGCTGCCAGCGACCATCTCATCACCTTTGAAAAGGCCATACTCATTCAGCTTGTAGCCCTTCTTTATCGCGATCTTCCGCAGGCGGATGTTGTGATATTTCGACCCGGTGAAGTAGATTAGGGCGGCACCGTAGCTCTCCGCTCCGACAACCCTAAGGTCAACCTGAAGGCCATTATCCAAAACCAGCGAAGCCTTCTTCTCCCCTTCGCCTATTGTGTGGTCTATGCCGTCGATGTTGAGGAACGCGTCCATCACTTCGGATGGCGACGAGGAAACAACAAGGATATCCAAGTCCCCCACTGTCTCCTTCTTCCTCCTGTATGAACCGACCACCTCGACCTTCTCAACCACATTCATGGATTGGAGCTTTTTCCTTATCATCTCGGCTATGGGGACAACTTCCTCCCTGGGGAATCTTCTCTTGTTACTAGACACATTCCCTAATGACTGTAATATCTTGCTCTCCGAGAGCTCGCCGAAGCCAGGCAGGCCCCTAATCTTCGCTTCCTTTGCGGCTTTTGAAAGGTGTTCGACATTCCTCACTCCAAGCCTCTGATATAGGAGCTTTATCTTCTTCGGGCCCAGGCTTTCGACCGCATTGAGGCTTTCCATGTCGACCGGGGACTTCCTCTTCAGCTTCTCGAGGTGCTCCATCTTGCCCGTCCTCAGGAACTCGTCAATCTTCTTCGCTATGGCCTCTCCCACGCCGGGTATCTCCTGCAGCTTCCCGCTCTTGGCGACGTCCTCTATGCTCTGGGAAAGGTTCTCGATGCTCCTCGCTGCCCTCCGGTACGCACGAACCTTGAACTCCTCGCCCTCCAGATCCAAGTAGTCGGCGACCATGTACAATATCTCTGCGACCTGATAGTTCTTGGCGGCCATGAAATTAATTTCGACGGGGAAACATAAGAAGGGTTGTGCGGAACAAAGGGATAAATACTGTCCGCCCTTAGATAAGATTGTGCCAAAGATAACGATAGTCGCCGTCGGGAAGGTAAAGGAAAAATATGTTCTGGAAGGCATCGCAGAATACATGAAAAGGCTGAGAGGGAAGATAGAATTTATTGAGGTCAAGGACTCTGACAAAGTCGGGGAAGGCAAGGACATCCTGAAGAGGCTTGAGAGGTTCGAGGGCCTGAAGGTGGCGCTGGACGAGC
>MFRS01000026.1:9414-9759 GCA_001784635.1 Candidatus Micrarchaeota archaeon RBG_16_49_10
AAGAATGCTGGGAAAGATATATGCTTCGTGATTGGCGGGCCTGACGGCCTGAGCGAACCAGTTCTAAAAAACGTTGACAAAAAAATCGCACTGTCGAGGATGACTTTCAACCACGAGATGGCGAGGCTGTTCCTGGTGGAGCAGCTCTACAGGGCGTTCTCGATACTTGATGGCAAGAGGTACCACAGAGGATGAATTTTTAGGCTAGATTCCCATTCGAAAGTTTTTTCTCAAGCAATGCAAACATTTAAATATTAGTAACCATGACTTTAATATATGTTCGAAAGAAACCTAGCCCATAAGCTTGAAGGCTGGAACACGATTAGCGATATTGCTGGAAAACTG
>MFRS01000026.1:9952-10074 GCA_001784635.1 Candidatus Micrarchaeota archaeon RBG_16_49_10
CACAAAGTAGCGTTTTTCCTGAAGGAGTCCAAGGAAAGGAACAATGCGAGGTATGAAGATGAGGCCAAAAAAAACCTGAGATTGATAAAGAACTGGAAAAGGCTGTACAGGTACTTGAAGGC
>MFRS01000026.1:10288-11905 GCA_001784635.1 Candidatus Micrarchaeota archaeon RBG_16_49_10
CAGACAAAGGACATGGACCTGGTGTTCTTCAACAAGGGCGACATCGCCGCAATCACCCAAATAATAAAGAGCCACCCCCTGTTCAAAAAATCAGAAATAACCAAAAGATACCCATACAAGGTTGATGAAGAGCTTCTCAAGGAGGGCGAACCCACCGTCATAGAGGACACCAACCTCCCAAGATTCGACCTTTTCTATAAGTTCGTGTTTTCGGTGGATGCCGAGGGGATTTTCAAAGGCTGCAAAAGGAGCCTGAGGTTTGACCTCTTGAAGCTAAGGCTGGCGGAGCCGGAGGATTTGATTCTCTTGAAGGGGGTCTCGGGAAGGCCAATCGACCGTCAGGACATCAGGAAAATTGCCAAAGAGCTGAAGGTAGATTGGGAATCATTCCTAGATTCGGTTGAGAAACATCATAAAAAAAACAGTAGAATTGTGTGGCTTCTTCTGGGAAATTTGTACGACATCAACAAGGAAGGGAAAATAGTGCCTGTTTTCGTCTTGAAGAAGATGGCTGGCCTTTTTGGAATGAAGATGTGATTGCGCGATTGGCAAGTAAATAAGCGATAATTCATGTCGCTGAGCCTATCGCATAATTCAACAATAATTTTTGTTCAGGACTGACTTCTACGACAAAGGTGGAAAAGCCTATGTCTTGAGTGGATCAAGCCTCGTTAAAATGGGGACTCTGTCCAATTCTTTGTCGGCAGACATCACTTCGCTTATTGAGTTCAGCTCCATGGTTGCGACATGTATGTAGTCGATACCGGAAATTTTATAATCGTATTCAGAAGCCCTCTTAATCACAATCAACCCCATATCGAACCACGTAATCGGCAATGAGAGGACTGCGTCGATGTTCTTCTTTATGTCCAAGGCCTTCGTCCCCTTTTTTTCCAGCTCCCTGTTTATTTTTTTCAGCACATTAATCAGCTCCACAAGGACTAGGGTTGAACATCCAGCGTTTGTTTTATTCTTCTGTATATTTTCCAGTATCCTCTTGCATTTTTTCCCGTAGGTAGGATGGTTCTCGATTGCGTACACTATTATATTGGTGTCCAGGTATATCATCCGAAATCGTCCCTTGCATTTTTGACAAGTTCGACAGCGTCCAAATCAAGTTTTGTCTGTGAGGTGAGAAAAGAAACGGGGTCCTTTATTTTTGTTGGCACTCTAACAATAGCAAAACCTCTAACCATATACCATTCCACGCTGCCGCCAGGCTTGGCATCTAGGGATTTCCTGATTTCCTCCGGTATGGTTGTTTGATATTTTGTAGTTATCTTTGTTTTTGTCATAAAGTAGTATTACCCGTAATACTATATAAAGTTTTCCATGGTAAATACCAAATAAAAACTAATCGGTCTTCTTGTTAATTAGAAACTTATCTCCTTTTATTTTCCCAATCTCTTAATCTCCTTCCTCTTCTCCTTCCACTCGTCGAACAGCTGCTGGATCCTCAAAGGCAACTCCTCATCCTTGACATTTAGTATGCCCGAAGCTTCTTTAAGGATCTTCTCACTCTCCTTCAGCTCGGAAACAGCTACGTCCCCGGCGACGAACTCCAGCCTGACCACGCCGTCCTGCACCCTCTTCGACTTGGTTATCATGATTGGGCCC
>MFRS01000026.1:12144-12292 GCA_001784635.1 Candidatus Micrarchaeota archaeon RBG_16_49_10
CGTAATGTCCAGCCTCGCCTTCTTGGACGTCTTCTCCGCGCTGTTCTGCCATACCCACGGGCCAAGGGTCTGCCTCGCGGCCGCATTGACTATGTGCGTCGCAGTGTGGTGTCTCGTGAGGGCTTGGCGGTTGTAGCCGTTCACCCTG
>MFRS01000026.1:12440-13457 GCA_001784635.1 Candidatus Micrarchaeota archaeon RBG_16_49_10
CCAGCTGCCGTCCAAAATCTTGATCACCTTCGCCTTGAATTCCATGAGCTTCTGATCCTTGTAGTACAGCAGTTCAGTTGCAGGCAATCCCTCCACATCCAGGAAGTCCTTCTTCCCGTCCTCCTCCGGGAGGTCATGCTTCGCCGTTATCCTTGTGTAGAAGTCCTGCGGCACCTTAAGGTCCGGGACATAATCATTAACCAGCTCGGGCGTGATGCCCTCCGACTCGTAGAGCCTTGTGAGTGTAGCCTCGTCTATCGCCTCCCCTCCCTCTATCATCTTCTCGACTATCGCCTTCGTCCTCAGCTTCGTGCTGTGGAACCTCTTCCTCTCGACCTCAAGGATTGTCTTCACCGACTCCATGCTCTCCTCCAACTCGGGCACCATCGGCTTAAGCTGCTTAGCATGAAGAGCGCAGACATCGGCCAAATCCAAGTTCCAGTGGTTGTCGTCTATGAAGCCGAGGGCTCTCTTCAAAATGACGCGCAAATTATAGCCGCCGCCCACGTTTGAAGGCAGCATCCCGTCCTTTATCGCGAAGAGCAGCGTCCTCGTGTGGTCGCAGATTGCATACAGCGCCTGGATGGGCTTCACCTTCTTGTCCAGGGTTTCAGGAGTGATACCCAATTCTGTCGCCACCTTCTCCCTCATCTTTTTTCCGTTCGCAAACTCGTCGACGTTCATTATCCCGGCGAGCTTGCCGTACTTGAGCATGAAATCCACGTCGTACTCGACCTGCAGATGCTCCTTAAGTTTCCTCAGCACAGGCTCGAAGACCACGTCGTAGCTGGAAGGCGTGCCTTGAGTGATCCACGGGAACCTCTCAAGCCCGGCACCCATGTCTATGACCTTCTCGCCCATCTCCTTGACGCCGGAGGGTGTATCAAGAAATTCCGTGAAGACAGCATTACCGAGTTCCAATCCCCTCACGAAGTACTCCATCGACGAGCCGAAGGCGCCGGGGCCGACCCAGACGTCCTCCATGAATATTATCTCCTCCGGGGGTATGCCGAAGAC
>MFRS01000026.1:13669-13873 GCA_001784635.1 Candidatus Micrarchaeota archaeon RBG_16_49_10
TCTGGAAGTCGATGATTGAGGCGATGGTGAAGAACAGGTCGGGACGCCACCTGCAGACGACGGGGTATGTGGGGATTGGCGCATGCCCATTCTTCCTGAAGAAGTTCTTTATCTCATCCCAGGATTCGACGTAGGAGAGCCTCTTCTTTGTGGGTGGGTTTCCGAGGAACTCGTAGTACTGGCAGGGCTGGTCGGGGCAATGCT